>DATGLW010000001.1:0-34605 GCA_035293965.1 Acidimicrobiales bacterium
CGGCGACGGTCGGCGTCGCGGCCACGCTCGCGGCGCTGGAAGAGCGCCGTCGCACGGGCCAGGGCCAGTGGATCGACCTGTCCCAGTACGAGTGCGCCACGTTCGCGACGCTGATCGACGTCTGCCGTGCTGGCGTGACGGGCAGGGACCGGCCGCGCACGGGCAACCGCCATGCCTGGCGGGCGCCGCAGGGCGTGTACCCGTGCACCGGCCCCGACGCGTGGGTGGCGGTGGCCGTCGAGACCGACGAGCAGTGGGCCCGCCTGTGCGAGGTGATCGGCCGCGGCGACCTCGCAGGTGACGAGCGGCTGCGCACGCACGAGGGACGGTACGCGGCGCACGACCGCATCGACGAGGCGATCGCCGCGTGGACGTGCGGGCGCGCCAAGCACGAGGCGATGCGCCTGCTCCAGCAGGCTGGCGTACCCGCCGGTGCCGTGCAGACCTCGAAGGACCTCCACGCCGACGCGGGGGTCCAGGCGCTCGAGTACTTCCGGGCAGCCTGGGGATCCGAGATCGGGCTGCGGATCTGGCCGGGCACGTGGTACGGGATGGCGGCGACCCCCGGCGACGTACGACGGGGCACCTCGACGTTCGGAGAGGACAACGAGCGGGTGCTCCGGGACCTCCTCGGCTACGACACCGAGCGGGTGAAGTCCCTGCTGTCCGGCGACGCCTTCTCCGACGTGGCGGACGGGCTCGAGAAGCCGGCCACCCCCGGCGTGCCGGTCGACACGATGCTCGAGCGGGGCATGATCCTGAGCTGGGACGACGACTACCGCGCGCTGCCCGCCCACGTGGCCGAGCGCAACCGGCGCTGGCGCCGCGAGCACGGCCTGCCAGACGTCCGCCTCGACGGTCGCGACGACTGATCGGGGCGTGGGGGCCCGGGGTATCGCCCGGCCGTGACGGGGGGCGCCCCGTGACGCGGCGCGCCCCGTCGAGGGCCGGCACCAGCCTCCCAGGCGAGCGGTTCACCGAACGTTCACTTCCAGATTACCTGGCGAACACCGAGCGTTTCCGGCCCGGTCACCCCTGCACGCCACGATGGTGACGTACCGGCACGGGCCGACGAAACGGGTGCTCGTCGAGGCGACGGGAGGAGAGGCTTGTGAGTGACCAGACGGCGTCGGCGACGGAGCTGTACCGGCCGCTGGACGAGGCCGAGGTGGGCCGGAAGCACTGGCTGACGGTGCTCACGGCCGGCATGGGGTTCTTCACGGACGCCTACGACCTGTTCATCATCGGGACGGTCACGGTGCTGCTCACGCCGATCTTCCACCTGAGCACCAACCAGGTGTCGTTGCTCAACTCGGCGTCGCTGCTGGCGTCGATGGCCGGCGCGCTCACCTTCGGCAAGCTGATGGACCACCTGGGCCGCAAGCGGATGTACGGCGTGGAGGTGGCGATCCTGGTGGCCGGCGCCATCTTGACGGCGTTCGCGTGGAACTTCACCTCGCTCTTCGTCTTCCGGCTGGTCGTCGGCTACGGGGTGGGCGGGGACTACGCCACCTCGGCCGTGATCACCGCGGAGTACGCCAACAAGCGGTCCCGCGGCCGGCTCATCGGCTCGGTGTTCGCCATGCAGGGCCTCGGGCTCCTGGCGGGACCGGCGATCGCGTCGATCTTCCTCGGCGCGGGGGTTCCCGACGGCATCGCCTGGCGCCTCATGCTCGGCCTCGGCGCCATCCCGGCCGCCTCGGTCATCTACCTGCGGCGCAGGATCCGCGAGACGCCTCGCTACACCCTGAGCGTGAAGGGTGACGTGGCGGCGGCCGCCACCACGGTGGCCTGGGTGACCGGCACGCGGCCCGCCGTGCAGGGCAACGGCTCGAGCCCTGCCGCCACGCCGACCAGGCCGCTCGGCAACGGCAGCGGCAGGGCGCTGCGCGCGCGGCTCACCTCGAAGCCCTTCCTGCTCCGGCTGGTCGGCACCGGCGGGAGCTGGTTTCTCATGGACATCGCCTTCTACGGCAACTCGGTCTCGAGCCCCCTCATCCTGAAGCTCCTCCAACCGAAGGGGACGCTGCTGGACCACACGCTCATCTCACTTGCCATCTTCGCCGTCGCGGCCTTCCCCGGCTACTGGGTGGCCGTGCTCCTGATGGACCGCATCGGGCGCAAGCGCATCCAGTGGCAGGGCTTCGCAGTGATGACCGCCGCCTTCACCCTCATCTGGCTGCTGCCCGACGGGGCGACCGCAGTCGGCTTGTTCCTGCCGCTGTTCGCCATCAGCTACTTCTTCATCGAGTTCGGCCCCAACCAGACGACCTTCGTCTACCCCTCGGAGATCTTCCCGACCTCGGTGCGGGGCACCGCAGACGGGATCTCGGCCGCGGCCGGCAAGCTCGGTGCGTTCCTCGGCGCCCTGTTCGTCCCCCACCTGCTGTCGGCGGTCGGCATCAGCGGTGTGATGGGCGTGATGGCAGGGGTCTCAGCCGTCGGGATCGTCCTCACCCTGGTGGCGCTGCCCGAGCCCAAGGGCCAGACCCTCGAGGTGGCCTCGGCCGAGGTCGGCCCCGACGCACCGGCGGTCACGGCCCGGTCGGATGCGCCCGTGCTCCTCGCCAGCGCGACGCCCGCACTGCTCGCTGCGGCCGCCGGCTCGGGCGGGACCGGGTCGGCAACGCTCAGACCACGGCCCCGCGAACCTTGGCCTCGATGATGCGCTCCTCGTCCCAACCGAGGGAGGCGAGGATGGCGTCGGCGTCAGCCGACAGCTCGGGAGCAGGCGAGAGCCGGGGGAGCTGCCGGTCGAAGAGGACGGGCGTCGACACGAGCGGCAGCACGTGGCCGCCCTCATAGGTGACGGTCTGGACGAACCCGTTCGCCTGGGCTTGCGGGTCCTCGACGAGGTCACCCGCCCGCTGCACCACGTCCCACTGGCCGCGCTGGGTGGACAGGACCTGGCGCCAGTGCTCGAGGGGGTGCGCGAGGAACGTCTTGTCGAGCTCGGCCACGCAGTCGCGCACGTTCTGGGCGCGAGCCTCGGCGGTGGAAAAGCGCGGGTCCGTGACGAGATCCTCGCGCCCGATCGCCCGGCAGAGGCCCTCCCAGTACACGTCGGGCTGGAGCATGCACAGCGCCACCCAACGACCGTCGGACGTGGGGTAGTTGTTGACGAGCGGGTTGAAGGCGGTCTGACGGGTGCTCTTGGGCATCTCGGGGATCCCGGCCTGGTGGGCGCCGACGATGGCCATCTGCATGGCCCACATTGCCGTGCCCAACAGGGCGCCCTCGACCACGCAGCCCTCGCCGGTCCGCGACCTGCGCACGAGCGCGGCCGCGATCCCCGCCGCAAGGGCGATGCCCGACAGCGAGTCGCCGAACGCGCCCGAGGGCATCGGGATCGGGTCCTGCCCTTCTGGGGTCACCCCCGCAGACACGCCGCCCCTCGACCAGAACGAGATCGAGTCGTAGCCGCCCTTGCCCGCCTCCGGCCCGAGGGGCCCGGCCCCGGTGCCCGCCGCGTAGACGATGCTCGGGTTCCTGGCCCTGATCGTGTCCGCGTCGATGCCGAGCTTCGGGCGGGTGCCGGGGAGGATGCTCGTGAGGAAGACGTCTGCCCGAGCCACCAGCTCGTGGAGGATCTCCTGCGCTTCGGGCTGGGTCAGGTCCAGGGCGATCCCCGACTTGTTCCGGTTCCACACCTCCCACGTGTACGCGGGCCCCTCGCTGCGCACCCCGCCCACGACCAGCTGGCGGATCGGGTCGCCTTCGGGCCCCTCCACCTTCACCACGTCGGCTCCCCACTCCGCCAGGACGGCGCCGGCCGAGGGCACGTAGGCCCACATCGACACCTCGACGACCTTGATGCCTTCGAGCACCCCGCTCATTGCACCTCCGCTTCCTTCGGCAGCGAGCACCGCGCCAGCGTTCCGTGCCCGGCGAGCGTACCCGCGGCGGGCTGCCACGAGCGTCCCCGTCGCGCTGCCACGAGCGGCCCCGTCGCGCGGTCAGGCGAGGCCTTCGAGGAGCCGGCACGTCGCACCGGTCGTTAGCATGGGAAGGGTGCCCCGCCCCGCCCGCCCCGCCCGCCCCGCCCGCCCCGCCCGCGCCGACCGGCCGCCGGCGAGCCGGCGCCAGCAGGCCCCTCGTGGCTCCCAGCGTGGCTCCCAGCGTGGCTCCCAGGCGCTGAGCGAGCGGGCGATCGTCCTCGAAGCGGCCGAGATCATCCGCGAGCGCGGCGTCGACGGACTGTCGATGCGGCTGCTGTCCGAGCGGCTCGGGGTCGCGCTGGGCGCGACGTACAAGCACGTGCCGAACAAGCACGCCCTCTTGCGCCTGGTGGCCGAGGAGCTCTACGGGAGGATCCGTCCCCCCGCCTCGACCGGCGACGGGTTCGACCAGGCGAGGTCGGTCATGCTCGCCGTCCACGGGCTGCTGGGCCAGTACCCGGGGATGGCCGCCTACATCGCCGCCCACATCCCCGAGTTCAGCTCCGTCGACCTGGCCAAGCTCATCACCGACCCGTTGTGCGCCGCAGGCCTCTCAGAGCACGAGGCCGCCCGGGTCACCTTCATCCTCGTGCTGCTCAACGCAGGCCACATGCTGGTGCACGTCCCACCCGAGCTCCAGCCGGCGTCGGCGGCCGCCTTCGAGGAGGGCGTGGAGCTCGTGCTGCGCGGCGCCCGCGCCCGCGTGAAGGAGCGCCCGGCGCGGCGTCGGCCTCCCCCGCGTCAACGACGTTGACACCTACCGGAGCAACCGGTAGGGTCGCTTCCGCCGGCGACGAGGGCTCCGCCAGCCGCGTGTGATCCCGCCGCAGGCGGCGCGCCGGTCCGGCATGAGCGGACACGTCCGGGGAGAGGGACCATGACGACGAGCTCGGCGATCGACTGTGCCTCCTACGAGGTGAGCGACCCCTTCTTCGGGCCGCCCTACGTCGACGTGGACGAGTGGCGCGACCAGCCGTACCCGCACCGCCACGTCCACGGCGGCTTCTCGGGGTGCGACACCCGGTTCACCTTCTACTTCCCTGCCAAAGAGGAGTGGAGGGGCCGGATGTACATGCCCCTCGAGGGGGCCCATGCCGGCCACGAGGACGCATTCGGCGGCCCCATGGGCGAACTGATCGGGGGCCTGGCGCTCACCGTCCGGCTTGGCGGCTACATGGCCGAGTCGAACATGGGGCACATCGGCGACGACGTCGACCCTCGCGCCGGCGACGACCCCACCCTCTACGGGTGGCGGGCCGCGGCCGAGTCGGCCCGGTTCTCCAAGCACGTCGCCGCGCAGGTCTACGGCGAGGCTCCCCACCACTCCTACGTCTGGGGAGGCAGCGGCGGCGGGCGGCGCTCGCCGCTCGTGCTCGAGAACGCCCCGGACGTCTTCGACGGGGCGCTCCCCTTCATGGGGGGCGGGGACGTCCGGCCATTCCCTGCGACCGAGCGGATCAAGGGCGCGCAGGTCATGAGCTTCGCGTGCATGTTCAACGTCGCCCGGCTCCTGTGCGACCCGGCAAAGCAGCTCCGGCTGATCGACGCGATGCAACCCGGCGGGAGCGGCGACCCCTTCGAGGGGCTCACCAGCCACGAGCGGGAGGAGCTCGCCAGCCTCTACCGACAGGGCTTCCCCTTCGGCGACGAGTTCATGATCTTCACCCCGATGGGCCAGATCTGGCTGTGGACCTCCATCGCCGACCTGCTCATCGAGCAGGACCCCGACTACTTCAGGGACTTCTGGAGCACGCCCGGGTACGTGGGCCACGACCTGCCCGACGTCGTCGCCCCGGACCTGATCGACGCGACGGTTGCCGTCGACCGGGTCGTGACCGCGAGAGACCTGCTCACTGACCCAGCCTTCGCCGGAAGCGAGTACCTGCTGATGCGGACCATGGCAGGGATCATGGCAGGGGACCAGGCGACCCTCGACCTGCCCTACGCCATCGAGGTCGCCGGCCTGCCCGACGGCTACCGGCTGGGGGCAGGCCTCCACATGGTGGGCGGCGACGCGAAGGGGCGTCAGCTCTACTGCATCGGCACCGCGGGCAACCTGCTGGCCGGCGACGGGCACGGGGAGGCGAACGCGCTGCGCTTCAGCGGGGTCCGGCCCGGTGACGAGGTCCACGTCGACAACCGCGCGTTCCTCGCCTTCTGCTACTTCCACCGCCACCACGTCATGGAGGACAGCCAGTTCGACTCGCTCCGGGTGGCCGGCCGGCCCATCTACCGGCAACACCCCGTCCCGCTCATGTCGCCGCTCATGGGGGTCTCCTACACGGGCCAGTACCGGGGCAAGCTGCTGTGGATCCACCACACTCACGACTCCTCCCTCTGGCCGTCGCAGGGGATCATCTACGAGCGGGCGGTGCACCAGGCCCAGGGCGCCGAGGGCGCGGCCGAGCGGTTCCGGCTCCAGTGGACGGAGAACGCCGAGCACGTCAGCCCGGCCTTCCTGCCCTCCTCGCCGCTGCGTGCGAGCAATACCTGGCTCGTGGACTACACCCCGATCATCGAGCAGGGGCTCGTCGACCTGGCCCGCTGGGTCGAAGAGGGCGTCCCGCCCGCGTCGACGGCCTACGAGTACGTCGACGGGCAGGTCCGCCTGCCCGCGTCCGCTGTTGCGCGCGGCGGCGTGCAGCCGGTCGTGGCCGTCACGGCGAACGGCGCCTCCCGCGCCGAGGTCCCCGCAGGTTCGACGGTCACCCTCGCGGTGCACGCCGAAGCACCCCCGGCCGGCGGCACGATCGTCGCCGTCGAATGGGACTTCGACGGAACGGGGACCTTTCCGTTCCGCCACCCCGAGGTGGACGGCACCCGGACCGAGCTCACCCTCACCACCACGCGGGCCTACGAGGAGCCCGGCACCTACTTCGCCACCGCCCTCGTCACCTCGCACCGCGACGGCGACGTCGATGCGCAGCACCGGCGCCTCCAGAACCTCGCCTCCGCCCGGATCGTCGTCAGCTGAGCTCCGGCTCGTTGCGACCACCACGGCCCGGTCGCACAGGAAGTGCCAGAGGGCTAGCGTCGAGAGGGTCATGACGACCGATTTCCGCGAGGGCTGGCGCCGCCCACGCCGCGCGACGGCGCCCGCCTCGCACGAGGAGCGGCGCCGCGGGGCGGCGACGTGATCACCGCCATCGGCTCCTACCTCCCGCCGTGGCACGGCGCCGGGCGCTCCCGGGCGGCGGGCCCGGACGAGGACGCGGTCACGCTCGCCGTCGCCGCCGGGCGCGTGGCGCTTCGCGCCGCTGCGGAGGCTGGGCAGCCTCGGGGACCGGGGCAGCCTCGGGGACCGGGGCAGCCTCGGGGGGCCAGGCACGACGGCACCGCGCCCGGACCGGGCCACGTGAGCGTGGCCCCCGTGCCCGTCGAGCGGGTGGTGCTCGTCAGCCGCGACCTGCCCCTGCTCGAAGGCGGCAACGCGGCGGTTCTCCTGGCGGGCCTCGACCTCCCACCGGGGATCGAGGTGGTCGAACGGCTCGGCGGGGCGCCGGCCGCCCTCGACGCCCTGCTCGGCGCGCCCGGCGCGACCCTCGTCATCGGCAGCGACGTGCGCGACGGGGCCGGTGCGGCGGCGGCGATGACCGGAACGCGAGGGGGCACGGCCACCCCGCTGGCCCGGCTCCACAGGAGCCTGCCGCTGCGGGTGAGGACCGACGACGGCGAGGTGCACGAAGACCGCGACCCGCGCCTCGCCCGCGAGCGAGGCGTCCGGGCGTCGCTGCAGGGCGCCGGGCTGCCGGGCAAGCCCGCGGCCCTCCCCGGCCTCCACCAGCGCGAGGCGGCGCCCTTCTGCGAGGGAGACCCCCCGGACCTGCCCACCGTGGGGGCGAGTGCCGCCCTGTTCGCGTTGGCCGCGCTCGCGGAGCGGCGCGCGAGCGGCTTGGTGGCGGCCGTCGAGCAGGCGACGGTGGTGGCCGCCGGCTGGGAGCCCACCGGCACCGCCGTGGGCCGCGAGGAGCCGCCCGCCCGCGACCTCCCCGCCCGCCGCAGCACCCCGGGCGCTCCCATGCGGATCGCACTGACCGCCTACGACCGAGCCTTCGACGCGAAGGTGCGATGGCAAGCGGGTCGCTGCCCTGCGTGCGGCTCACTCTCGTTCCCGCCCCGCTACCGCTGCGCAGCCTGCGGGTCCGAGGAGGTCTGCGCGCTCGAACCCCTCCCGCGCACCGGGAGCGTGTACACGGCAACGACCGTGCACCTCGAGGTCCCCGGGCTGGCCTCGCCGTACTCGCTCGCCCTCGTCGACCTCGACGGCGTCGCGCTCCGGGCGCTCGTCCACGTGACCGACACGCCTCCTGGCACCGTCGACGTCGGCGACCGCGGCCGGCTGGTGCTGCGGCGGGTCGCCACCCGCAACGGCGTGCCGGACTACGGCTACGCCTTCTCGCCCGAGCAGGTCGGCTGATGCGGCGGGTCGCGCTCGTCGGGGCGGGGATGACCCCCTTCGGTGAGCACTTCGCCCTGGGGATCAAGGAACTCCTTCCCATGGCGGTGTCGGAGATGGCCTCGAGCGTCGACAAGGGGCTCGAGCGTTCGGCGATCGAGGCCGCATGGATCGGCGAGCTCTCGACAACCGACGGCTTCCCCTCCGGCATCCTCGCCGACAGCTGCGGGCTGCTCGACATCCCGATCACCCGCATCGAGAACGCGTGCGCGACGGGCCAGGACGCCCTGCGCAACGCCGTGCTCGCCGTCGCGTCGGGCCACGTCGACGTGGCGCTCGTCGTGGGGGCGGACAAGGTGCGCGAGACGTCGACCGGGTCGACGTTCTGGGAGTGGATGGGCTACACGCGCGACATGGCCTGGGACTACCCGCTCGGCCTGATCGCCCCCGCCAACTTCGCCCTGCACGTGCGGCGCTACCTGCACGAAGCGCCCGCGACACGCGAGCACCTCGCCATGATCGCCGTCAAGAACCACAAGCATGCCGCGACCAACCCGAAGGCACACCTGCGCAACGAGATCTCCGTGGAACAGGTCCTCGCGGCGCCCATCGTCGCCGAGCCGTTCGGCGTGTACGACTGCACGCCGCAATCGGACGGAGCGGCGGCCCTCCTGGTGGCCGGCGAAGAGGCCGCCGGCCGCTTCACCGACCGCCCGGTGTGGGTGCGCGGCTTCGGCCTGGGCCTCGACCGCGTCATGCACCAGCACAAGCCCGACATGACCTCGTTCCCGGCGACCGTCAAGGCTGCCAGGGCCGCCTACGCCATGGCGGGGATCGGACCGGACGACATCGACGTCGCCGAGGTCCACGACTGCTTCACCGGGGTCGAGCTCATGAGCTACGAGGACCTCGGCTTCGCGCCGCGGTTCTCGGGCCACCTCCTCGTGGAGAGGGGGGACCACTACGTGGGTGGCAGCCTCCCGGTCAACCCGAGCGGGGGCTTGAAGGCGAAGGGCCATCCGCCGGGCGCGACCGGGGTGGCCCAGTGCGTCGAGCTGTTCGAGCAGCTCCGCGGCGAGGCGGCCAACCAGGTCGACGGCGCCCGGCTCGGGCTCGCCCACAATGTCGGCGGACCCACGGCCGTGGCTGCGGTGACCATCCTCGGCGCGGAGCCCGGCTAGGCACGACCGGCACCATCGCGTGGACCGACCGACAGGAGGCAGATGACCGACAACCCGTTCGCTCCGGCGCTGCTCATCGAGGCTCGCGGGCCGGTCCGGATCGTCACCGTCAACCGCCCCGAGGCCCTGAACGCCGTCGACGAGGCGGTGCACCGCGGGCTCGCCAACGTCTGGCCGCACCTCGCCGCCGACCACGATGCGCGTGCCGTGGTGCTCACCGGAGCCGGCCGCGCCTTCTCTGCCGGCGGCGACATGGAGATGTTCCGGCGGATCCAGGCGGATCCCGTCGCGCGGGCCTTCCAGCTCGAGCAGGCGCGCGCGGTCTTCAACAACCTGATCGACTTCCCCCTCCCGGTCGTGGCCGCCGTCAACGGCCCCGCCGTCGGCCTCGGCTGCACGATGGCGGTCCTGTGCGACCTCGTCTTCGTCGCCGAGTCGGCGTTCCTGTCCGACCCCCACGTCAGCGTGGGCCTGACTGCGGGCGACGGCGGCGCTCCCTTCTGGCCGCTCACCATGAGCGTCGTCAAGGCGAAGGAGCTCCTGTTCTTCGGCACCAGGATCGGCGCCGCCGACGCCGTCGCGCTCGGCCTGGCCAACGCGGCGATCCCCGACGCCGAGCTGCTCCCCCACGCCGTCGCGGCGGCCGAGCGGCTCGCGGCCCTCCCCCCACAGGCCGTGCAGTCCACCAAGCGGGCCGTGAACCTCCACGTGCGCGCGGCTGCCAACGCGATCCTCGACTACGCGCTGGCCGCCGAGCACCTCTCCTACGACACGAGCGAGCACCGGGCGGCAGTCGACGACTTCTTCAGCTCACGCCGCGGGAGCTGAGCGCCACCCCGCAGGAGCTGCGCGCCCGCCACCAGTCCCACATCCGGCACGTCACGAGCACAGAGGAGGATCCCGATGCCAGAAGAGAAGGAGCTCACGTGGCTGCCCGCCTGGCGCATCCGCGATCTCGTCGCCAAGCGCGACGTGTCGGCGAGAGAGGTGCTCGACCACTTCCTTGGCCGCATCGAGTCGCTCAACCCCGCGCTCCACGCGATCGCCCACCTCGACGCAGCCGGGGCGCGTGAGCAGGCCCGGCTCGCGGACGACGCGGTCCGGCGCGGCGACGAGCTCGGCCCGCTGCACGGCATCCCGGTTTCGGTGAAAGAGCACATCGCCGTGAAGGGGATGCCCCTCATGGGGCTGCGCGGGAAGCCCGGCGCCGTCGCGAAGAACGACGCCATCGGGATCGAGCGGCTGCGAGCGGCGGGGGCCATCATCGTGGGCACCAACACGATGATGGGCACGAGGGGTGGCGGCATGCCCCAGGGCGAGGGGCGCGGCACCTTCATGAGCTTCAACTGGGACGCCGAGGCCCGGAACCCCTGGGACCTCGCCAAGGTGCCGGGGTGGTCGAGCTCGGGCGGCGCGGCGGCGACGGCTGCCGGCCTGCTGCCTGTCGCCATCGGCTCGGACGGAGGGGGGTCGACCCGCCTCCCGGCCGCCTACTCCGGGGTGGTCGGCATGCACCCCTCCCGGGGCCTGGTCCCCCACGTCGACTACGAGCACCCGACGTTCCTCCTCACCTCGAGCATCGGCCCGCTCGCCCGCGACGTGCGCGACGTCGCGATCGTGCTGCAGGCGATGGCAGGGCCCGACGGCCGCGACTACGTCTGCATCCAGGCGGACCCGCCGGACTACCGCGAGCGGCTCGACTTCGGCGTGGAAGGGCTGCGCTTCGCCTGGACCGACGATTTCGGGTTCGCGTCGCTCTATGCGGCCGAGGAGAGCCACCGCGTCGTCGCCCTCGTGCGCAGCGCGGCCATGGGGCTGCGGAGCCTCGGCGCCGCCGTCGAGACCACCGGCGAGGTCTGGGAGGACCCGCGCCGCGGCGGCGGCCCTGCACCCGGCGAGCCGTCGGTGTACGAGGTGTCGGTGGGCGTGAACACCGAGGCGCTGCCCAGGCACGCACCGCACGGCTACCAGGCGGCTGCGGAGGAACGGGCGCGCAACTGGGAGCGGTTCCGCCGGCTGTTCCGCGACGTCGACCTGCTCCTCAGCCCTACCTCGCAGCGGGTGGCGCGTACGGTCGAGGAGTGGGACGCGGCGTGGACGACCGACGGCGCCCGCTATCCCCACGGGAGCTTCGCGCCCACCTACGTGTGCCACACGGTGCTGTGCAACCTGCTCGGTCTCCCAGCCGTGTCCGTTCCGTGCGGGTTCGTCGACGGGCTCCCGGTGGGCCTCCAGATCATCGGGTGGCCGGGGCGAGAGGAGCTGATCCTCCGGGCGGCCTGCGCCTTCCAGCGAGCCTTCCCGCGCCTCGAGCACCCCGCCGTCGCGTCGTCGTGACACGAGACGGGCGTGGCGCCAGGAATGGCATCAGGGCCGCCGCCGGACCGCCCGCCCGTTTCGCTCCGGCCGGGGCTCGCCGGCCGGCGAGGTCAGGGGTCGTCCTCGCGCATCTCCCAGAAGTGGCACCACCAGTCGCCGCCTACCAGGGATTGGAGCTTCTCGTGCCAGCAGAACGAGAGGTCCTCGCTCGGGTCGAGGTAGTAGAGGCAGGTGCGGCAGCGGTCGCCGTCGAGCGGTGAGCCTCGGAGTGCGGCGACCTTGACGAGCCGCTGTGCCTCCGCGAAGCGCGCGTCGTCGACGACGGGCTCGGTCATCGAGCCTGGGGCAGCGCGCCAGCTTCCTCGGCGTGGCGAACCCCTCGTGGGGCGACGAGCAGCGCCGTCAGCCCGCGGAACAGGGCATTGGGGACGTAGGTGATCGACTGGCCTGGCACGAGCTCCATGTCGGGGACCATGGAGGTGAGCAGCTCCAGCGCGAGGCGCGTCTCGAGCCGGCCCAGCGGGGCGCCGAGGCACAGGTGCGGGCCCTTGCCGAACGCGAGGTGCAGCTCGGCATCCCGGCGGTCGACCCGGAAGCTGTCGGCGTCGTCGCCGAACTCCTCGGGATCGCGGTCGGCCGACCCGAACGCCATCATCACCTTTGCACCGGCCGGGATCGGCACGCCACCGACCACCGTGTCGACCTTGGCGATCCGCCGGTGGTAGAGAACGGGGCCTTCGAACCGGAGGATCTCCTCGACCGCGTTGGGGATCAGCGAGGGGTCCTCGACGAGCCGCTGCCACTGGCTCCGGCCATGCGCCAGCAACGCGAACACGCCGCTGCCGATGGTGTTGGTGGTCGTCTCGTGGCCGGCAAGCGCCATCGAGTAGACGATGTTGACGATGTCGAACTGGTTGAGCTGGTCCGGCTTCTCGCGCGAGAGGCGCACGAGGTCGCTCGTGAGGTCGTCGCGGGGTGATGCCCACCGGTCGGCCACGAAGGCCTCCACGTACTGCCACATCGCCAGGACGTCGTTGGCGGTGGCGACCTGCTCGTCCTCGGGGAGCCTGCCGTAGGTGAGCAGGACCCGGTTGCGGCTCCAGTCCTTGAGCATGTCGGTGTCGGACGCCGGGAACCCGAGCAGGCTGAAGGCGGCGAAGCCCGGGAAGGGGAACGCGAACGACTCCACCAGGTCGACGACCGGCCGGTCGCGGAACCCCTCGACCAGCCCGGCCGCGTACTCGCGCAGGACCGGCTCGAGCGACCGAAGGCGGCGGGGGGTCATCACCGACAGCACGGACTTGCGCATGGGCCCGTGCCGGGGCGGGTCGGCGTTGTTGAGCGTGGGCACGCGGGCGAACCCGCGGCTCAGCACCTCCTGGGCAGCCGGGCAGACCGGGGTCAGCGGCGACGAGGCGTTCGCTGCCGACCACGAGTCACGGTCGAGCAGGATCTGCTCGATGTCGGCGTAGCGGGTGACCACGTAGTGGTCCACGCTCGGCACGTAGAAGACGGGCGTCTTCGAGCGCCACTCGCCGAGCACGGTGAAGGGGTCCGCCACGACCACCGGGTCGAGGAGGTCGAAGTCGTGGGCAACCGGACAGCCGCTCATGTCGCCATCCTCCCCGAGAGCTCGCCTCTCGCCATGGCCGGTCACACCCGCTCGCCGAAGTCCATCTCGCGGACGCTGCGCACGACCGGGGACCCGCCCCGCTCCCAGGAGGGGGCAGGCCGGTGCCCTTCGGGCGGTCGTGCCCAGTCGATCGGGCCCCAGTCGCGCCGCGACATCTCGTGCTTGAAGTCCGGCCGGGCGGCAGCCGCGCACATGGCCTCGTACTCCTCGTTGAAGCGCTTCATCTCCCTCAGGATCCACCAGTCCTCTTCGGAACGCCATCTCCCCTCGCCTGCGTACTCGATGATCTGCAGCGAGGGGAACTGGGCGGGCGGCCCGGCCGGGTCGGGGTTGTCAGCCCGGTTCCACACCTTGTAGACGACGCGGTCCCCGTCGATGTTGTACCAGGCGAGCGGCGAGTAGACGTGCGGTGCGAAGCCCATGGTCGACTCCAAGAACTTCTGGATCTCCGCCGGGCCCCGGAAGCGCCCGTAGAAGTGGTCGAAGTAGACCGCGTCGTCGGTGAACAGGCGCGACCACGCGGCCCAGTCCTCGAGCACCGGCCCGGTGAGGAAGTAGTGCCGGAAGGCCGCTTCGACCTCGGCGCGATCGACGGTGGTCATGAGCCTCCCTCCTCCAGGCCGCGCCGACGACGCGCATCGTGGAGCTGCGGCACGTGGTTCCGCTCGTACTGCGCGATCCACTCGCGCGGCAACCGCTTCCAGGCGTCGTTGATGTGCAGGCGCTTGCCCCCGGGCCGCAGGTGCTCGCTCGCCACCACGTCGCCGATGAAGACCGTGTTCTCCTCGTTGTCGAGCGTGCCCACCACCCGCGCCTCCACGTAGGCGAGCGCGCCGACGAGCACGGGGGCGCCGGTCACCCCCGGCTTCGTGTCGAGCGTCGCCAGCTTGTCGCCATCGCGGCCCGAGCTGCCTCCCAGCGTCATCAGGATGCGCAGCGACTCGTCGATCACGTCCTCGTCGGCACAGAGCAGGTGCATCGCGAAGATGCCCGAGCCGAGCACCATGTCGTGGGTCAGGTTGTACTTGGTGAGCGAGATCATGGCGCGGGGCGCCTCGCGGACGATGCTGGCAGACCCCGCCGACAGCGACATCAGGCCGTTCGCACGCCCGCCGTGCACCGTGGTCACGGCCACCGGGTACGGGCGCAGCCCTCCGAGCATGTAGTCGGCGGCATCGACAGCCTCGGGTTCGAGGTGGGTGATCACGCTCCTTGTTCTATGGCCCAGGCGAGCACGGCGCAACACCGTTGGCCGCCTGGTCGAGCGCCGGGCTTCGCCCATCCTGTCCCGGAGCCCCGGGCCGCACCTGCCACGGAGCGAGCCGCCACGGGGCGAGCCGGCGGGCGCGGCAGGTCCCTGCCCGGATCGTGCAGGCCGTGCCTGATCGTGTGCCTCCCTGGCTGTCCAGATCGTGTCCGCCATGGAATCGATCGTTGGCAAAGTCAACGTTGTTCCTTGCCGGGCCCGGCGCTACAACGTCTCTGCGACCGGGGGTGGAATGGACGTCAGGAGCGAGCTCCGCGACGAGCTGGCGAGGGGGCCCAGAGGCGGCTCGACGCCGCGCACCGGCCTGCGCCTGTCTGCCACGGACGAGGCGGTCGAGCTGCGCGTCGGCGCGCTGCGCGCCGAGCCCCTCGTCCGGCTCGGTCCGGTCGACTCGGGGCACGTCGCGGCCCTCGCCGAGGTTCCCGACCGCTGGCCGCCGATCCTGGTGGCCGCCAGGACCATGTTCGTGCTCGACGGGGTGCACCGGGTCGCGGCCGCCCGGCGCCTCGGCCTCGAGCGGATAGCCGGCACCTTCTTCGAAGGTGACGACGACGACGCGTTCGCCGCCGCCGTCGAGCGCAACGCTGCCCACGGCCTCCCCCTCTCGATGGCGGAACGGAACCGCGCCGCACGCTGCCTCCTCGCGCTGTCGCCCGGGCGCTCGGACAGGGCCATCGCAGAGATCTGCGGCCTCGACCACAAGACGGTCGCCCGCCTGCGCGCGACCGGCCGCCCCGGCGGGGAGGACCCACGCGCGGCTGTCCGGATCGGCCGGGACCGGCGAGCCCGTCCCCTCGACGCCGCCGCGCTGCGGACCAGGATCGCCGCCGTCGTCGTCGAGGCACCCAAGGAGTCCCTGCGCCAGATCGCCCGGCGGGTGGGTGCGTCACCCGAGACCGTGCGCGACGTGAAGGCGCGGCTCGCCCGCGGCGATGACCCCGTCCCCCACTCGGCTCAGCCTGCGCCCCTGCTGCCCCCGCCCGCGCCGGACCCGCTGCCAGCGCTCACGTCCTGGTCGCGGGACTCCGCCTGCAGGTCGGCGACCGGCGCCGCCGAGTTCGCCTCGTGGTTCGACAGCGGAGCCCGCTCGCTCGAGTGGCCTCGCTTCGTCGACGCCGTCCCGCTGAGCCGGGTGTACCCAGTGGCGGACCAGGCACGTCTGTACGCCGACGCGTGGCGCAGCTTCGCAGACGCGCTCGAGCACCGCACGCGCTCGCGCCCGGATGCCACCTGAGGCCCGACGTGGCCCAGGGAGGCCGACGAGGCCGCCGGGCCCTCTTGCATATCGATTCCAGGTCGGCAACAATGGCCACGCTCTCGAGGAGGCTGGCCGGGGGGCGCTTGTGGAGCTCGTCCATCTCCAGTGCTTCGTCGCCCTCGCCGACGAGCTCCACTTCGGTCGCGCCGCGGCCCGGCTCCACGTCGGCGCCTCCGCGCTCAGCAAGCGGATCGGCGAGCTCGAGCGGCGGCTCGGCGTGCGCCTCTTCGACCGGACGAGCAGGGAGGTGCGGCTGACCCCGGCCGGGGAGTCCCTCCTGGGTCAGGCCCAACGTGCGCTCGCCGAGATCGGCGTCCTCCGGGCCATGGCCGCGGACGCCGCGGGCGGTGCGATCGGGATGGTCCGGGCGGCCTATTCGCCCGGCAACGGCGAGCTCATGACCATGCTCCACCGCGAGCTGCGCAAGCAGGCGCCCGGGGTGGTGGTGCACCCCGAGCAGATGATCAGCCTGCGGGTCGCGGCGGCCGTGCGGTCGCACCTCGCGACGATCGGGATCGCGCGGGTCCCGCCCGGCCCGGGGCTCGCCACGATGGTGCTCGCCGAGCACCGGCGCAACCAGGTGGCCATGCCCTCGTCGCACCCGCTCGCCGCGCGGGCGGAGCTCACCCCCGCCGACCTCAAGAACGAGACGCTCATCGAACCCTCCCGCTCGGTGGGGGGGGAGCCGACGCACCTCGAGGCGGCACACCGCGAGGCGGAGGTGACCACCGAGAGCGAGCTCTTCGACCTGGTGTCGTCGGGGATGGGCCTCTTCGTCACGAGCGAGGGCGTCGTCCGCCGCAACCCCCGCCACGACGTGGTCGCGCGGCCTCTCGTGGGCTTCGACTGCTGGTCGCGCGACCTCCTGATCTGGCGGCCCGACGACGACTCGCCGGTTCGCCGGACGGTCTGCGAGATCGCCGAGGCCATCAGGCCCCAGCTCGCCGAGGTGGCCGGGGGGGTAGCCGGGCCTGCCACCGGGCGGGCATGAGAGGCTGGCACAGACGGCGCACTGGCCCCGAGCGACGTCGGGCCCTGCCCAGCCGGGAGGAACGATGTTCGAGATCAGCCGGATCTTCCACCTCACCCACGTGGTGGACGATCTCGACGCCGCCCTGCGCTGGTACGAGGGGGTCCTCGGCGGTGAGCTCCTCGGGAGCCCGACCCGGGGGCCCACGGGCGCCAGCATCTGCCTCGTGCTGGTGTCGGACCTCGTGCTCCTGCCGCTGCGCCCGACGCCCGAGGACCCGGGCACGCGTCGGTTCCGGGGGCGCTTCGGCCAGCACCTCCACTCCCTCGCCTGGTTCGTGGAGGACGCGGCCGACCTGGTCGCCCGCCTGCAGGCGCGGGGACTGTCGCTTCGCGACGAGCACGGCCGGCCCCTGGAGGGGATCGACCACGAGATCTGGACGCCGCCGCGGCAGGCGCCCTGCCTCATCGAGTTCTTCCGCTCCCCGACCGAGGCGGGGCCCGGGAGCGGTGTCGGCCTGCCGGCCGACCCGAGGTACGTCCCCGGGTGGTCGCCGGAGCCCTGGCGACGCCACCCGCTCGGCATCGAGCGAACGGCGTGCGTGACCGTGGTGACCGCCGACCGGGTGGCCGCCTCGACGTTCTTCACAGACGCCCTGAACGGCCACGTCATCGCCGAGGTCGCCGAGACGGCGTGGGGCACGCGCTCGACCATGGTGCAGGTCGGGCCGCACACGGTGGTCGAGGTCGCCCAGCCACTCGACCCCACCAGCCGCGCCTCGGCCGACCTCGAGGCGAACGGATCGATCCTCCACGCTGCCACGTTCGAGGTGGGCGACCTCGCGCAGGCCGCGGACCACCTGGCGGCACGGGGCATGCGGGTCACCCAGCCCGGCCCGCACGCGCTGACGCTCGACCCCGACGACAGTTTCGGCCTCCTGCTCCGTTTCACCGACCAGCCCGTGTCCGACTGGTGAGAGGTCGGGCGGCTGGTGAGAGGTCGGGCGGCTGGTGAGAGATCGGGCGGCCGGCGCCAGGCCCGGCAGGGCGCCGAGCGGACCATGTCGGCAACGAGCGGCAAAGCGAGGGCCAGATGACCGCACGTGCGTTCGATCCCCGCGATCGGCAGGGCCCGAAGGCGCCCGTGACGGGCACGCCCCTGCGGCCGCGGGGGTCGCTGCGCCGCACGACGACGCTCGACAGCAGCTTCCCCGACGGTCCGGATGCGCCGATCCGCCTGGACCTGCGGGCCCGCGACCTGCGGACCGGAGCGGACGGCACCTCGACCGTCTCGGGCGAGGTGCGCGTGGAGATGCGGGTCGCGAATCCCGGCGGCGTCCTCGAGGTGCACGCCGATCCCCCCGAGCCTCGGCTCGCCCGCCTGGTCGGATCGAGCCCCGTCGCCGGATGGCGCCGGAAGGTTGCCGACCTGCTCGACGACCACGCGGCCGGCGGATCCCTCCTCTACCTCGTCCTCGACGCCCTGCCGGCCTGGATGGGCCTCGCGAGCTTCGGGCTGGTGGACCTGCCGAGGACCGACGGCCTGCCGGCGTTCGCGCGGGCGCGTCCGGGCCGCCAGGTCGATCCCGGCTCGCGCGTCGACCTCTGCGCGGGATGGCAGGCCGGCGGCACCCTGCTCGAGTTGATGGCCGCAGGGCGATCGGGGACCGAGTTCGCACGACCCGTCGCCCCGCCGCTCGAGGACCCCGACGACCCGCTCGCGTGGCATGCGGTCGAGCCGCTGCCCCCCTACGGCGCTCGACGCCGGCGCCGGATCGACCTCGTCGCCGGGGACCCCCTCGCCGTCGACGCCATGTTCCGGGACACTGCCGCGGACGCAGCCGGGCACGAGCGCGTGCTCCACGAGTACACGGTGCGCGCCACGCTCGACCCGGCCAGCCTCGAGATCGTCGACGCGGACGCGCTGCCCCGGGTCCTCCCGTACCGGGAGTGCCCGGAGGCCGCGACGAGCGCCGCTCGATTGGCGGGGACCGACGTGCGGGCCATGCGCCGCTTCGTCAGCCGGGAGCTGCGCGGGGTGTCGACCTGCACCCACCTCAACGAGCTCTACCGCACGTTCGCCGACCTCGGCGCTCTGGCCGCGCAGCTGCGCCCGTGATCGGGCCCGTGCCCCGGGGGCGGCTGCAGTCGCGCCACCCGGAGCCGCCGCTGGGGTCGTGCCACACGCCCCGGGGCCTATCGGGAGCACGGTGAGCAGCTACCTGCCGTTCGTGGTCATCGGCCTCACCACGGGCTCCGTCTACGCCCTGGCGGCCACCGGGCTGGTCCTGACCTACAAGACGTCGCGGGTCTTCAACTTCGCCCACGGCTCCATGGCGACGGTGGCGGTGCTGCTCTTCTTCGCCCTCGTCGACCGGGGCAGGATCGGCTGGCAGCTCGCGGCTGCGGTTGCCGTCGTCGGGATCGGCCCTGCCCTCGGCATCGCGTTCGAGCTGGTCGGCCGCCGGCTGACGCCGCTCACCACAGAGGCCAAGGTGCTGGCGACCATCGGTGTGGTCCTCTTCGTCTCCGGTGGCGTGGCGCTCTGGGGTGCCCAGGCGTTCGGCGGGGGCCCTCCGGCGTCGCACCCGGCGCTTCCCGGGGACCTCGTACGCATCCTCGGTGGACTGGCCGCCGCCGCGGTCGGCGCGATCGTGGCCATACCGGCGATCAGGGTTGCCGGCATCTACCTGGCGGTCGCCACCTTCGGGTTCGGCGTGCTCCTCGAATAGCTCGCCTACTCGACCCCGCTCATGTTCGGCACGAGCCAGAGCGTCGCGCCGCGGCCGGCCGTGGGACCGTTCGACGCCAGCGACGACGTGAGCTACTCCGTCGTCCTCCTGGTCATCTTCGCGGTCGCCCTGGTGTCGGTGCAGGCGGTCCGACGGGCTCGGCTCGGCCGCCTCCTCCGGGCGCTCGGCGACTCGCCCATCGCCCTCCAGGCGCAAGGCACGTCGATCAACATCACGCGCGTGGCGGTGTTCTGCCTCTCCGCCCTGCTGGCCGGCGTGGGCGGCGCCCTGCTCGTCTCCCAGGAGCGGTTCCTGTTCGCGACGCCTTTCTCCTCGACCGACTCGCTGACCATGGTCGCCATCCTGCTCACCCTGCGCGTCGGCGAACCCGTGTCATCGCTGCTGGCGGCGGCGGCCTTGGTGATCGTCCCCTCGTTCCTGGGCGGCGGGAGCGGGCAGGTCTGGTGGCTCGACATCGGGTTCGGCGCTGGCGCGGTGCTGGCCGCCCTGGGGAGCTCGGCGGGCTGGCTCCCCCGCGTCCGGTGGGCACCGCCTCGCCGCCGGCTCGTGACCCGGTCGTCAGCTCCGCCCGCACAGACCCACGCGCAGGCCCGTGGCCCTGCCCCTCGCACGCGGAGCGAGCCCGCCACCCGGGCGGGGCTCGAGGTGCGGGACCTCTCGGTCCGCTACAGGGGCGTGGTGGCGGTCGAGCACCTCGACCTCACGGCACCCCTGGGCCAGATCACCGGGCTCATCGGGCCCAACGGAGCCGGCAAGACCACGACCTTCGACTTCTGCTCGGGGCTCGTGGCACCCGTCACCGGCCACCTGCTCCTCCACGGCCGAGACGTGACGTCGCTCAGTCCGGCGGCAAGGGCGCGCCAGGGTCTGGGCCGGACGTTCCAACGGGTGCAGCTCTTCGACTCGCTCACGGTGCGCCAGAACGTCGAGCTGGGGCGCGAGGGAGGGCTGGCCGGGTCCCACCTCCTGACCCACGTCGTCGCCCCACCGGCCCAGCTCAGGGAGGTGCGTGCCGCCGCGACCCACGCCATGGACCTGGTCGGGATCGCCCCGCTGGCCGAACGCGAGGCCCGGACGCTGTCGACCAGCGAGAAGCGCCTGGTCGAGCTCGCTCGCTGCCTGGCGGGGACCTTCGACGTCCTGCTCCTCGACGAGCCGTCCTCGGGCCTGGACATGGCCGAGACCCGCCGGTTCGGTGAGGTCCTGACCCGGGTGGTCGACGAGCGCGGCATCGGCATCCTGCTGGTCGAGCACAACATGGCCCTCGTCATGGACGTGTGCACCGTCGTGTACGTGCTCGACTTCGGCCACCTCATCTTCGCCGGCCCACCCGAGGAGGCCGCCGCCAGCGACACCGTGCGCGCTGCCTACCTCGGGTTCGCGCACGCGGTGTGACCCGCGCCGCTCAGGTCGTCGCCCGCTCAACCTGCCGTCAGCAGCACGGCCCCGGCGAAACAGCCGACCGCGTTGGTCCACACCGCGACCTCGGCGCCGGGGACCTGTCGCGCACCGGCCTCGCCCCGGAGCTGGCGAACGGCCTCGATGCAGAAGTTCGCACCGTGCCGGCGACCGAAATTGCAGGCGCCGCCGTCGGTGTTGAGCGGCAGCCTGCCCCCCAGGCGAGTGTTCCCCTCGGCGATGAACGGTCCCGCCTCCCCACGCCCGCAGAAGCCCAACGCCTCGAGCCACTGGAAGGTGATGACCGAGAATCCGTCGTAGAGCTGCGCAGTGTCGACGTCGGAAGGCGAGAGGTCGGTCCGCGACCAGAGGGCCTCGGCGCAGTGGGCGGGCGCGTTCCAGGTGAAATCCTCGATGAGCGACATGTCGAAGTCGCGAATGGCCGACAAGGCGTAGGCCTCGACGAGCACCGGCTTGTGCGGCCGGTCGGCAGCGCGCTCAGGCGTGGTGAAGATGACCGCGGCGGCTGAGTCGACCGGGTAGTCGCAATCGAGCAGCCGGAGCGGCTCCGAGACGAACCGGCTCGCCAGGTAGTCGTCGACGGTGAGCGGGTCGCGGAAGATGGCCTCCGGGTGCAACGCGGCGTGGGAGCGAGCAGTCACCGCGTTCGCGGCGAACTGCTCGTAGGTCGTGCCGTACTGGTGCATGTGCCGCTGCATCTGGAAGCCTCCGATGGTCGCGCCGGCGGCCCCGGCACCGAAGGGTGCCGAGAACTGGTTGTCGCCGGCCACGCGCATCGGCCCGCGGGCACGCTCGGGCTCGGGTGGTCGGTTCGCGCCGCCGAACTGCCGGATCAAGCGCACTGCCACGCAGGTGTGGCACAGGCCGGACGCAACGGCGGAGATCGCCATGATGGCCGGCTCGACGAAAGCCGGCCCGAGGAGGGTCGAGCTGTAGAAGTAGTCGAGCGGCACGATGCCGAGCAGCTGGCCCATCGCCATCGCGTTGCCGCCCATGGTCGCGATCCCATCGATGTCGGCCGGGGCCATCCCGCCGTCGGCCATTGCTGCGGTGATGGCCTGGCGCACGAGCTCGTCGTCGGGGTGCGGCAGGCGGCGCCCGACCTCCGAGAAGCCGACGCCGGCCACCGCGACTCGGTTGGAACGGTTGGTCATGATCTGGCTCCTGGGAGAGGTCAGGCGCCTGGCAGTGGCGCGAACAGCGGGAGCACGACACGGGGAGCGACCTCCCGGAAGGTGGCGCGCAGCGGAAGGCCGATGCGCAGGGCCCCCTTGTCGTAGTCGACGAGATCGGTCACCATCCGCAAGCCTGGCTGCTCGACGAGCTCGACGACCGCCAGCGCGTACGGCACGCGGGCCTGGTAGTAGGGATCGAAGGGCTGGCTGGGGAAGGTCCACGTGACGAGCGTCGCCTGTCCCGAGACCTCGGCCGGCCCGAGAGACGTCGACAGGCATCGCGGGCAGACGTGGCGGGGCCAGTGCACGTAGAAGCCGCAGGCCTCGCAGCGCAGGATCAGGAGCCGCCGGTCCGCGACCCCCTCCCAGAAGAACCGCGTCAGCTCGCTCGGCTCCGGCAGCGGCGGGTAGAGGGCCTCAGGGTCGAGGTCGTCGAACATCGTGGCTCACCTCGGGATCGGTTCTGTCGAAGTCCGACTGGCCTTCACCCAGAGGCGCGGGCTCGCGCCTTTCCCAGCACCTCGGGATTGGCCACCAGCGCCGGCCGGCGGCCCTCGAAGAAGGCGACCACGTCCTCGCACAGCCGGCGCTGCATCGCGGCATAGGACTGGTCGGACACGTGGCTGACATGGGGTGTCACGATCACGTTGCCGAGCCCGAGCAGCGGGTTGACCGCGCCCTCCTTCATCTCGAGGTTGTCCAGGGCCGCACCGGCGAGGCGCCCCGCGACCAGGGCGTCGCGCAGGGCCTCCTCGTCGATGACCTGGGCCCGCGCCGACGCGTTGACCACGTACGCAGTGGGTTTCATCTGCTGCAGCTCCTCGCGGCCGATCAGGTGGAAGGTGTCGGCCTTCATCGGCACGTAGAGGTGGAGGAAGTCCGACTCCGCCAGGACCTCTCGCCGGGAGACGAGCTGGACCCCGAGATCCTGCCCCGTCCCGGCCGGCACGAATGGGTCGTGCGCGAGAAAGCGCATGCCGAAGGGCCTCACGCGTTCGGCGAGCGCCAGACCGGCGCGCCCGAGCCCGATACAGCCGACGGTGAGGGTGGCCAGCCGGGGCAGCGGCCGCGCCGCCTCGATGATGTCGTCGTGCGGGGTGTAGTGGCCCTGGCGCTCGCGCATCACCTGGTCGAAGAAGAACAGCTTGCGGGCGAGTGCGAGCATGAGGGCCATGCCGTGGTCGGCGACCTCCTCAGTGCAGGCGTCGGCAGCGAAGCACACGCAGATGCCGTGGTCGGTGAACGCCTGGAGGTCGAGATAGTCGGTGCTGCCTGCCCACAGGCTGACGATCCGGCACCGCCGCAGCTCGGCGAGCCCCCGACGGCTCAGGAGCCGACCGATGCTCGCGCCGACGATCGCGTCCACGTCGCGCGCGACGGCGACCAGCTCCTCCTCTGTACGGCACGAAGCCGGGACGAGCTCGGCGTCCAGACGGCCGAACAGCTGACGGGCAAGCTCCGGGCTGACCGGAGGCACGTTGACGTGGAGGATGCGCCTGATAGCGCGAGGGTAGCCGGGTAGCGGCCGTGCGCGTCGGTGTCCGGACGGTCGGTTTCGGCGCCAGGCCAACGACTGCACCGAGCGGGACGTCCGACGGCAACCCCTGCGCCTTACCCCTAGCCCGCGGAGCCGACGTCGGGACGCGTGTCGCCGGGGATGGACCACGTGGTGAAGCCGAGGACGACTCCGTGGGTCGTGGACGGATCGGTGAGCAGCGTGGCCTCGTCCTCCAGGGCCACCCCGACCCCTTTGGCAACGAGGTGCCGGCGCGCGGCGGCGAGGTCCTTCACCTTGAAGGTGACGGCGAAGAGGCCGCCGTGGTGGCGTGCCAGGTCCTCGGCGACGATCGACTCCGGGTCCACCGGCGAGGCGAGCTCGACCACGAGATCCTCGCCGACCGCGACGAACTCGCTGGCGGTCTTGGTCAGACCCACGGGGCCTTCGTGGAGCAGCCGGCCACCCAGCACCTTGCGATAGACGTCGCGGTAGGCGGCGCGGTCGCGGACCGCCAGGGTGACGTGCGAGGCCTTCTGGATCCCGAGGGGGTGCCGATCGCTCCAGAACCCAGGATCGAACCCCGGCTCGAACCGCGGGTCGGCGAGACGCGGCGTGCTCACGTAGGCCCGCGGGTCGACACGCCCGGAGGCCTTCGGTCGCATCGCGACGAACTCGAGCTGGGTGCCCGTCTCGAGTGGGTGCGTGAAGAGCGCGCCCGTGGGCTCGTCACCGCTCTGGGGCCGGCCGCCCGTGCCGTACAGTCGGACGCCGGCGTCCCTGAGGGCACGGTACAGCTCGGTCATCCCCTCGTCCACGTACCAGGCGATCGAATGCCAACGCCTGCCCCAGCGGTTGTAGAAGCGTCCGAGGGGCATGTCCGCCCAGCCGTCGACCCAGAACGACGGGGCCAGCGGCTCGATGCAGAAGTCGCCGATGAGCACGAGCGACGCGTCGCGCTTTTCGGCCTCCATGTAGCTCGGAGGCATGAACCGATGAGCGGAGAAGACGTCGTCGTAGAAGGCGTCGAGTGCCTGGAGGTCGTCGGTCATGTGGATGACGTGGAAGTTCTTGCCGATCCTGAACATGGGCACCTGCATCCTGTGGTCGTCGCTGACTGCAGCGATCGTCTCGGACTGGGACGACGGCGTCAACTCCGGAGCGATGGCCTCACCGGTCGCGACGGCCGCGGCGATGGCCGCGGGTCCCGGGCGGTGCCGGGCCGCGGGTTCACGCCCTGCGGGTTCACGCACGCAGCCTGACCAGGGGTCCGCAGAAGGGTTTGCCGCCGTTCGTGGAGACGAAGCGGTCCGACCTCAGCTGCAAGAAGTACTCGCATTCGGTCTTCGGCAGCCCCGCCGGGGTCCCGAAGTGCGTGTACTCGAGCTTCTGGGGGAGCAGGCCGTTCGCGTCGTAGCCCGTCAGGGTCCGCAGCTTGGTGATGAACCGAGAGCGGGTGGGCGACGGTCCCGCCATCTCCAGGCCCTTGATCATGAGGTCCGCCGAGATGTAGGCGAACACGGTGCCCAGGTCGGGCAGCCCCCCGTGGTAGCTCGGGTCGTACCTGCGCAGCGCGGCGAGCATCGACCTGGTGGCCGGGTTCGGGTTGGTCATGTTGACCTCGGCACGGCGAGCGGCCGGCCCCACCCCCTGGATGGCACCGGGCGCCCTCAGCCCAGGTGGTAGAGGTCGGCAGCGTTGCGCCACACGATGCGCTGCTTGTCGTCGTCGGGCAGCCCCTCGAAGTGCTTCGCCACGACCTCCTGGGACTCGGGCCAGGTGGAGTCGGGGTGCGGGTAGTCGCTCGCCCACATCACGTTGCCCACGCCGAGGAGGTCGAGGGTGCGCATGCCGACCTTGTCGTCCTCGAAGGTCGCATGGCACTGGCGGTACCAGAAGGTGCTGGGCAGCTCCTTGATCATGCCGCGGTTGGGCCAGTTGTGGCGCCGGAACATGGTGTCGAGACGCTCGAGGTAGTACGCGATCCACCCGATGCCCGCCTCGACGAGGACGATGTGCAGGTCCGGGTTGTCCGGCAGCATGCCGCCGAGGATCCAGCTCGAGATCAGCTCGGCCATGTGGATCGGGGGAAGGGACTGGAAGATGCCCTTGGCCGGCGTCGGGTCCGCCTGCTGGATCGCCTGGAGGCCCTTGGTCGCCCCCGTGTGGAGGCTCAGGGGGATGCCATGGTGGGCGAAGGCCTGCAGGAGCGGCCGGTACTTCGGGTCCCAGTAGGGCTCGAAGCCGTGGACGTCGGGGTACGTCGGGACCGTCAGCGCCCGGAACCCCAGGCCGGCGAGGCGCTCGAGCTCGGCGACCCCGTCGTCGACGTCCATGACCGGCACGACGCCGACCGGGATGAGCCGGTCGGGGGCCGCCTTGATCCAGTCCGCGAGGGTGTCGTTGTAGGCGCGGAAGCACGCCATCCGGGCCTCGCGGTCGGCGATCCCGTAGAAGAGCGAGCCGTCGAAGCCGAACGTGCTCTGGCTGTAGAGCACCTCCGCCTCGACGCCGTCGATGTCCTGGTCCTTCAGGCGCTCGGCCTGATCGTGGTCGCCGTCGCGCCCCTGGGCCGGCCAGTTGCGCTCGGCGCGGTTGTTGGGCATGTTCGACGCCGCCATCCGTGCCTGCGCCTGGGCGATCACCTCCTTGGCCGCCTCGAGGTGGCGGCCCGGCACGTGCTCGAGGAAACGGTCGTCGGTGATCGTCACGTGAGAGTCCGCCGAGATGAGCCGCTGCCGCACTCTGGTCTCTGTCGTCGCCATCGCGCACTCCTTTTCCGCCGGCAGGCTGCGTCCCTCCGGCGAGATGCCATGGATCCCACCGGCAACGATCGCGCTGCGCCATCTTCGCCGCAATGGGCTGGCGCACAGGATCGACTGGACATCCGATGGACGGCGGGCCGCCGGAGATGCGGTGCAGGCGAGCCTGCGCCGCGGGTCAGGCCGGGCCCGTGCGTGGACGACCCGCGGCGGGGAGCTGGGCGTCGGTGGCCACGGGATCAGTGCCCGCGGCGGGCCGGAGATGGTCGACGCCGATGACCGCAAAGGACCTGGTGGCCAGGACGACGGCTGCATACGCGAACACGATGACGGCTGCCACCCCCACGGCCTGGGTCGGGCCGACCAGCGAGCCCAGGCCGCCGCCCACGAGCGCAGCGACGGGGATGCCGCCGACGGTCACCATGGAGAAGAGCCCCATCACCCGCCCTCGGAACCGCGGCGGCGCGGCCGTCAGCAGCACTGTCTGACCGACGGCGTTGACGAGGAAGAACGAGAACCCGAACACCGCGACGCCTCCGGCTGACAGCCAGAGCGAGCGAGACAGCGCCACGATCGCGTAGCCGCCGCCGACCAGGAGCGTGCCGACGACGAGGGCCGCCCGCCGGCGACCGTCGGTGACGATCTCCCCGGCGACCATCGCCCCCAGGATCGCGCCGGGGCCGCCGGCCGACTGGAGCAGCCCGAACCCCGCCGCCCCCGAGTGCAGGACGGTGCTGGCGATGACCGGCAACAGCGCCGACTGGAACACGACGGCGGACATGACGACGGCGAGGAGGAGGAGCTGGATCGCCTGCGGGTCGCTTCGCGCGTAGCGCCAGCCCTCGCGGACCTGGGCCACGAACGCCTCGCGTCGGGCGCGGGCGCCGAGCGGGGCGGGCCCGACCCAGAGCCAGGCCGCCACGACGGCGAGGAAGCTGACCGCGTTGAGATAGAAGGCCCAGGCGAGCCCGAGCTGGTCGATGGCGAGCGCCCCGATCGAGGGCCCGACGATCCGGGTGACGTTGGCCACCACGCTCGTGGCTGCGATCGCCTCGGTGACCTCTGCCGCCGGGACGATCTGCGGCACGATCGCGGTCGTCGCCGGCTGCGTCATCGCCTGCGCCGCGCCACCGAGCGCCGCGAGCGCCAGCAGCGAACCGACCGTCTGGGCATGGAAGGAGACGAGGAGCCCGATGCCGGCCGCAGGCACGGTCATCACGAGGTTCCCGGCGACGACGACCTTGCGGCGGTCGAACCGGTCGGCGACCGATCCCGCGAGCGGCGAGAGGACCAACGACGGGGCGAACTGCGCGACGAGGCTCAGCGCGACGGCGAACGGCCACGCCGTGAGCTGGCGGATCCCCCACGCCAGCGCGACGTACTGCATCCAGGTCCCGACGGCGGAGATGCCGTTGCCCGCCTGCACCAGCGCGAAGTCACGGTGGCGCAGGACCCGGAGCGAACGCGGGACCACCCGCGCCGCCCGCCACCCCACTGTCCGGCGGGGCGCCGCGCTCGAGGTCATGGGCGCTCCCGACTGCCGCCGCGCGGCAGCCGGGGCGGGCGCGATCCGGCCCCGGTCAGCCGGCGATGATCCCGCGGGCGGAGTAGTCCGCGATCGTCGGCTCGTCGTAGCCGAGCCACGCCATGATCTCCGTGGTGTGCTGGCCTGGGACCGGAGGGGGACGGAGCACGGTGCTCGGCGTGCCGCTGAACCGGATCAGCCTGCCGACTTGGCGCAGCCGGCCGAGCTCGAGGTGCTCGGTCTCCGCGACCAGGCCCAGGCGCACGTTCTCCTCGTCGAAGAGCACCGTTTCGCCGTCGACGGTGCTCACCGAGATCTCCGCCGGCACCCCCGCGTCGTCGAGCCGGCGTCGCCACTGCAGGGCCGTCTGGGTCAGGAAGACGGGCTCGAGCAGGGCCTCGAGCTCTTCACGATGGTCCTGGCGAGCCCGGGCGGTCGCAAAACGCGGGTCGGCTTCGAGGTCTGCCTGCCCGATCGCCCGGCAGAACGCCGGCCAGTGCTCCTCTTTCACGGCGGCGACCTGCACCCAGCCCTCCTGGGACTCGTAGAGGCGGTAGAGGGCGCCGAACCCGGTCTGGCCCCTGTCGAGCTTCGGCGGCTCGGAGGCCCCGTCCTCGGTGAGGTGGACCTCGGAGCACAGGTAGGTGGCCGCGTTGAGGAGCGACGTCCAGACCGCCTGCCCCTCTCCGGTGCGGTCCCGGTGGGCCAGGGCGACGAGCACCCCGACCACCGACGACAGGGCGTTGGCGGTGTCGCCGTGGCCGAACCGGTACCACAGCGGCCTGTTTCCCTCCTCGGCGGGGCCGGCCTCCCACTCGAGCCCGCTCAGCGCCTGGGCGAGTGAGTCGTTGCCGCCGAGGTGCGAGAGGGGACCCTCGGGGCCGTACATGTAGGTGTTGCACGAGATGATGTCGGGCTTGATGGCCCGCAAGCTCTCGTGGTCGATGCCCAGGCGCTGGGCAACGCCCTTGGTCATGTTGTGGTGGACGACGTCGGAGCGTTCCACCAGCTTGCGCACGACCTCGGCGCCCTCGGAGGTCTTGAGATCGACCCGGATGGAGCGCTTCCCCTGCTCGCACCCGAGCCAGACGCTGCTGGAGGACATCATCGCCGCCATGGTGTCCCCCTCGGTCGTCGCCACCTTGATCACGTCGGCCCCCAGCCCGGCCAGCACCATCGGCGCGAAGGGGCCGGCGAAGGCCCGCCCGAAGTCGAGGACCCGGATGCCGTCGAGGGGGTAGCGGGGCGGCGCAGACGCCGGTGCGCCCCGCGCCGGCCGGGGGCGCACGTCGCGCAGGACCTCGTCGTTGTGCTGCCCGGGGAGCGGCCGCGGCCGCGGGTCGCGGGCAGGCGTGCGGGACAGCTTGAACGGCATGCCCACCTGCACGGTGCGGCCGACCTCGGGGTCCTCGACGGTCACGGCCATGTGGTTGGCGACGATCTGGGGGTGCTGCAGGGTCTCGCGGGTCGGGAGGATCTCGGCCACCTGGAAGAGCTGCTCGTGCAGCAAGGTGACGAGCTCCTCGCGCTTTCTCGTCCGGTAGTTCTCCGCGAGCGCCTCGTAGACCTTGTCGGGGGGCGTGTCCTTGGGGATCCCCACCACGTCGTGGATCATGACGCCCTTCTTCTGGGTCGCCCCCGCGAGCGACTGGATCCAGCCGTCGGCGCACTCGATGACCTCTGGCTGGTGGATGCCCGGCGGGTAGGTCTTGGTCATCATCGACTGGAGCTGGTTCTGGTTGCGCTGCGCGTGGACCCACAGCATCGTGGTCGTCGCGAGAACGCCCTGGTACAGGGACGTCTCCACGAACTGGCCCCTCCCCGTCCGCTCCCGCGCGTGCAGGGCGGCCAGGATGGCGGCCGGCACCAGGTACAGGGCGCCCATGCTCGGCATGGGGCTGGCGAGGAAGGCGGGTCCCGACCGCCAGCACGGCTGCTCGTACTGCTGGCCGGAGCGAGCCTGGACGAGCGCGTCCCACCCGGCGCGGCTCGCGTGGCGGGAGTCCGCAGGGTACGCCGGGACCGACACGTAGACGAGCTCGGGGAAGCGCTGTTCGAGGGAGGGGTAGTCGAGGCCGAGGCGGGCCATCACCCCCGGGCTGAAGGCCTCGGCGAGCACGTCCGCCGAGGAGACGAGCTCGAGGAACCGCTCCTTGCCCTCGACGCTCTTCAGGTCGAGGGTCACCGAGCGCCGGCTGCGGTTCCACACGCGGTAGCCCGGATAGGCCCGGTACGGGTCGCCGCCCGGCGGCTCGACCTTGGTCACGTCGGCACCGTGCTCGGCCAGCAGAAGGATGCCCGCGGGCCCCGCGATGCCCCACGTCAGGTCGAGGATCCGTACACCGTCGAGCGCGTCCATCTCGCCCATCACCCCCAGGTGCTCAGGGCCGCGCCGACGCCCGTGGCGCGGTGGCCACCGAGGGTAGCGGTCCCGCCGGGGCTGGGCCCGTGGCCGCAGCGTCCGGCGAGCGAGGACGTCAGGCGGGTGCAGCCCGCCAGTCCGGGACCAGCTGCTGCTCGAGCGCCACCTGCTGGGCTGAGACGTTCTGGCGCTGCAGCTCGTCTGCGGCCGGCGAGGTCACCAGCCATGCCACCGCGGCGCCCACCGCCGCCGGCGGCGCCGCCCAGCTGGGATCGAACCCGAACTCCCCCGCATCGAGCGAGTTGCGCTCGGTCAGCACGAACCCGGGATCGACGTTGAAGGCCCGGATCCCCCGGTCGCCGTACTCCGCGAGGATGCTGCCCACGAGGGTGTGCCCCGCCGCCTTCCCGATGCGGTACCCGAGCCCGGGCCGGGGGCCCTGCGGGTAGAAGTTGTAGCCGGCGCCGGAGCTGATCGTCACGAAGGTGCCCCCGCCGCGCTCGAGCATCGGGGGGAGGAGGAGCTGGGTGATGCGGATCGGCGCGACCCCGTGGGCCATAAGGAAGAGCGGGTACTGCTCGATGGGCGTGTCGAGGATGGTGTCCATGAGGCCCGGGCCGATGTGCCGGCCGTTGTTCACCACCACGTCCACGCCGCCCCACTCGCCGAGGAGGGTGCCGACCGCTGCCTCCACCGAGGTGAGGTCCGTCAGGTCCATCCGCAGCAGGAGGGTCCGCTGGCCGGCCTGCTCGATGGCCGCAGCCGTCTCCTCGAGGCTGCCGGGCAGGGGGCGGAGGTCCCGCTTGTGGACCGTCTGGGTGTGCTCGGGGGTCGGGTCCGACGCCCGAACCGTGCGGGCGGCGACCGCGACGTCGAACCCGTGCTCGGCGAGCGCGATCGAGATGGCCTTGCCGATCCCCCGGCTCGCACCGGTCACCAATGCCTGCTTCGCCACGATCTCCCTCCCGCGTCCCTCCGGCCGTAGGCGACGACCGTGACGGGATCATGGCAGCTCGAGCCCCACCCGGCCAGCCGGGCCGACCATGCCGGCGCCGCCCTGCCCCAGGCGCGGCGGTACCTATGCTTCATCGTGACGGCAGCGCGGCCGAGCGCCACGGTGCCGCCCGCAGCGGGTGCCGTCCGCAACGCGCACGACGCCCGGAGATCCCCCGGAGGAGGGCGAACCATGGCTGAACGGATCATCTCTGCGGACTCGCACTTCGAGATCCCGATGGAGCGGGTGGCCGAGTACCTGCCCCGGAAGTACAAGGAGGCCTACGACGACCTCCGGGCCACGCTGGCCGAGCAGATGCGGGCGGCCCTGGGCGACCCCTCGGCCCAGCCGCCGCTGCGCAACAAGCCGGCCGGCGCGCGCCAAGCGCCCGAGGTACCGCGGCCGGCAGGTCGGGCGTACCCAGCGGAAGGACGCCCTGGCGCCTCCGATCCCCACGAGCGCCTGAAGGACATGGACACGGACCACGTCGACGCCGAGGTCCTCTACCTCAACTTCGGGGACGTCGACCTCTTCTACAACCTCGACGACGAGGGCGCCTCCGCCGGCTTCCACGCCTTCACCTCGGCAGCCCTCGACGTCGCATCCGTCAACCCCGATCGGCTCGTTCCCGTGTTCCCGATCGCCGTCCACGACGTCGAGGCCGCCGTCAAGGAGGTCCAGCGGATCGCCAACGAAGGCGGCCGGGCCGTCATGCTGCCGGCGTATCCCACCGACTTCTCGCTCGCCCCCTACTGGGACGAGATCTACGACCCGCTCTTCTCCACGCTCGAGGACCTCGAGATGCCCCTCAGCCAGCACGTGAACGTGCGCAAGTCGGCGCGAGAGATCGGCATGTGGGACCCCACTCCCACGCGAGCGATCATGCAGTCGATCCCGCCCATCTTCATGGCCGAGCTGCTCGGCTCCTGGGTGCTGACCGGGATCTTCGACCGCCACCCGCGCCTCAAGGTCGTGCTCGTCGAGGCCGGCCTCGGCTGGATCCCCTACTACCTCCAGCGCCTCGACAAGATGAGGGACCGCCACGGCTGGGAAGCGCGCGGCATGCGCCTGCCGAAGCTCCCGAGTGAGTACTGGTACGCCAACATGGCGGCGACCTTCGAGGAGGACGTCGTGGGGATGAAGCTGCTCGACGAGCTCGGCGTCGACAACGTGATGTGGGCCACCGACTACCCCCACCCCGACTCGACGTGGCCGGTCTCCCAGGAGGTCATCACGGAGCACTTCAGTGGCGTCGAGCCCGGCGTGATGCGCAGGATCGTCGGCGGCAACGCGGCACGCCTCTACCGGCTCTAGCCCCTGGCTCCTGCGGTGCACTTCCTGGTCTTGGCGTGGGACGCGCCCGGCCCCGACGGTGCGTCCCGACGCGACGCCGTCCGTCCGGCGCATGCCGCCTCCATCCGGGAGCTGTGGGAGCAGGGCCGGGTCGTCCTCGGGGCGGGCATCCTCGACGAGGCAGGGGGGGTGCGGGGCTCCGTCGTGATCGTCGACTATCCCGGGCGCGAGGACGTCGAGCGCTACCTCGCGTCAGAGCCGTTCGCGACCGAAGGAGTCTGGGACCGGGTCGAGGTGCACCCCCTCCGTGTCCCCGACTTCTACCTCCAGCGATGACCTACTACCGGCGCGTCGGCGAGGTGCCCAGGAAGCGGCACAGCCAGTTCCGCGACCCCTCAGGTCGCCTCTATGCAGAAGAGCTGGTCGGCATCGAGGGGTTCTTCAACGAGTCGTCCCTCCTCTACCACCGCCACACCCCCAACGCCCTCGTGGCCGCCGAGCCCGTCGAGGTCCCCGCCCTGACCGAGGTCCCGGTCCCGCCGGCACCGCTGCTCCCCAGGCGGTTCCAGACCCACGACCTCGCGGCCTCGGGCGACATGGTCGCCGGGAGGCGGCTCGTGCTCGCCAACCGCGACGTGCGCATCTCCTACGTCGTCGCGCGCGAGCCGAGCCCGCTCTTCCGCGACGCCCGGGGCGACGAGCTGGTGTTCATCGAGGCCGGCTCGGCCACCCTCGAGAGCCCCTACGGCCCTTTGCCGGTCGGGCAGGGCGACTACGTCGTGCTGCCGATGGGCTGCGTGCACCGCTGGCTGCCCGCCCCGGGCGGCGAGCTGCGCGCCCTCGTGATCGAGGCCGCCGGGCACGTCGGCATCCCCGCTCGCTACCTCTCGCCGCGCGGCCAGCTGCTCGAGACCGCCCCGTACCACGAACGCGACCTCCGGGGCCCCGACGAGCTGCCCGCTGCCGCCGAGGGCTCCGCCGAGGTCATCGTGCGCCACCGCGACGGCGTGACCCGGCACGTGTTCGCGCACCACCCCTTCGACGTCGTCGGGTGGGACGGCTGCGTCTACCCGTACGCGCTCTCGATCTACGACTTCGAGCCGATCGTCAAGCGCTTCCACGCGCCGCCGCCCGTGCTCGAGACGTTCTGCGGGCGGGGCTTCGTGGTGTGCTCGTTCTGCCCGCGGCCGGTCGACTTCGACCCGTCGGCGGTCCCCGCACCGTACGCGCACTCGTCGGTCGACTGCGACGAGGTCATGTTCTTCATGTCGGGCGCCTACGCCACGCGCCCCGACGTGCGGCCGGGCACCGTCACGTTCCACCCCGCCGGCTTCACGCACGGTCCCGCGCCGGGCGCCGCCGAGGCCTCGATCGCCGTCCGGTCGCACGAGGAGTACGCCGTGATGCTCGACGCCTTCGAGCCCCTCTCCCTGGGCGCCGCCGCCGGGGAGTGCGCGGACCCCGAGTACCACCTCGGCTGGCACCGCCCGGTCCAGGGCGAGGGCCGGGCCCAGGGCGAGGGCACCTGACGGTGACCTGCCAGCTCGACGTGGCCTTCCCCTCGGAGGGCCGGACGCTGCGTGGCTGGCTCGTGCTCCCCGAGGGCAGTGGGCCGTTCCCCGGGGTGGTCATGAGCCCGGGGTTCGCCGGAGTCAAAGAGGGGTTCCTCGGCCATCCCTACCACCAAGTGGTGGCCGAGGCCGGCATCGCCGTGCTGCTCTTCGACCACGCGAACACCGGTGCCAGCGACGGCCTGCCCCGCCAGGAGCTCGACCCGGTGCTGCAGCAGCGCGGCTACAAGGACGCCCTCACCTTCCTCGCTTCGCGAGACGACGTCGACGGTGCGCGCCTGGGCATCTGGGGGAC
>DATGLW010000002.1:0-17313 GCA_035293965.1 Acidimicrobiales bacterium
GGGCGACGAGGGCGAGGTCCTCTACCCCTGCACCCGACACGCTGCCGCCCCCGTGCTCCTCGGGCACGAGCATCGAGAACCAGCCGAGCTCGCCACCCTGCTCCCAGGCGGCGCGGTCGTAGCCAGCAGGATCGTCGAAGAGCTCGCGAACCCGGCTCACCGGTGCGGAGGCGTCGAGGAACTTCTCCGTGGTCTCGAGGAACAGCTGCTGCTCGTCGGACAGCTCCGCGCCCACCGCACCCCCGATCGCAGGTCCCACGCCGCCCATCTTCGCATCCGGCGGCACGGCGTGGCCACGTGTGTGTCTCCCCCCTGCACGAGCACGGGCCCCCGTGCCCTTCGTCGGGAAGGTGCCCGTGGAGGTGCCCGCCGAGGTGCGGGGAAACGGGTTTCCCTGCCCGCCCTTCTCTCGGGGAAGCCGGGCGGCCATGGGCAGCGCTCGAGCGCGGAAAGGCGGGGGCAGGCGCCGCGGTCAGCCTTTCCGTCACCCAGGGGGCGCGGTGGCCGTGGGCTGGTCGCTTCCGCAGTGCTTGCATTTCGAAGCGGCCGCGGGCAGGTCGTCGGACAGGCACGCCGGACACGTCTTGACGGCGGGCGGGTCGCCGAAGACGACGGCGCCGCGTCGCTTCGAGATGTAGCGGTACGGGACCACGACGGCGAAGTAGATGGCGCCCATGAAGATGACGAAGTAGATGACGGCGGTGACGAACGCGCCGATGTTGAGGAACGTCGCCGGGTTCCCTTCGCGCCCGAGCTGCCACCCGAGCCCGACCGACGAGCCGCCCGAGGCCCGTGTGATGGGCGGGTTGATCACGTTGGTCGTGAACGCCGACACCAGGTTGCTGAAGGCGAGGGCCACCACCAGGCCCACGGCCACCACCACGACGTCTCCCCGCATGAGGAAGTTCCTGAACCCTTTGAGCACCTGCGTCTCCCTCCCTTGTTGCCTGCGTGCCCGCTCTAGGCAGCAGGATCCGATGGCCGAGAGGCTATTGCGCGCTCTTCGCGCGGGCGGCCATGGGGGACGCCCCGACGCCACCGCCTCGAAATCAGCCTGGCGAGGTGGGCTCGAGCACCAGGCGAGCGAACCGCCAGAGGAGCACAAGGGGCGAGGAGCGGTCTAGCGCCCAGCGAGGGCGGCAAGCACCCGCGCCACGAGGGGGGTGTCGCCGAGGCGTTGCGTGAGGTACTCGCGCACGTGGCCCCCTGCGGCATGGATGACCCGGCCGGACACGTCGCCGGCCTCGTCCGACACCAGCCAGGCCACCACCCGTGCCACGTGCACGGGATCGAGGTCCAGACCAGGGGGAGGCGGGGAGGCCCGGAACATCGCCTCGTTCATCCTCGTGAAGGCCCCCGGCGACACGGCGTTGACGGTGATGCCGTGCTCGGCGCCCTGCTGGGCGAGCGCGATCGTGAGCGACCACACCGCCGCCTTCGCCGCACCGTAGCCGAGGCTGCTGCCCCCTGGGATCCTGGTGTCGAGGGCGACCTCGGAAACCGTGTTGATCACCCGCCCCCAACGCTGGGCCCGCAGGTGCGGCCAGGCGGCGCGTACCGTGCCGACCGAACCGTAGAAATTCACCGCGAAGCACCGGGCGAGGTCTTCCTCGCTCACCTGCTCGATCGGCCCGCCGCCAGCCACCCCTGCGTTGTTGACGACGATGTCGATGCGCCCGAACGCGTCGAGCGCGGTGCCGACTGCGGCAGCGGCTCCGGCGAACGTTGAGATGTCGGAGGTGTCCGCCACCGCCGCGCCACCGGCGGCGGTGATCTCACCGACGACGAGGGAGGCCACGCTCGGATCGCGACCTGACCCGTCGAGCTCGGCGCCCACATCGCAGACGACGACCGCTGCACCGCGCTCGGCAAGGAGATGGGCATGGGCTCGTCCGATGCCGCGGCCGGCTCCTGTCACCAGCGCGACCCTGCCTGCCAGCGAAGTTGTCACCCCTCCTCCCTCGTCACGACCACGCCACGTTAGTGAAGCTCGCGCAAGGCGGCGCTTGCCCTGCGGTACCGTCGTCAGCCGTGAGCCCTTCCGAGCCGCCGCCCGATCCGTGGGCGAGCCCTTCCGAGCCGCCGCCCGATCCGTGGCAGAACGCTCCTGCACGAGCCGCTACCGGCGGGCCGGCCTTTGGCGACCTCGTGGCTGCCCTGCGCGACGTCCAGGACCTCGTGGCCGGTACGAGCCCGCCCGACGCAGTGGTGGAGGCGGCTCGTGCCGCGCTCGTGGACCTCGCTGTCCTCCTGCGCCCGTGGGGAGCCGACGAGTGGACGACCCCGGCAGGGAAGCGCCCCGATCTCCCGGGACGGGGCCATCCGCTGCTCCCGCCGTTCGTCGCGGAGCACGAGACCGACCGCACGATCAGCGGGCGGGTCCGCTTCACCCGGTTCTACCTCGGCGGCAATGGCGCTGCGCACGGCGGCACCATTCCGCTGCTCTTCGACGACGTGCTGGGGCGCCTCGGCAACAGCGGGGGCCGTCGTCGGGCCCGGACGGCCTCGCTCCTGGTCAACTACCGGAAGGTCACCCCGATCGGCCCCGAGCTCCGGGTAGAGGGACGCATCGAGCGCGAGGAGGGCCGCAAGCGGTTCATGTCGGGGCGGCTCCTCCACGACGGGGAGCTGGTGGCCGATGCCGAGGGCCTCTTCGTCGTCCTCCTGCCGGGCCAGCCGTGAGGCTCCACAACGCCGCCCGCTCCGCTGGGCCGCTCCCAGCACAGCCGTCATGAAGTTTGCCGGTCTCGCAGGGGGCATCGGTTCCGGGAAGTCGACCGTGGCCGCGCGCCTCGTCGAGCGTGGCGCGGTCGTGCTCGACGTCGACCAGATCTCCCGAGAGGTCCAGCAGCCCGGTCAGCCGGTCTACCGGGCGATGGTGGCCCGCTGGGGGGACGCCATCGTCGGGCCAGACGGTGCGCTCGACCGCCAGGCCGTCGCCCACCGGGTGTTCGCCGACCACGACGAGCTGGCAGCCCTCATGGCCATCACCACCCCCGCGATCGAGGCCTCGATCTACGCCCGCGTCGCCGCCCATCACGACACGGACCGCGTGGTCGTGCTCGAGGCGGCCCTCCTCGCCCGGAACCCCCGCCTCTACGGGATCGCAGGACTGATCGTGGTGGACGTCCCTGAGGAGCTCGCCATCCGGCGGCTCGTCACGGGGCGGGGGATGCTCGAACGCGACGCCCGGGCACGGCTGGCCAATCAGCCGCCGCGCGAGGCGCGGCTGCAGGCGGCCGACTTCGTCATCGACAATTCCGGCGGCCTCGAGGCGCTCGACGAGCAGGTCGAAGCTGCGTGGGCATGGCTCGGGTCGCTCCCCGACGGTCGTCTCGAGGCGCGCCCCTCACCTGCTGGGCCCTCGCCGCCTGCCACCGGCGCCGGATGACCACGCCTGAGCTCCGCGCGGCAGCATCCGGTCGCCGCCGGCCCGACGCGGTCGCCGCGGCCGGTCGCCACCCGGGGTTCCCGCGAGCGCCGAACTCGGCCGGTCGCCACCCGGGGATCCCGCGTGCGCCGGCCTCGGCGCGGTGGATCCCCACGCCGGTCAGTCTGCCAACCTGACGACCCCGTCTGCTGCGAGCTTCTCGATCTCGTCGGTGCCGTAGCCGAGCTCGGCGAGGATCGAGGCCGTGTGCTGGGCCACGGTGCAGCCGGGGGCGACCCGCCCCGGCGTTGCCGACAGGGCCACCGGGGGCGCGTAGCGCAGCAGTGAACCGAACAGGGGATGCTCGACGTCGGTCACCAGCCCCATGGCACGCAGGTGCTCGTCGCTGACGGCGAACTCTGCCTGCGACCGTTCGGTCACGGCCACGCACCCCACGCCTGCGGACAGGAAGAGCTCCTCCCACGCGGTCGCCGGCCGCTCGGAGAACAGTGCCTCGAGCTCGCCGGCGAGGGCGTCGCTGTTGGCCTCGCGGCCCTCGGCCGTCGCGAACCTGGGATCCGCCAGGAGGGACGCGCGCCCGGCCATGCGCATGGCGAGCTCCCATTCCTGCTCCGTGCGGACGCCCAAGAAGACCCAACCCTGGGCTGTCCGGTAGAGGCGGTAGGTCGGGTCGAGCCCCAACTGCTCGGGGTCCGCCTGGCGCACCGGCACCTTGCCGGAGTACCGGTTGAAGTCGTCGGCATAGGCGAGGACGTTGCCGCCCACCATGCTCGTCCCGACGAACTGCCCCTCGCCGGTGCGCTGACGGTGCCGGAGTGCGAGCATGAGCGCGGCCAGCACGCCGACGGCGGCGTTGGCGTCGCCGTCGGTCAGGTTCCGCATGCGGGGGGCGACGACGGCCTGCGACTCGGCGGCACTCAAGTTGCTGTTCAGGTCCGGATCCAACCAGTACGCAGCCTGGCGGTGGACGCTGCCGGCGGCCGCGGCCGCGGTGCCCGCGTAGATGGGCCGGGAGGCGTAGGGACCATGTTGGCCGTACCCGGCACCGTGGACGTACACGATGCTCGGGTTGAGGGCCGCGACCGTGTCGTAGTCCACGCCCAGCTTGACGTCGACACCCGGACGGAACCCCTGCACGAACACGTCGGCCTTGCGCAGCAGCCGATGCATGATCGCGCGGCCCGCGTCGGTTCCCAGGTCGACGCAGATGCTCTCCTTGCCCTCGGTCGTCTTGGCCGCGCCCCACTCGGCCGGTCCGAAGCTCCAGCGCATGGGGTCGCCCTCGATGCTCTCGACCTTGATCACCCGCGCGCCGAGCGCGGCAGCCATCGTGACCCCGAAGGGCATGGCGTAGAAGTAGCCGAACTCGACGATGGTGACACCCTCGAGCGCATGGGCGGGGAGGAGCGGGCCCTCCCCGGCTCCTGCCCTGGGCTCCGGGAGAGGACGGTGGGCGTCGAGCGCCGGCGCCGAGCGCTCGATCGCCGAGGGCGTGCGGGAGAAGGATCCCACGGGGCCCACCTCTTCGATGGTGCCCACGTCGGGGTCCTCGACCGTCACGACGTTGCCGTTGGCCCGCATCTGGGGGTGGTCGAGGGCCTCCTCGGCAGACAGGACCGCCTCGAACGGCAGGTCGTCGTCGGCGAGCGAGCGCTCGATCCACTCCGCGAGGTCGCGCTCCTTCACGCGCTCGTGGATGGCTGCCTCCCAGGCGTCGGCGTCCTCGAGAGTCCAGAACGAGGGCATGTCGCGGAACCGCTCGTCGGCAAGCATCCAGTCCAGCTCGAGGACCTTGACGAGCGCTGCGGCCTGGTGAGGCAGCTGCGGGCTGAAGAAGAGCCAGCGCCCGTCACGCGTGCAGGAGCTGACCATGTAGCGGGTCGCGGCGGGGGTGCGCCGCGAGGCTGCTGCGGTCGGTGCCGCGCTGGCCGGTGGCGAGGCCATCTTGGCTCCGAGCTGGACGTGGTAGGAGACGAAGTAGTCGATCGGGTTGAGCCCCTGGTACAGGGAGGCGTCCACTCGCTGACCGCGGCCCGTGCGGTCGCGCACGACGAGCGCGGCCATGATCCCGGCCACGGCCATGTTCGCGGCGCCGTTGCTCGCGACGCGGGCGCCGGAGAAGATCGGCCCCGGCCGGAACGCGAAGTCGCCACGCCAGAAGGCGCCGGCCTTGGCCATCACGAGCGCGTCGTCCGCAGGGATGCGGGCGTAGTGCCCAGCAGGTCCGAAGCCCTTGATCGCGCAGTACACGAGCCCGGGGTGGCGGGCGCAGAGCGTGTCGGAGCCGAGACCCCACGCCTCGGCGCGGCCGGCGTCGAAGGCCTCGACCACGACGTCGGCGCCAGCCACGAGGGCGGCCACCGCCTCCTGGCCGGCCGGAGCGGTCAGGTCGGCGACGACGGACTCCTTCCCGCGGTTCCACACCAGCCAACCGGAGGGGACTCGGGTGCGCAGGGAATCGCCGCCGGGCGCCTCGACCTTGATCACCCGTGCACCGTTGTCGGCGAGGACCATGCCCGTCTGGGCGGCTGCGGGGCAGCCGTCGCCGAGCTCGACGACCACCAGGTCGCTGCAGATCAGTCCCATGGCGACAACGTAGCCACCGCGGGTGTCTCGCGCCGTGCCGCATCCGCCCAGCTCGCCCGCCTGGGCAGGCCGATCGACGCGGTTGGACGCGACACCTACCGGTTCGGCTCGCGGCCCGAAGGGGTCCTACACTGACGGCCCGCACCCTTGGACGCCGTGCGGGGCCGCTCGGGTCCCACCAGGAGAGGGACGTGCCGACCGACACCGAAGAGACCGACGCAGAGCTGCTCGCGCGCTACCCCGACGCTCGCCTGGACCACGTCAACAAGCACTTCTACCGTGGGCTCCTGCACCGAGAGCTGCGGCTCAACCGGTGCGCCGACTGTGGGTGGTGGCACCACCGACCGAAGCCCATCTGCCCGAGCTGCTGGTCAGCCAACGTCGTGCCCACGCCGGTCAGCGGAACCGGCACCATCCACCTCGCCATCTTCTTGCACCAGGGGCCGCCGGCAGACGGCGTCGACTACGCCACGCCGCACCCCGTCGTGACGGTGGAGCTCGACGAGCAGGAAGGGCTGCGCTTCACGAGCACCGTCGTCGGGGCGGCCAACGACGAGATCGTGATCGGCGCAAGGGTGCAGCTGGACTGGATCGAGCGCGGCGGCCGACCGTTGCCGGCGTGGCGGCTCGTCGAGGGAGAGCAGCGATGACCGCGGCGACGCGCAATCCGAGCAAGGACCAGGTGGCCTTTGCCTCGGCGGCGACCACGGGGTTCGTGCGCAGCGCCGGTGAGGTGACCGCCTCGTCGCTCGCGATCGACGCCTGCATCCGGGCGATCCAGGCAGCCGGCGTGGACCGCCGCGACATCAACGGCATCATCGGTGACGACAACGCGTACGTGCAGTCCGCCCTCGGGATCCCGGCGGTCAACTACCACGTCGGTGCTGGCGTGCCCTTCGGGTTCGCCATCGCCAACGCGGTGGGAGCCATCGCCTCGGGCCAGGCCGACGTGGTCCTCGCCTACCATTCCATCTACCGGAACCCGTCCAACTCCCGCTCCGCGGCCAGCGATCCCTTCCGGATGGCCGCTTTCCGGCGCATGGCGGCTGCCATGGGGGGCGGCGACGGGTTCGGTCCGGACTCCGTGGCCGGTGCCGTCGGCTACACGGCCTGGGCCAGCCGCTACCTCCACGAGTTCGAGGAGAGCAGGGACCTCTTCGGTTACGTGGCCGTCAACGACCGCTCGAATGCAGCGCGCAACCCGGCGGCGGTCATGCGAGAGCCCATCACGATGGACGACTACCTGGCGTCGCGCATGGTCCGGTGGCCGCTGTGCATCCTCGATATGGACGTCCCCATCGACGGCGCCGACGCGTTCGTCATCACGACCGCCGAGCGCGCCCGCGACCTGGCCCTCCCCCCGGTGCTCGTCCACGCGTGCACGAACGGCATGATCGCCCAGAACGAGGAGGACCAGACCCCGAGCCTTCGCAACCACGGTCAGCACGCGGTGCTCGAATCGCTGCGCGCCAAGAGCGATCTGTGGATCGAAGACGTCGACGTCTTCTTCCCCTACGACGGGTTCTCCTTCATCACTATCAGCTGGATCGAGAACGCCGGCTGGTGCGGGTTGGGGGAGGCCAGGCGCTTCATCGAGAGCAACTGGGACGAGAAGGGCAACCGCATCCTGATCGACGGGCGGGTGCCGGTCAACCCCCATGGCGGCGCCTTGTCCGAGGGCGGCACCCAAGGCTCGGGCCACACCCGCGAGGCGGTCCACCAGCTCCAGGGGCTGGCCGGCGAGCGCCAGGTCGAAGGGGCACGCACGGCGATGCTCCTGCTCGGAGGGTTCTTCTTCAACTCGCAGGGCGCGATCCTGCGCCGACCGTAGGCCGGCGAAGGACAGGCCGGCGCCTGTCGGGTGAGGTACCGCGCACCCTCGTTCCCGACCGGTGTCCAGCGTCGCGCGTCGACGACCGCGGCGCGGCGTGGGACCATGGAGGGCGGACGCCGGACCGTCGGTGGACAAGGAGTTGAGGTCACCGGCCACCCACCGGGCAATGGCAGGAGCTGGGCAACGGGGTCTCGAACGAACCATCGGCAGGGCGAAGACGACCGAGAGGTGGACGCATGACTGGCAAGCTGTGGGCGAACTCGGGTGACTCACACTCCCTCGGCGAGCGCGCCGTGTGGGACGAGATCCTCCCGGGCGACCTCGCCGCGCGCATGCCGCGCAGCGAGAAGTTCGATGGGTACGAGATCGTCCACGTCGACGGCAAGAGCTTCCGGCGCGACCTGCCCAAGCTCGAGACCAAGAAGGTCGGTGGCAAGACGATCGGCGAGCTCGTCAGCGAGCGAGGTGCCACCGACATCGCCGCGAGGCTGCGAGACCTCGACGAAGAGGGGGTGTGGGCAGAGGTCGTCTACGACTCCCTCGGCCTGTGGGAGTCGATGATCGAGGACCCCAAGCTCCTGCAGGCGGCCAACCGCGCGCAGAACGAGTGGAAGGCTGCCGAGATCGTCCGGCGCTCGAACAGCCGCCTGGTGCCCACGGCCTCGATCCCGCTGCTGGACATGAAGCTGGCCATCAATGAGCTGCAGCACGCGGCCTCCATCGGACTCAAGGTCGTGAGCATGCCGACCGGGGTGCCCACGGGCATGCCGGACTACAACCGCGACGAGTGGGAGCCGCTGTGGGCCGCTGCCGAGGAAGCCGGCATGGTGCTCGGCTTCCACATCGGCTCGGACAACGACGGCAACTCGAACACGCCGTTCCGGGGCCCTGGCGGGGCGGTGCTCAACTACGTCCAGACCACCTACGGCGGGCAATTCACGGCGATGAAGCTGGTCACCGGTGGGGCGCTCGACCGGCACCCGAACCTCAAGGTCCTCATCTCCGAGGGCGGTGCGAGCTGGGTGCCCTTCATCGGCGACCGCATGAACGAGGGCTACCGGCAGCACAGCATGTTCGTCCGGCCCGTCCTCTCGCGGCTGCCCAAGGAGATCCTCTACCGGCAGGTGTACACCTCGTTCCAGCACGACGAGTCGGCGCCGGCCGCCATGTGGGCCATGGGGTACCGCAACGTCCTGTGGGGCAGTGACTACCCGCACCTCGAGGGTACGTTCGGCCACACCCAGAAGACCCTCCACGAGCTGTTCGACCGGGTCGATCCCGAGGTCAGCTATCGGATCCGGCTCGGCGCGTTCAAGGAGCTCTTCCCCCACGTGGGCGATCCGCCCCAGGAGTAGCTCGCCGGGCACGCGGGGTGCGCACGATCCGACGCCCGCTGCCGCGTTGAACCGTGGCGCCCTGCCGACGGCAAGGCCTGGCAGCGCTTGTGGTCAGGCGGCGCTTGTGGTCAGGCAGCGCCGGCCGCACTGACGAGCTCGAAGATGTCGTTCGGCCCGAGCGGGGTGGCCGTCACCTTGACGCCGAGGGGAGCGAGGGCATCGGCCACGGCGTTGGCCACCGCGGCGTGCGAGCCGATCGCCCCGCCCTCGCCGAGCCCCTTGTAACCCCCCGGGTTGGTGGTCGATGTGCTGTCCATGTGCGCCACCTCGATGTCGGGCACCTCGGTGGCGGTGGGCAGGAGGTAGTCCATGAACGTGGTCGTGAGGGGGTTGCCGTCGGCGTCGTAGACGAAGTTCTCGAGCAGGACGCCGCCGATGCCCTGGACCACGCCGCCGTAGACCTGACCCTCGACGATTCGCGGGTTGATCATCTTGCCGCAGTCCTCGGCCACGATGTAGCGCAGGATCCTCGGATGCCAGGTGGCCGGGTCGATCTCCACCACGCACAGGTGGGTCGCGTTGGACCACGTCGGGAACTGCTTCGGCTGGAAGCGGACCGTGGCCTCGATCCCGGGCTCGACCTCGGGGGGGAGCGACGACGGGTCCGTGTAGACGAACTTGGCGACGTCGGCCACGGTGGTCGAGGCCTCGGGCGACCCCTTCACGGAGATCACCCCCAGCTCCACCTGGAGGTCGTCGGCCGAGGCCTCCAGCGTGTGGGCCGCGATGGCGAGCATCTTCTCGCGCACCTTCTCGGCCGCCGAGCGGGCGGCGCCACCCGCGACCACGGCGGTGCGCGAGCCGCCGGTGCCCGGTCCCCAGGGCGTGCCCTGCGTGGTGCCCTGTACGACGGTCACGTCGTCGTAGGCCACGCCGAGGGTGTCGGCGACCACCTGGGCCATCGTGGTCTCGACCGACTGGCCGTGCGAGGTGGTGCCGATGTAGGCGGTCACCCGCCCGTCGGGCTCGACCCGCACGGTGGCGCCCTCGGTCTGGAGGGTCGGGGCACCCATGGAGGTGGGCTCGGCGTAGACGCTGATGCCGAGCCCCAGGTAGCGACCCTCCGCGCGCGCCGCTTCCTGCTCGCGCCGGAACCCTTCGTAGCCGAGCACCTCGAGTGCCCGTTCGAGGGACTCGAGCGGGCTCATCTCGTTGAACTGCTGACCCGCAGGGTTCGTGTAGGGAAGGTCGGTGCTCGCCAGGAGGTTCCGCCGGCGCAGTTCGACCGGGTCCATGCCGATCTCCCGAGCCGCGTAGTCCATCATGATCTCGCGCACTGTGGTCTCGAACATCCACGGTCCCCGGTAGGCGCCCTTGCCCATCGTGTTGGTCCACACCATGGCGGTCGAGTACCCGTAGCGGGGGATCTTGTACGGGCCCGGCACGAGGGTGGGGTCCATGCAGGCCGGGCATGCGGGGTACGCCCCGACGTCGGCCTTGTGCTCGACGGTCATGGCCTGGATCACGCCGTCTGCATCGATCGCCAGGCGAGCCTTCGCCCACTCGTTGCGAGCGTGCGGCGCCGACGTCAGGTTCTCGCGGCGGTCCTCGATCCACTTCACCGGCCGTCCGAGCAGCCTGGAGGCGAGCACCACCGCGCACTCCTCGCGGAACACGAACATCTTCTGGCCGAAACCGCCCCCGACGTCGCGCATCTCGACCGTGATGGAGGACTCGGGCACATTGAGGTAGCGGCTGAAGAAGTCCCGCGTGCCGTGGGCCGATTGGCCGGAGACCACCAGACGGCACGTGTCGGTGCCCCGGTCGTAGTCGGCCAGGATCCCCCTCGCCTCCATGGGGACGGGGATGTAGCGGTTCTGCTCGATCTGGGCCTCCACGACATGGGTCGCGGTGGCGAGCACCTGCTCGAGGTCGGCCGACAGGGGGGTGAAGGGCATCGCGACCATGTTGTTGGACGCAAGCCCCCAGTCGGCATGCACCACGTTGGCCGTGTCGTCACCTGCGGTCCGGTAGTCGGGGACAGCGGTCGTCGGTTCGATGTCGACCTCGATCGCCTCGCAGGCGTCCTCGGCGACGTAGCGGCTCACCGCCACGACCAAGGCGACGGGGTCGCCCACGTACTTCACCGAGCCCACGGCCAGCGGGGGCGGCGTGACCAGGTCGGGGCCGAGCATGCCGTGCCAGCCCGTGCCGTGGTGAGGGAGCAACGACTCGCCGGTGAACACCGCCACCACACCCTCCATCGCCGCTGCCGCCGTGACGTCAATGCGCGTGATGCTGCCGCGGGCGACCTCCGAGCGGAGGAAGGCGGCGTGCAGCATGCCGGGCACGGTCACGTCGTCGACGTAGCGGCCGTGGCCGGTCAGGAGGCGGCGATCTTCCTTGCGCGCGACGGACTGGCCGATGAACCGGGCGGCGAGAGGGGCTGGGGGAGTGGACGTCATGGGGTCGAGGCTATCGTGCGTCCGTCGGCCCCTCTCGTGGCCGGGCACCCCTCGGTGCAGGCCCAGGGCTCGTCCCGGCGAGGCAGCGCTGCGGCGAGCCCCTAGGCTCTTCGGACCGCGGCACGGCCGTCGGCCGTCGGTCCCGCCTGGCCTGACCGCTTCCGTCCGGCTCGGGGCGCGCGGCCGGCAGCACAGGGGCGATGAGGTTCACGACGACGCGTCGCTCCGTCCCCACAGCGCCCCGCTCGCCACGAGGGACCTGACGCGCTCCTCGTCGTAGCCGAGCAGGTGGCTCAGGACCTCCTCGTTGTGCTCACCGGCGGCCGGTGGGACGTGGCGGACCTCGACGGGCGAGGCGGACAGGTGCAACGGGCTGCCCACGGTCCTGACGGTGCCGAGGGTGGGATGCTCGTACTCGACGATCGCCCCTCGGGCCTCGAGCTGGGGGTCGGACAAGACCTCGGCGAGGTTCCGCACCGGCTCGTTGGGGACGCCGCCCTCGTCGATGGCGGCGCGGATCTCCTCCCGGGTCCGCGCCGCTGCCCACGAGCGGACGAGGTGGACGATCTCGTCGAACCAGAGCTGGCGCTCCTCCTCTCCAGCGGGGGGAAGCCCGGTGCCGAGCTCCGGTCGGCCGAGGAGCGTCATCAGCCGGGTGAACGACGGGCCGGCGGCCGCGATCACGACGAACCCGTCCGAGGCGGGGAACACGCTGTAGGCGGGGAGCTTCGCCGGGTGGAAATTGCCGCTTCGCTGAGGCAGCACGCCGGCGATGGCGTGCCACATGGGAAACCCGTCCAGGCACGCGACCACCGGCTCGAGCAGCGAGACGTCGACGACCTGGCCCTTGCCGGTTGCCGCTCGCTGGTAGAGGGCTGCCAGGATGCCCACCGCCAGGTGCAGGCCACCGAGATAGTCGGCGCTCGAGTTGCCGGTCTTGATCGGGGGACCGTCGGGATCGCCCGTCATGTCGAGGAGCCCACCGCGAGCCTGGGCCGTGAGGTCCCAGCCGTCGCGCTCGGCGTCGGGGCCGCTGCGGCCGTAGCAGGTGAGGGAGGCCCACACGAGATCGGAGCGCAGCGCGAACCCCCAGGCTTCGGTGATCCCGAGCGACCGGCGCGCGCGCGAGCCGAAGTTCTCCACCACGACGTCGCTGATCGCGACGAGGTCGGCGAGGACCTCACGTGCCTCGGGGAGGTGAAGGTCCAGCGTGACGCTGCGCTTGTTGCGGTTGGTCGAGAGCCAGGCGCCCGAGAAGCGGCGGCTGTCCTCGACCCCCGGCGGGCTGAGCGCAACCCGGGTCATGAGGGCCGTCGTGGGCTCCTCGACCTTGATCACGTCCGCGCCGAGGTCCGCGAGCACCTGCGTGCAGTATGGCGCACCGATCATTTGCGACAAGTCGATGACTCGCACCCCGTCGAGCGCCCCCACGTCTCCTCCTTGTTCGTGCCTTCCTGCCGCGCGAGGTTCAGTTCACCGGTGGCCAGTTGCCTTCGGTGGGCCCGACGCAGGCCGGCGGGTCTCCGACCACAGTCTCCTGCATCGCCGTGGCCGCGAGCAGGTTCCCCTCGGCCGGGGTCACCTCGCGGCCCGCACCGCTCGCTGCCTGGGGAGCCGGTGGCCCCCGTCCGCGGTCCCCGGGGGTCGGTCCCTCGTGAGGTGCCCCCGTGCGATCGCAAGCCGTACACTGTCGCCCGCGACCATCGCGGGTGGCCGGGCAGGTGGCTCGCGCGGATGCCGGTACGTGCGGGTGGGTTGGGGCATCGTGGGAGGGGTGGCTCGGTGACCGTTGCGCACACAGGCACCGACAGCAAGGCAGCACCGCCGCGACCGCTCGGCGGCGTCCGTGTCGTCGACCTCACGGGCGCCATCGGCGCCTACTGCACGAGGATCCTGGCCGATCTCGGGGCGGACGTCGTCAAGGTCGAACCGCCCGCGGGGGATCCGATGCGAAGCCGCCCGCCGTTCAAACGAGGGGTGATGGGGCCCGAGGCCAGCCTCGTGTTCGCCGCCTACCACGCCAACAAGCGGGGGGTCACGCTCGATGCCGGGGTCGATGCTGCGCTGCCGTTGCTGTCGGAACTTGCCGCGACAGCCGACGTCGTGGTCGTGTCGCCGACTCGCAAGGCGCCCCTGGCGGGGTTCGACTGGGACGAGCCCTCGCTCTCGTGGGTGCCCGGAGGCGCCGTGGTCGTGGCCCTCACGCCCTTCGGCCTGTCCGGGCCCTTCCGGGAGCTTCGCTCGACCCCGTTCGTGTCCTTCGCCTTTGGGGGAGGCATGCACCACATCGGCAGGCCGGACGGGCCCCCGGTGGCTGTTCCCGGCCAGCAGTTGTGGGACTATGCCGGCCTTGCCGGAGCCATCGGCGCGTTGGCCGCCCTGCACGCCAGGCCACGGGTCGGCGGCCAGGTCCTCGACGTCAGCGTGCACGAGGCCGCGACTGCCATGGACTTCCTCATCGAGCGCTACGACGCCGAAGGGGCGGGCAGGCGCAACCGGGGTGCGGGGATCGGCTACCCTCCTACCGGTACGTGGTGGTGCGAGGACGGCGCGCTCGAGGTCTCCTGCCACCAACAGCACCACTGGCAGGCCTTTCTCCACATGCTCGACGATCCCGACGAGCTGTCGGAGCCGTCTTTGAACGACCCGCTGGTGCGGCGCGAGGCGTTCGAGGGGCTCCGCGAGGTGATCGCCCGGCTGATGGCCAGCCGCAAGGTCCTCGACCTGTTCGAGCGTGGCCAGGCGGCTGGGCTCCCCTGTAATCCGCTCTACAGCGTGGCGCAATTCGTGCGTGATCCGCAGGCCCGCTCGAGGGGCCTGTTCGTCGAGATGACCAAGGCGGGCCTCGGCACTGTCGAGCTCCCGTGGAAGTCGTTCTCCTCGACCCCGCGACTGCTCGAGCTGCGGCGGCCCGCGCCGAGCCTCGGCGAGCACAACGTCGAGGTGTTCGTGGACGAGCTCGGTCACACGCGTGATGAGCTCGAGCGGTGGAGGGCGACGGGGCTTGTCTGACCAGCCGCAGGCGCTCGAGGGCCTGAGAGTCCTGAGCTTCGGCGCCTTCGTCGCCGGCAACACGGCAGGGCTCCTGTTGGCCGAGCTGGGCGCCGAGGTGGTCAAGATCGAGGCGCGTGAGCGCCCCGAGGTCCTTCGCACGCCGGCCTACGCCATCGGGCCCGCGGTCACCGAGCCATCAGGGGCGCCCCAGACGGTCATGTACGGGACGCTCTCCCGCGGGACGAAGAGCCTCTCCATCGACCTTCGCAAGGAGGCGGCACGGCCCGTTTTCCGGGCGCTCGCGCGCGAGGCGGACGTCGTCATCGAGAACTTCGCCGGTCCGACGTTGACTCGCTGGGGGTGCGGGTTCGAGGACCTCTCGGCCCACAATCCTCGCCTCGTGTGGCTGTCCCTGTCCGGCTACGGGCGTGACGGGCCATGGGCCAACTACCTGGCCTATGCCACGAACATCTCGGGGTACATGGGCCTGACCTCGTTGTGGGGGCACGCGCACGGCACGTTCCCCGACTACGTGACAGGCACCACGGGGGCCCTGGCGGTGCTCGGCGCCCTGGCCGAGGTGGCACGAACGGGGCAGGGCGCCTATCTCGACGTCGCGCAGATCGACGCCATGGCGCAGCTGATGACGCCCGTGCTGTTGGATCCGCTCGTCAACGGCCGGGAGGCCGCCGGGGGCGAGAACGTCGTGCCTGGTTCCTGGCTTGCTGGCGTGTACCCAGCGCTCGGACGCGATGCCTGGGTGGCAGTCGAGCTCGAGGACGCCGAGGACTGGTCGGTGCTGTGCCGCGTGCTCGGCTGCCCGGAGCTGGAAGCCGGTCCCCGCGCCCCGACTGCCGACCACCGCGGGAGGCTCGACGCCGCGCTCGCCTCCTGGGTCGCCGAACGCACGGCCCACACGGCCGCGCACCTGCTCCAGAAGGCCGGCCTGGCGGCGGGCCCCGTGCAGGAGCCCGAGGACGTGTGGCGGGACCCCCAGCTGTGGGCTCGGGGCTTCCCGGTCAGGTTGCTCAACCCCGACTACGGCCCCCTGCACTACCCAGGCTCGGTGCTCCGGCTGAACCGCTCGCCGGGCCGGATCCGAGGCAGCGGGCCCCGCCTGGGCCAGCACACCCATGCGATCCTTCGCGACTGGATCGGCGCCAGCGAGGCAGACCTGGCCTCGTTGTCCGCCTCCGGTGCCATCTTCCAGGCTCCAGGGGAGCCGACGGTCGAGGACGAGGGAACCAGGTAACTGAGGAAGGTCGCGCTTGGACGGGCCGGGCGGGCTCGATGGTCACAAAAGGGCGGGACGCACCCTGCCCGCTCGTGACCGCAGGCGTTACGCTTGGACGCCGAGAAGGCGCGGGCGCAACCCCGAACGCGGAGGAGCCCCGGCGGCCAGATGGCTGGACGGGCGCAGCGGTGGCCGACCGGCGTCCGTGAGAGGGTCCGGCCGGAACGAGGCGCCGGGCTCACATGACAGGGAGAGGAAGAAGAGATGACCGAGCAACTCCCCTACAAGATCCTCGATGCCGACAACCACTTCCTCGAGCCGCCTGACCTCTACGAGCGGTTCATCGACCCGAAGAAGAAGGACCTCGCGATCCGCTACGTCAAGGATCCGAGCACGGGCCGCAGCCTCCAGCTGTTCGCGGGCAAGCCGTCGAAGTTCACCGTCACCCAGGTCACCTACTCCAAAGAGGAGCTCGACAAGATGCTCGGCCAAGGTGGCATTCGCGGTGAGGCAGAGCAGGAGATGACGGTGATGCCCGGCATGCTGCTGAACCGTCTGAACCCTTTCAAGGGCCTCTCGGAGCAGGAGCGCAAGGACCTGGTGTCGCAGTTCCGGAACCAGCGCGAGTCCTACGGCAACCGCGACCTGCGGCTCGCCCTGATGGACGAGCAGGGGATCGAGGCGGCCCTCATGTACCCGGCCTCGGCCCACGACATCGAGTTCGAGTTCGCCGACGATGTCGACGCCATGTACGCGAACATCCGGGCGTTCAACCGCTGGATCCACGAGGAGATCGGCTACGCGGCGGACAATCGGATGTTCCTGCCCCCCTACATCGCCCTGGCTGACGTCGATCTCGCCGTGCAGGAGCTCGAGATTCTGCTCGAGACCGGCGCGCCCATGGTGCAGATCAAGTCCGGCCACGCCCACGGCGGCCGCGCCAACCCCTTCGGGGGCCGATCGGTGGCCGACCCGGTCTTCGACCCGGTGTGGGCCCGGGTGAACGAGGCGGGGATCCGGCTCTGCGTCCACCTGGGCGGTACCGACTACCAGAAGTACGGGGCCGACTGGTCGGAGGACCCCGACCTCACCTTCGGCGACTTCGACGCCTTCCAGTGGATGATGTACTGGGGCGACCGGCCGGCCATGGAGCTCACCGCGGGGCTCATCCTGCACAACTTCTTCGGGCGCTTCCCCAACATCAAGGTCTGCCTGTCCGAGATGGGCACGGTGTGGCTGCCGTACACCCTGCGCAAGATGGACCACGCCTTCCTCATGGGGCGCAAGGCGAAGTGGGCGGAGAACGGCCGCCTCGACCGACGGCCCTCGCAGATCTTCCGCGAGCACTTCGTGGTCGCCCCCTACCCCGAGGAGAACGTCCGCCGGGTGGTCGACGAGGTCGGCATCGACCCCATCGTCTTCGGCTCGGACTTCCCCCACGGCGAGGGCCTCGCCTACCCGTCTGAGTACGT
>DATGLW010000003.1:0-17637 GCA_035293965.1 Acidimicrobiales bacterium
GATGAGGCCGCGCTCGGCAAGCTTGGGCAGCACGGCCTCGAAGTAGTCGTCGTAGCCCGTCTTGTCGGCGTCGATGAAGACGAGGTCGAAGGGGCCGGGCAGCGTGCCGACGGTGGCGAGCGCCGGACCCTCGATCACCTCGATGCACGCCGCGAAGGGGCTGGCGGCGATGTTGCGCCGGGCGACCTCGGCGTGCTCGGGGTTGACCTCGCAGGTGGTGATGCGCCCACCCGGGGGCAGGCCGGCGGCCATGGCGAGCGAGGAGTAGCCGGTGAAGGTCCCGATCTCGAGCACGCGGCGGGCCGCGGTGGCGTGCACCATCATCTCGAGGAAGCGCCCCTCCTGGCGACCGACCATCATCCCCCACCACGCGAAGTCGCGCTTGGTCGACTCGTAGACCTCGGCCAGGTAGGCGGGCGGGGCGGTCGAGTGCTCCTCGGCGTAGGAGAGCGCCACGGGGTCGACGAGCTCGGTCATGGCCGCATCGTAAGCCCCGGGTCGGCGCGCGCGGCACTCAGCGCCACAGCAGCTCCCCCAACCGGAGCAGCCCGGTCATGTCGATCACGTCGGCGTCGAAGAAGGGCGCCGTGGCGAGGACGTCGGGCGTGGCGCCCAGCTCGGCCTGTTGCTCCGCTTCGCGGCGGGCCACGACGCTGAAGTTGAGGAAGCTCTCGGCCACCTCCTCGAGGACGCGGGCGGTCTGGGCCTCGTCCCCCGGCAACGCGGCGGCGAGCGAGCGCGCTCGCTCGTGGAGGTGCTCGGCGGCCGCCGAGGCGCCGGGGTCCCGGAAGTACCCCGGGAGCACCTTGTTCAAGATGACGGCACCGAGGTGCAGGCTCCGGTCGCCGAGCTCGCGCGAGAAGTACTCGGCCTCGCGCAGCGGCGTGGCCTCCAGCGTGGACACCACCACGAAGGTGGTTCGCCGGTCCGACAGCAGGCGGGTGACCGCCGCCGCGCGCTCGACGAACCCGTCGTACATCGACTGGAACAAGGTGAAGAACTCGGCCACGTCGGCGAGGAACTGGGTCCCGAGGATGCGGTCGGCCACCTGGTAGAAGGGGCGGGACGCCAGGCTCATGAGGCGCGACCGGTAGGGCACGATCAGCCACCGGAGCAGCCGGCTCGAGAAGAAGTCAGCCATGCGCTGGGGGGCGTCGAGGAAGTCGAGCGCGTTGCGCGTCGGGGGGGTGTCGACCACGATCAGGTCGTAGGTGCCGGTGGAGTGGATCTCGTAGAGCCGCTCCATGGCGATGTAGTCGTGGCTCTGCACGAACCGGCCCGACACGTTGCGGTACAGCGGGTTGGCGAGGATCCTGGCCCGGGTGGCGGCGTCGGGGGCGTGGCGGCGGACGAGGGCGTCCCAGCTCTCCCTGGTGTCGAGCATCGCCGCCCACAGCTCGCCGCGGGGCACCACCCCAGCCGCGCGGAACACCGACTCGTCGATGCGCACCTCGGCGTTGCCGATACCCGACAGCCCGAGCGCCTCGGCCAGGCGCCGGGCGGGGTCGACGGTCAGCACGAGCACCCTCCCGCCGTGGTGGCAGGCAGCCATGGCCGCAGCTGCAGCCGCAGTCGTGGTCTTGCCGACCCCGCCCGGGCCGCAGGCGATGACGATCTCCTTCGCGGCGAGCAGCCCGTCGAGCGAGCCGCGGCGCGGCCCCGGGGCCTGCGGCGCCGGAGCCGGCATCAGAACCCGAGCTCCTCGGCCAGGTGCGTCGCCATCTGCCGGGTGCTGCGCAGCCCGAACGAGCGGGTGAACAAATAGGGGGCCAGCAGCACCGGCACGGAGGGGTCGAGGCCGGCCCGCAAGCGCTCGAGGTGCTCGGCTCTGGACCGGCGCATGGTCACTGCCAGCCGCGCCCCTTCGATCACCGGGCTCACGTCGGCGCCGGCCTCGGCCGACAGCCTGGCGAGGACCTCCGGCCGGCTGATCGCTTCGAAGACGGCCTCCTCACGATGGCCGAACAGCTCCGGCAGGACACGGTTCACGACCACCGCCGACAGGGTGACCGTCGTCTCAGCCGCCACCCGTGCCGCCAGCTCGAGGGTCTCGGACACGGGCATCTCTTCGGGGGTGGTGACCGCCACCAGCCCGGTCTTCGAGGGGTCCGAGAGGATGTCGAGCATCCAGTCCGTCTGGGTCCGCACCGGGCCCATGTGCACCAGTTCGTTGATGGCCTGGGGTGCCGCCAGCTGGCCGACGATGTGGCCCGCCGCCGCCGCATCCACCACCACGAGGTCGTAGCGCCGCTCCCGCACCTCCCAGCACAGCTTGCCGACGGTCAGGATCTCCCGAACCCCCGGCGCCGCCGTGGCGACGAAGTCGAGCGCGCGGGCCACGGGACCGATCCGCCCCACGACGGGTACCCGGAGGTTGAGCCGCAGGTACTCCCGCAGCGACGCCTCGGTGTCCATCGACATGGCGAAGACGTTGGGAGCCACCTCGTGCTCGATGAAGCCCGGCGGCGGCGCCTCGAAGAGGGAGGCGAGATCGCCCTTGGCGTCGACCTCGCAGGCCAGCACCCGGCGGCCCCGGTCTGCGGCCAGCTGGGCCAGGGCGGCGGTCACCGCCGTCTTGCCGACCCCGCCCTTTCCCGTCACGAACACGAGCTGGAGATCGAGCAGGCCCTGGGCTGCCCGCCGGGTCGGCGCGGCCACGGTCGGGGAGGTGGCTAGGGGGCGCCGAAGCCCACCCGGCGCTCCCCGACGGGCGCGCCCACCTCCACGTAGGCGACCTTTGCGGCGGGGACACCCACGCGCCGCCCGCGGCGGTCGGTCAGCCACAGGACGCCGTCGCCCTTCTCGAGCAGCTTCTCGATGCCGGCGATCAGCTCTTCGCGGTCGACATCCTCGCCCAACTCGACATCGAGCTCCTTTGGGGCCTGGGTGATCCCGATGCGCACGTCCACGTGGGCCAGCTCCTCTCCTGCGGGCCGGCTGCCTGCCCGCCCACCGCGACGTTACAGGCCCGGGGCAGACTCTCTTCCATGGCAGCAGCCGCACGGCGCCCGGCCAGCGCGCCAAGCCGCCACGACGGAGACGGCCCCCACGACCGAGACGACCCCCACGACCGAGACGACCGCCGCGACCGAGACCACGACGTGGCTTCCGGAGGTGCCCGCGGCCGGCGCTGGGCATCCACCATGGCCGGCTTCGCCGGCGCCGAGCCCGGTCCCACCGCGGCCATCGGCGGGGCGCCCATTCGGACGGCCCATGCCGACTCGTGCGCCCGGATCGACGCGGGCGGCTTGTCGACGGGCCGCGACGAGGGGACGCGCACCGCTCCTTCGGCTCGCACGGGCACCCCAGGGGGCCGCGGCGCCCGGGGCAGGGCCCGGCGCGAGCGCGAGGAGCAGGAGGACGCCGAGCTGGCGCCCGGCGCAACCCGGGCGTCCGGCGCGGGGCGACGGGCCGAGCCCGAGGAGCCCGACGCGTGGCGGACCTGCTTCGAGCGCGATCGCGACCGGATCCTCCATGCCAGCGCCTTCCGCCGGCTGGCCGGCAAGACCCAGGTGTTCGTCTTCCCTGAAGACCACCAGCGCACGCGGCTGACCCATGCCATCGAGGTGGCCCAGGTGGCGGCAGGAGTGGCGAGGGCGTGCCGACTCAACGTGGCGCTGACCGAAGCCATCGCCCTCGGGCACGACTGCGGCCACGGCCCCGGGGGCCACGCGTGCGAGGACGCCCTCGACCCGTACCTGCCCGAGGGCTTCGACCATGCACCATGGGGAGCGGCGGTCTCGCTGCGCCCCCTGAACCTCTGCGCGGAGACGCTCGACGGCATCGCCAATCACAGCTGGTCCAGGCCCGCCCCGGCCACCCCCGAGGGGGAGGTGGTCAGCTGGGCAGACCGCATCGCGTACGTCTGCCACGACTGGGAGGACGCCGTCCTCGCCGGGATCGTCACCCCGAGCCTCTTGCCCGATGCCGTGCGCGAGCGGTGCGGCGAGCGCCGCGGCGAGCAGCTGGGTGCCTTCATCGACGCCCTCGTCGCCACCACGCTCGAGACGGGCACGGTCGGCATGGACCACGACATGGCCCAGGCCCTGGCCACCTTCCGGGCGTGCAACTACGAACACGTGTACCTACGCGAGGCGTCCGTCGCCCAGGCGCAGGCGGTGGTGGCCGTGCTGCGCGCGCTGGTGGAGCACTACGCCGACCGGCCCAACGCCATCCCGGCGGTCCGCGAAGGAGGCGGCCTCGCCCCCGGGGGGCCCGACGCAATGCGGGCTGCGGTCACCTATGTGTCAGGCATGACGGACCGCTACGCGTTCCGACAGGCGGTCGCCATCCTCGGCTGGGACCCCGCCAAGCTCCCCAAGGGTGTCGACGCGTGAGTGGCCTGCCCGGTGTCGAGCCGGCGTGCACGGGGGCGGACCGGGCGCCCGGGTCAGCCGGTCCCCCGACCGGTCAGGTGCTCGGGCGGACGGCCAGCTCGCGTCGGTAGACCCGGGCCGGCCCCAGCGCCGCCAGCCGGTCGGCCACGGCCCTGAACGCGGAGGCCGCTTCACCGGCCGGATCGGCGGCCACGACGGGCAGCCCCTCGTCGCCACCCTCGCGGACGGCGGGCACGAGGGGAACCTGCCCGAGGAGCGGCACCCCGAGGTCCCGGGCGAGCGCCTGGCCGCCGCCGGAGCCGAACAGCTCGTAGCGGACCCCGTCGACGCCGGTGAACCAGCTCATGTTCTCGATCACTCCCCGGACGGCCAGCTTGAGCTTGCGGGCTGCGTAGGCAGACCGCTGGGCCACGCGCTGGGCGGCCGCTTGCGGGGTCGTCACGACCAGCATCTCGGCCCGCGGCATGACCTGGGCCAGCGACAGGGTGACGTCGCCGGTGCCAGGCGGCATGTCCACGAGGAGGAAGTCCGGCTCGCCCCAGTAGGCGTCGGAGAGGAACTGCTGGATGGCCTTGTGCAGCATCGGCCCCCGCCAGATGACGGGCTGGTCGTCGGGGACGAAGAACCCCATCGACAGGCAGCGCACGCCGTGGGCCGCAGTCGGGACCACGACGTCGCCGAGGACGAGGGGGTCGCGCTCGGCACCGAGCATCTTGGGGACGGAGAAGCCGTACACGTCGGCGTCGAGCACGCCCACCGAGTGCCCGGCAGCGGCGAGGGCGACGGCCAGGTTGACGGTCACCGACGACTTGCCGACGCCACCCTTGCCCGACCCCACCCCGATCACACGGGTCGCCGAGCCAGGCTGCAAGAACGCGGGGACCACCGGCTCCTCGCCGTGCCCGTGGCCGCCGTGCCCGTGCCCTTCGCCTGGTGCGTGCCCCGCGCCTGGTGCGGCGACGGTCTCCATCCTGGCGCGCAGCGCGGCCCGCAGTCCCGCTCGCTGGCGGTCTGACATGGCGACGGGCTCGATCGCGACCTCGTCCACCCCGGGCACCCCGAGCACGGCAGCTCGGACGGCCTCCTCGAGCTGGGCAAGGTCCGGCCAGGCCGCGGCCGGCAGCGCGAGCGCGATCGTCGCCCGGTGGCGCTTGACCCGGACCCCGCCGACCATGCACGCTTCGCCCAACGGCAAGCCGAGCTCGGGGTCGACGACCGCTTCGACGACCGCTTCGACGTGGGACTGCTCGGCTGCCATGGACCTTCCTCGCTGCCACCCGCAACGGATGCACCGCCGGCAACGGCGGACTGGCTCCTGCGGGCTGCAAGATGGGCAGGGGTAGACTACCGGTCGTGCCGTCAGCCCCGGACACCGTCGCGGTCACGGGCCCCTTCTCTGCATCGAGTGCAGGCGAGAGGCCTGCGGGCGAGAGGCGGGGCGGCGAGAGGCGGCCGAGCGGGAGGCAGCCCGCCGTCGAGCCCGCCAGCGAGTCGGCCAGCGACGACGAGCGCTTCGCCGCTACCGTCACCGCGGTGGTCGCAGCCTTCGGCGACCCGACGCGGCGCGACATCTTCTTGCACGTGCGGTCGTGCCCCGGCTCTACCGCCACCGAGATCGCCGCCGAGTTCTCCCTCCACCCCAACGTGGTGCGCCACCACCTCGACCGGCTCGTGGCCGGCGGCTACCTCCGGGTGGAGGTCAGCCGGCGCGAGCAGGGAGCGGGGCGTCCCTCCAAGCGCTTCTTCCCGGCCGCCGACGACCTGAGCATCGGCTTCCTGTCGCGGCGCGACGACCTCGTCGTGCTGCTGCTCCGCGAGGCGATGGAGCTGCTGGGCCCCGAGAGGGCCGAGGCGATGGCCGTCAAGGTGGGCGAGCAGTACGGGCGCTCTCTCGCCGCCCGGATGTCGCCGCACGAGGGGCAGCGGTCGGTGCGGGCCGCCATGCACGCCATCGCCGAGACCCTGACCGCCCACGGTTTCGCAGCCCACGCGGAGGACCGCGACAGCACCACCGCCATCGTCGCCGAGCACTGCCCGTTCGGCGACCCTGCCACGACCAGTCCCGTGTTCTGCGCCGTGGACCGCGGCATGGTGACCGGGCTGCTGGCCGGGTTGTGCGGCGGCGCACACCCCGAGGCGATGCCGGTCGTGCTCTCGTCGCGGGCGCGGGGCGACGACGCCTGCGTGGCGACCGCCTGACCCTTGGCCCGCCACTACCTCGACCACGCGTCGACGTCACCCCTCCGGCCCGAGGCGGCGGCCGCCATGCGAGCCTGGCTCGAGCTGCCGGCCGGCGACCCTGGCCGGGTGCACCACGAGGGGCGGGTCGTGCGGGCCGCGGTGGAGACCGCCCGCGAGCAGGTGGCCGCGCTCCTCGGGGTGCGCCCACGCCAAGTGGTGTTCACCTCGGGCGCCACCGAGGCCGCCAACGCCGCTGCATGGGGCGCCACCCGCGACCGGCCGGGCGCGGTGGTGCTGTGCGCGCCCGTCGAGCACTCGGCGGTCCGGCACGGCTCCGAGCGGCTGGCACCGGTCGAGGACCTGGCCGTCGACGCCGCCGGGCGCATCGATCCCTCCTCTGTCTCCGAGGCACTGGCGCGCCACCGCGCCGCGCCGCCGGCCCTCGTCCAGTGCCAGTACGCCAACCACGAGGTGGGCACCCTCCAGCCGGTGGACGAGGTGGTGGCCCTGTGCCGCGCCGCCGGGGTTGCCGTGCACGTCGACGCCGCCGCCGCCTGCGGCCAGGTCCACCTCGACCTGGGGGCACTCGGCGCCGACCTGGTGTCGGTGAGCGCCCACAAGCTGGGCGGGCCGCCCGGAGTGGGGGCCTTGGTGGTCGGCCGGGGCGTGCGAGTGGCCCCGCTCCTGGTAGGCGGTGCCCAGGAACGGGCCCGGCGCGCCGGCATGGAGAACGTGCCGGGCATCGTGGGGTTCGGCGCTGCCGCCGAGGCACTGGCGGCCGACGGCGGCGCGCGGCTCGCCGCCGAGCAGCGCTCGGCGCGGGCTCGGACGGCAGCACTGGTGGCCGCGGCCACGGCAGCCGACGGCGTCAGCCTGCTCGGCGACCCCGATCCGGGCGGCCGGCTCCCGCACGTAGCCTGCGTGAGCCTCGAGGGCGTCGAGGCCGAGCCGGTGCTGCTCGGGCTCGACCGGGCGGGGGTGGCGGCGCACTCGGGCTCCTCGTGCTCCTCGGAGGTGCTCGAACCGTCGCCGGTCCTCGCAGCGATGGGCGCGGACCCGGACCGGTCGCTGCGGCTGTCGGTCGGCTGGTCGACCGTGGACGAGGACGTCGAGGCCTTTTCCCGCGCATTCCCGAGGGTGCTCGAAGGCCTGCGGTCGCTGCGGGGTTGAGCCCGGGGTCATGCAAGCCCCGGGGGGCAGACCCGGGCCCAAGCGGGCCCGCGAGCAGGCTGCCCTCAGTCGAGCCCGGGGGGCACGGGTCGCTTGGCCGCCTCGAACGCACGGCGGATGGTCGGGGCTGCCTGGGCCACGAGCGACGCTGGCGGGTGCTCCGCCAGGAAGAGGGTGAACTGGTCGGTGGCGCCGGCCGCGTTGGCGTCCTGCACGAGCTCGATCACCCCGAGGAACAGGTGGGCGGCGTAGTTGCCCGGCTGCACGGCGATCGACCGCTCCACGAGGGCCCGCCCGGCGTCGCGGACCCGGGCGTTGGCCGAGTACTCCCACTCGAGGTACCCGGCCTCGGCGAGGGCCGTCGGCTGGCGGGGGTCCTCTTGGAGCACCTGGAGGTACAGGTCGAGACCTTCGGCGACCGAGCCACGGCTCACGAGCGCTGCCGCCTGGTCGAGCTGGCGGTGGACGGTCTGGGCGGGGTCGAGCTGCACCGAGCCGTCGCCGGTCTCGCCGAGCAGGCGGGGCGCCGTCAGGTGGACGACGAGCAGCACCACGCCCGCAGCCAGGGAGACTGCGCCGACGACGGCGAGCCACCTGCGTCGCCGCCGGTTGCGGGGCCGGGGAACCCGGTCGCTCAGCTGCGGTGCGCCGTCCTCGGCCCCGGCCGCCGCCCGGCGACGTTCGGGCACGGCCTCGGGCCGGGCCGCCTTGCCGTCGGCCCCGGGCGCCGCGGTGGCCAGCCCCGGCACGGCCGCAGCCTCGCGGTCCAACCGGGCCAGCTCCTCTTCCACCGCGGCAAGCCTCGCCTCGTCGCGCCGGCACAGCAGGTCGAAGTCGGCATCGCTGAGGTCGCCCGCGTCGTGCTCGAGCTCGGCGTCGCGCAGCGACCGGATGAGGAACTGGCGCTGGTCCTCGAGGCGCCACCGGTCACCCTCGGGAGCCGGCGGCGGGCGGTCGAGGGTGGTCACGGGCCGGCCCGGAGCCGCGCCATCGCGCGCGACCGCCTGACGAACAGCACGCCGACGCCGACCAGCGCGGCGGCCCCGGCGAGGGCCGGCACCACGTAGACGAGCACCCCGATCCCGCTCGCCGGCGGGGCGAGGAGGATGGACGGACCGTAGCGGGCGACCAGAGCCTGCTCGATCTGGGCATCCGTCGCCCCACGGCGGATCATGGCCGTGATGCGGTGGCGGACCGCCACCGCCGTCGCCGCCTGCGACTGGGCGACCGACAAGTCCTCGCAGCTCGGGCAGCGGATCCGGCTCTCGATGGCGGCCGCCCGCTCGGTCGCCGAGGGGTGCCCGGTGCCGACGGCCCCGCTCCCGATGACGAGGGCCACGCCCAGCACCACCAGCATGGCGACGAAGCCCGCCCGGCGCGCCACGAGCGCCCCCGCGGCCCCGACGGTCCGGACCCGCGCACGAGCCGGCGCCCGGTCGACAACGTGGGCGGCCGTCACCGTCCCCCCCGAGCCACGGCGTGCACGGCCGCGGTGAGCTGGGCGGCGGTGAGCGGTCCGGTGAACGCACCCGCCACCTTGCCGTCCGGGGCGATGAGGAAGGTGGTGGGGGGCGCCGTCACCCCGTAGTCGAACGCGAGCGACCCGCCGGGGTCCGCCAGGGTGGGCCATGCCGTGCCCCAGGTGTCGTCGAACTGGCGCGCGGCGGCGTCACGGTCCTGGAACACGACGCTCAGCAGGGCGGCGCCCCCCTGGTGACGGCTCTGCTCGAAGGCGAACTGCACGAGGTCCGGCATCTCCTGCTGGCAGGGCGGGCACCAGCTGGCGAAGAAGTTCAGGACCACCACCCGGCCGCGGTAGGAGGCCAGCGACACCCGGGCGCCGTCGAGCGACGTGGCGGTGAACCCGGGGGCCTGCCGGCCCTCGAGAGGGCTCTGGAAGGGTGTTGCCTCGACGGCCGGCCGGGTGGCGGCAACCACGGACAGCGCCACCAGCACGGCAAGCAGCGCGGCAGCGATCCACCGGGCGCGGTGGCGCACGCGTGGCCGGTCCCGGTGGGCGGTGCCGGCGGCAGTGCGGGCCCGGCGGAGGGTCAGCTCGGCCCTCATCGGACCGCGCCCACCGGCGGGCGCGCCGCCCGCTCGCCGCGCGGGTCGCTGCGCCCGCGGGCAGCTCTCGCCGCCGCCGGCGCCGATGCCGGCTCGACCGGCCGGCGCCGCCCACCGGGCCACAGGGCGAGCAGCCCGCCGACCCCCACGATGATCCCCCCTGCCCACATCCACGAGATCAGCGGCTCCACGATGACCCCCACGGCCACTGCACCGGCGGGGAGCCCGCTCACTGCCTGCGCGCCCGACACGGCGCCGCTGCCGCCGACGGCGTCAAGGGTGAGGTAGACGTCGCCCAGGGCCCCCGAGTCGATGGCGGGGGTGCCGACGACCTGGGACTGCGGGCCGCCGTACTGGCTCACTGCGGGGCGCAGCATCCTCCCGTCCACCTCGACCACGGCTTCGGTCGCGACCCGCACCGGGTCCGAGACCCGGCGGAGGCCGTCGAAGACGAACGTGTGGCCGTCGAAGTGAGCCGGCAGGTGTGGCCGCAGGGTCAGCTCGGCGCTCTGGCGGAACGACGACGCCGAGGTGAGCCCCACGGCGAGCACCACCACGCCGAGGTGGACCACCATGCCGCCGTTGGCGCGCCCGACGAGCCCCCGCCAGGCGCCGGCGCCGTGGCGGGCGCTCGCCCGCACCGACAGCACGAGGGAGCGCGCGGCCGACGCGGCGGCGAAGGCGCCGAGCCCGAACGCCGTCAGGGGCGCCAGGCCCCTGACCCCCCCGGCCACGCAGGCGACCACGGTGGCGGTGCCGGCCCAGGCCGGGAGCGCCACCCGCCGCCACAGGGTGCCCGCGTCGACCTTGCGCCAGCTGAGGGCGGGCGCGACGGCCATGAGGAAGAGCAGGGCCAGCCCGACCGGCACGGCCACCACGTCGAAGTAGGGCGCGCCGACCGTCACCTGCTGGTGCCGGACGGCTTCGTAGAGGAGGGGGAAGACCGTGCCGAGGAGCACCACGAAAGCGAAGCCGACGAACAAGAGGTTGTTCACGACAAAGGCTCCCTCGCGCCCGAGGGGGGCGTCGATGCCGCCGGGCGCCCGCAGCCGGTCGCCGCGCCAGGCGATGAGGCCGAAGCCGACGACGACCACGACCAGGAAGGCACCGATCAGCAGGGGGCCGAGCGTCGACTCGGAGAAGGCGTGCACGGACTCGATCACGCCCGAGCGGGTGAGGAAGGTGCCGAGGATGGTGAGGGCGAAGGTGGCGACCGACAGCGACAGGTTCCACACCCGCATGAGCCCGCGACGCTCCTGGACGAGCACCGAATGGAGGTAGGCGGTGCCGCACAGCCACGGCAGCAGGGCCGCGTTCTCGACCGGGTCCCAGCCCCAGAAGCCGCCCCAGCCGAGCACCTGGTACGACCACCACGCGCCGAGCACCAACCCGAGCGACAGGAACGTCCAGGCGAGCAGCGTCCAGCGGCGCGTCTCGGACTGCCAGTGCTCCCCCACCCGCCCGGTGGCGAGCACGCCCACGGCGAACGCGAAGGGGACGGTGAACCCGACGAAGCCCAGGTAGAGGAGCGGCGGGTGGATGGCGACCAGCGGGTTGTCCTGCAGCAGCGCGTTCGGCCCGGCGCCCTGGGAGGGTACGACACCGTGCACGGGCGCGAACGGGTCGGCGGGGTGGAGCATGAGGCCGAAGAAGAACGCCGACACGGCGTACATCACGAGCGTCGCCCAGCGGACGACCGGGTCGTGACCGCGGCGCCGGTAGCGCCATACGAGCGCGGTGGTGAAGGCGGCGAGCGCCACGCCCCACAGCAGGATCGAGCCCGCGAGCGCCGACCACATGCCGGTGATCGAGTAGAGCAGCGGCGTCGACCGGGCGTTGTTCTCGGCCACGAAGGCGATCGAGAAGTCGTGGGTGACGAGAGCCCGCTCCATCCCCACCGTCGCCAGCACTGCCCCCAACAGGATGAGGGGCGCGTACACGCGGCCGTCGAGGCGGGGGTCGACCCCCGCACGGCCGGAGCGCAGCGACACGGCCAGGACGCAGACCCCGAGCACCGAGGCGGCGAAGCCCAGCCACACCCCGACGTGGCCGAGCGCGGCGTTCACGGCCGCTCCCGCACGCTCACCGGGTGGGGCCGTCGGCGGCGGTCACGCGCCCGGGGTGGGCCGCGATGTAGGTGGCCGAGTGCTTGACCATGATCTCGTTCGACACGAAGACGTCCGACGACGCCGCGGCGAAATGGCCGACCACCACCACTGCGATGCCCGGCTGGAAGAGCTGTGGCGGCGTGCCCCGGTTGACGACGGCCACCGACCGGCCACCCTGGGCCAGTCGGAACCTGGCGCCGGTCGTGGTGGCCTGCACGGTTCCTCTCACCACCACGCCCTCGAGGCGGAAGCTCGACGTCCCGAGGCTCGCCTTGTGGGCCAGGGCCTGGTCGACCGTCTGGAAGTAGTCCAGCGCGCTCCCCAGCCCCTCGACGAGGAGGAAGGCGATCGCCCCGGCGACCACGGCCACCACCGTCCAGAGGCGGAGCCGGTGCCGGCGCCGTGGCGCCGGGTGCCCCTCCCGTGCGGCAGCGGGCGCCTCGTGCCCCACCGCCACGCCGCTCACCTGCCAGCCACCCCGGTCTCGGTGTGCTCACGGTCCACCTCGGCCCTCGCGGTGCGGCGCTCGCCCCCGGCTCGCCGCAGGCGCCGGAGCCGCCACCCGAGGGCTGCCGCGTAGAGCGCCAGGCTCCCGAGGGCCACGGCGTAGCCGGCATCGATGTACCTCATCGGTCGCGGTCGGGCGCGTGGCCCGGCCCGGCGCCGCTTCTCTCGGTCTGGGGTCCGCCGGCGCCGCCTGCCGCGGCAACAGCTGGCACGGGCGCCACCGCGGGCACTGGTGCGGGCCCCGCTCTGGTGGCGGCGGGCTTCGCGTCGAGGCCGGAGGAAGCGACGGCCAGGGCGCCCGGCGCGGTGGGCGCGCTGGGCGCGCCAGCCGGCGTCCCCTCAGCGTGGCGCTCGGCCAGGGAGATCTCGAGCTCGGTGCCGCCGGCCTGGTCGCGCAGCACCTCGAGGCGGTACCGGACGGTCACCAGCCAGACGAAGTCGAGGAGGATGGCCACGAACCCGAGCAGGAGCGTCCATGCCATCGAGCCGTGGACGTGAGCCTGCAGCTCGGGGTTGAGGATCGTGCCGCCCTGGTGCAGGGTCTGCCACCACACCACCGAGAAGTGCACGATCGGCACGTCGACGGCGGCGACCAGCGCCGCCACCGCGCACCGGCGGGCCCGGACCTCGGGGTCCGCGGGCACCCGCCGGAGCGCCAGGTAACCGACCAGGAGCACGAGCAGCAGCGCGGTCGAGGTGAGCCGGGCGTCCCAGGTCCACCAGACACCCCAGGTCGGGCGCCCCCAGAGCGACCCGGTGACGAGGGTGAGCGCGCAGAAGAGGGCGGCCAGCTCCACCGACGACGCGGCGAGGCGGTCCCAGAACGGCGACCGTGTGCGAGGCCACAGGTACAGGATGCTCGACCCCGCGGCCAGCCCGCCGGCAACGTAGAGCGCCACGAAGGCGATGGCGGGATGAAGGTAGAGGAGCCGGACGGTGTCACCCAGCGTGGCGTCGGGCGGGGTGACCCACAGCCCGAGCCACACGGTGGCGGCGGTGGCGGCCAGGCCGGCGAGGCCCACCACGGCGAGCCAGCGCCTCACGTGGCAGCCTCCTGGAGCGGGCCATAGGCGATCATCCCCACCGCCAGGTACACGACGGCGAAGGGCGCCAGGATTCGCAGCCACGACACGCCGGCGGGCACCGCGCCGCCGGCTGCCGCCATCCAGGCCCGCGATCCCGCCAGCAACACCGGAGCCAGGACCGGCAGGACCAGCATCGGCAGCAGGGTCTCGCGGACGCGCAGGCCGGCCGACAGGGCCCCGTAGACCACACCCGCAGCGGCCAGCCCCACGGTGGCCAGCGCGGAGGCAACCAGCGCCAGCCATGGCGCGTGGATCTTCAGCCCGAACAGCACCGTCACGCCCACCCACAGCACGACCTGGAGGGCGACCAGCTGCACCGCCACGGCAGCAACCTTGCCCAGGAACACGCCCGCGGGGTCGATGCCCGAGAGCCGGAGGCCGTCGCGGGTGCCCTCGCCCGACTCGATGGCGAAGCTCCGCTGCACGGCGAGCACGGTCGAGAAGAGCACGGCCAGCCAGAAGACCGCCGGCGCCGCCTGGCGCAGCGCCTCGGGCGCCGGGCCCAGCGCGAAGGCGAAGAGCACGATGGCGAGCAGGGCAAAGGGCAGCACCTGCCACAGCGCCACACGCGACCGCGCCTCGATCCGAAGGTCCTTCCCCGCGACGAGGAGGGCGTCACGCCACACGGGGGCCCTCCGGGCCGACGGCGGCCAGGACCGGACGCCTGGCACCGGGCGCCTCCTCGGTCACCCTTCCCCCCGCCATGGTCACCATCCGGTCGGCGAGGGTCGCCGACAGCGCCGGCTCGTGCGAGGAGAGCACGACAGCGGCGCCCGACGCGGCGGCCTCGGCGACCAGTTCGGCGACCAGCAGGCGGGTGTCGGCGTCGAGGCCGGCGTGCGGCTCGTCGAGCAACCAGAGCGCCGGCTGGCGGGCGAGGAGGATCGCGAGGGCCGCCCGGCGCCGCTGCCCGGCCGACAGCCGCCCGACGGGGGTACGGCGGAGCCGCCCCGTCAGGCCGAGACGCTCGAGCGCCGGCTCGACCCGCTCGGTGCCGAGCCCCGCGGCGCGCACCGCGAAGCGGGCGTTCTCGAGCGGGCTGAGCTCGTCGTAGAGAGGCGCCGCGTGACCCAGGAGGCCGACCCGGCGGCGGACCTCGGTCCGGTTCCGGCGCAGGTCGTGGCCGAGCACCCACGCCTCACCCGAGGTGACCGGCAGCAGCCCGGCACACGCGCGCAGGAGGCTCGTCTTGCCCGCACCGTTGGGTCCGAGGACCACGACGACCTCAGAGGGGTCGACCCGCAGGTCGACGCCGGCGAGCGCCGGGAACCGCCCGGCGAGCGCGATGGCGGTGCGGAGGTGGACGGCGGGGGTCATGACGTCGGTGGCACATGCTACGGGCGCCGGTGGACCACCACCAGGCGGCAGGCCACGGCCCCGCGGCTTCGGCTGCCGGCCGGACGGCAGTCAGCTGGTGGTGAGGCGGTGCAGCCCGAGGTGGTCGAGCAGCGTGGAAACCTGCGAGGACAGCCAACCGAGCTGGCCGGCCAGCAACAAGGCGCCGAACGCGACCAGGACCACCCCCCCGACGGCGTGGACCGCCCACAGCCCCCGGCGCATCCCGGCGAGGGTGGCCGTCAGGCGGCCGAAGGCGAGCCCCGTCACGAGGAACGGCACGCCCAGGCCGAGCGAGTAGGCGGCGAGGAGGACCACCCCGCCTGCGAGCGTGGCCCGCGTGGCAGCCAGGGCGGTCACCGCCCCGAGCACCGGGCCGATGCACGGCGTCCAGGCGAAGGCGAACGCCATGCCGGCGACCGGGGCCGCCCAGGCGCCGAGGGCGGAGGGCCGCACGTGGACCCGGCGCTCCCCGAGCACCCTGGCCAGGACGCCCGAGCCGCGGGCGCCGACGAGCCGCGATGCTCGGAGCGGCGCCGCGCTCGCCACCAGCACGAGCCCGAGGACCACCACGACCGCGCCAGCCGCCGTCGTCAGCTGCTGCTTGTGGGTGCCGAGCGCGTGGCCCAGGCCCGAGGCAGCGGCCCCGAGGGCCACGAACACGACCGTGAAACCGACGATGAACAGCCCGATCCCCCGCAGGAGCGGCGCCAGGCGGCGCGGCGACTGGCCCGGCCCGGCAGCCAGCTCGGCGGCCGACAGTCCCGTCACCATCGACACGTAGCCCGGCACGAGCGGCAGCACGCACGGCGACACGAACGACAGGATCCCGGCGCCGAACGCCACCAGCACCCCGGCCGGATCGGCCGTCACCGCTGCCGGCACGGCAGCCCCGCCTCCCAGCGCGAGGACCAGCATGCCCTCCCTTCGACCTGCACCCTCAGCTCGACAGGCTCCTCAGGCGAGCTGCTTGCGGACCAGGGCCAGGTCCGCCTCCACCATCATGGCGACGAGCCCGGCGAAGTCCACCTCGCGGTGCCAGCCGAGCTCCGCCTCGGCACGCGAGGGGTCGCCGACCAAGAGGTCCACCTCGGCCGGTCGCAAGAACCGCTCGTCGACCGTGACGTGCTGTTCCCAGTCGAGCCCGGCGGCAGCGAAGGCCAGCTGGCACAGCTCGCGCACGGAGTGGGTCTGGCCGGTGGCCACGACGTAGTCCGACGGCCGGTCCCGCTGGAGCATGAGCCACATGGCCCGCACGTAGTCCGCCGCGTAGCCCCAGTCGCGCTGGGCGTCGAGGTTGCCGAGATGCAGCTTGTCCTGCAGGCCGCAGGCGATGCGCGCCACGCCGTGGGTCACCTTGCGGGTGACGAACTCGAGGCCCCGGCGAGGTGACTCGTGGTTGAACAGCATGCCCGACGACGCGTGCAGCCCGTAGCTCTCGCGGTAGTTGACCGTGATCCAGTGCCCGTAGACCTTTGCCACCCCGTAGGGGCTGCGGGGGTAGAAGGGCGTGGTCTCGCGCTGGGGGACCTCGTGCACCTTGCCAAACATCTCCGACGAGCTGGCCTGGTAGAAGCGGATGTCGGGGTCCACGGTGCGGATGGCGTCGAGCAACCGGGTGACCCCGAGCGCCGTCGTCTCGCCCGTGAGGACGGGCTGGCTCCAGCTGGTCTGGACGAACGACTGGGCAGCGAGGTTGTAGACCTCGTCGGGTCGGTGGTCGCGCAGGACGGTGATGAGCGACGCCTCGTCGAGGAGGTCGCCGGCCACCAGCTCGATCCGGTCCTGGATGTGGGCGATCCGCTCGAAGTTGACGGTGCTGGACCGCCGGACCATGCCGACCACCTCGTACCCGTGGTCGAGGAGGAACTCGGCCAGGTAGGAGCCGTCCTGGCCGGTGACTCCGGTGATGAGCGCCCGTTTCGGCATTCGCACTCCCTGCTCGCTGCCGTCTCCCGCCGGGACCCTCGCCGCGCCGGCCCTCGCCACGGTACCGCGTGGCGGGAGCCCTACAGTGCGCTCGATGCCCACGGTCGCCCTCGTCTCGTTCCGCCTCGGCGGCACCGACGGGGTGTCGGTCGAGGCGGCGAAATGGCGCTGGGCGATGGAGTGCCTGGGCATGGAGGTGGTGACCGTCGCCGGCGAGGGCCCGGTCGACCACCTCGTGCCCGGTCTGGCCATGACGGCGCCGGAGCCGCCGACGACGGCCGAGCTCGACGCCGCCCTGGGGGCAGCGGACCTCGTCGTGGTGGAGAACGTGTGCTCGCTGCCGCTCAACCCGCCGGCAGCGGCGCGGCTCGCCGCCTTCCTGCGCGGGAGGCCTGCGGTGCTGCACCATCACGACCTGCCCTGGGAGCGGCCGCACCTCCGGCATCTCGCCGGCCCTCCCGACGACCCTGCCTGGCGCCATGTCACCATCAGCCGGCACGCGGCCCGCGCCCTCGCCCGGCGCGGGATCGAGGCGGCAACGGTCTACAACGCCTTCGACCTCGATCCCCGGCCCGGCCGGCGGCGGGCCACCCGGGCGGCACTGGGCGTCGGCGAGACCACCCGGCTCCTGCTCCAGCCCACGAGGGCGCTCCCTCGCAAGAACGTCCCCGCCGCGCTGCGCCTCGCCGAGGCCATCGACGCCACCTACTGGTTGCTCGGACCGCCAGAGGACGGCTACGGGCCCGAGCTCGACCGCCTCCTTGCACGGGCGCGCTGCCAGGTCGTGGTAGGCCGCCACGCCCTCGAGCCGGGCGGCGGCCCGGCAGGCGGGAACGGGCACGCGGGCGGGATCGAGGACGCCTACGCGGCCAGCGACCTCGTGGTCCTGCCCTCGACGTGGGAGGGGTTCGGCAACCC
>DATGLW010000004.1:0-17071 GCA_035293965.1 Acidimicrobiales bacterium
CACGTCGAGAGAGCCCAGCTGCTCGACTGCCTGGCTGACCAGGGCGTCTACCTCGACCTCGGAGGTGACGTCGCAGCGCAGGGCGAGGACGCGGGACCCGGTGGCGGCCAGCGCGTCGGCGGCTTCCCGGACGCCGTGGGCGTCGCGGTCGGACAGCACCACCGATGCGCCTTCGCGGGCGAACGTCCGGGCGATGGCCAGGCCGATACCCTGCGCCGCGCCGGTGACGATCGCCGTCCTGCCTTCGAGCAGCCCCATGGACACCCCTTGCGCGCCCGGTCCTGGCCCCGACCGACGGGCACGTTACCCCGTGGCAGGCCCGCTGCCGCCGGAGCTGCGCCCGGCGGGCCGCGCCGCCCCGCTCCCCGCCTCGGCCCCGTGCTGGGCCCGGCGGTGCAGCAGGCACGCGAGCTCGTAGGCGACGTGGGCGGCGGCGATGGCGGTGACCTCGGCGTGGTCGTAGGGCGGCGACACCTCCACCACGTCGGCCCCGACCAGGTCGGCCCCGTCGAGCGACCGCAGCAGGGCGAGCAGCTCCCTGCTCGAGAGCCCCCCGGCCTCGGGTGTGCCGGTACCCGGCGCATGGGCCGGGTCGAGCACGTCGATGTCGACCGACACGTACACGGGGGCCTCGCCCACCCGCCGGCGCAGCACGGCGGCGACCTCGTCGACGCCGCGGGTCATCACGTCGAGGGCCGACACGCGGGCGAACCCCATGGCGTCGTCGTCGGGCAGGTCCTGGGGGCCGTAGAGCGGGCCCCGGATGCCGACGTGGACCGCCCGGCCTGCCAGGAGGAGGCCCTCCTCGGAGGCGCGCCGGAAGGGCGTGCCGTGGGTGTAGCGAGCCCCGGCGTAGCTGTCCCAGGTGTCGAGGTGCGCGTCGAAGTGCACGAGGGCGAGCGGTCCACGCGCCCGACTGGTCGCCCGCAGCAGGGGGAGGGTCACGGTGTGGTCGCCGCCGACGGCCACGATGCGCCACCCTGCGGCGAGGAGCTCGGCAGCGGCGCCCTCGATCTGGCCGAGCGCCGCCGAGATGTCGTAGGGGGTGCAGCCGACGTCGCCGGCGTCGACCACGGCGCCCTCGGCGGCGACGTCGACGCCGAGCTCGGGGTGGTAGGGGCGCAAGAGGCGGGAGGCGGCCCGCACGGCGGCCGGCCCGAACCGAGCACCCGGGCGGTAGCTGGTGCCGCTGTCGAAGGGCACGCCGAGAACGGCCACCGTGCCCGATCCGGCCGGTCCGGCCCGGCGCTCGGCCAGCCGGGCGAAGGTCGCCAGCCCGGCGAAGCGAGGCAGCGGCGGACCGCTGCCGGTCGGCTCGGGGGGAGTGCCCGCCGTCATGAACATCGCCCCGTCATGGCCGGTCGTCGAACGCCTCGCGCAGCCGGGCCAGGCTCGTCGCCAAGAGGCGCGAGACGTGCATCTGGCTGACGCCGATCCGCTTGGCGATCTCGGATTGGGTGAGGCCGTCGACGAAGCGGAGGCGGAGGATGACCTGCTCGCGCGCCGGCAGCTTGGCGAGGGCCGGTGCGAGCACCGACCGGTCGTCGACGCTCGAGAGCCGGGCGTCCTCCACGCCGAGGCGCGCCGCCATGGCGTCGTGCTGGGGATGGGTCACGTCGATCGACGACGTCCGGTAGCCCTGGCCGGCTTCGAGCGCCTCGAGGACTGCCTCCTCCGAGGCCCCGGTCGTCGCCGCCAGCTCGGCAACGGTCGGCGACCGGCCGAGCTCCTGGGAGAGCGCGCCGACGGCGTGGCCCAGCTCGAGGTAGAGCTCCTGGATGCGCCTGGGGGCCCTGACCGCCCAACCCTTGTCGCGGAAGTGCCGCTTCAGCTCCCCGATGATGGTCCTGGTGGCAAAGGTGCTGAACTCGACCCCGCGGTCGGGGTCGAAACGGTCGACGGACTTGATGAGGGCCACCGACGCCACCTGCACGAGGTCGTCGTAGGACTCGCCGCGGTTGGCGAAGCGCCGGGCGAGCTGGTGGGCCAGCCCCAGATGCTCCGTCACCAACTGGTCGCGCAGCTCGGGATCGCGTGTGGCCGCGAAGGCGACGAACCGGCTGCGTGTCGACCCGTCGTGCGACCGGAGGTCGCCGCCCATCACACGGTCAGCGATGCCCGATGCTTGCGGAGCCAATGGCGATCCTGTCCGTCGCCGTCGGTGCGCCCGTGGGCGTCGACCAGGGCGTCGAGGATGCGGGCCGACAGGGTGTCGTCCGGATGTCCCTCGGCGCGGCCCTCGGGCGCACCATCCTGGCCGCGCCCCTCCGCGCCGGTGGCGCCCTCCGCGCGGCCCTCCGCGCGGCCCTCCGCGCGGCCCTCGGGCGCACCATCCTGGCCAACCGCCCGGAGCGCCTCTGTTGCCTGCACGGTGCAGGAGATCTCGATCGAGTCGCCTTCGCTGACGTAACGGAGCTGCATGCGGCCGCCGCGTGCCGCGCGCACGAGGGGCAGGCAGAGCTCGTCGACCGCCAGGCGCAGGTCCTCGATCTCCTCCACGTTGAAGCCTGCTTTGGCGGCGATGGTCGCAGCGGTCAGCCGGGCCAGCACCAGCAGGTCGGCGCTGACCGGAATCTGCAGGTCGATGACGTCGGTCACCGGTCGCCGCTCCTCGACGCCGCCGTCACGCCTGCAGCGCGGCGTCGACGGACGGGAAGATCTGGAAGATGTCCGTCAGCCCCGTGATCTCGAAGACCTTGAGGATCCTGGGCTCGGCCATGACGACCCGGAGGTTGCCGCCCGCTTCGCGGCAGCGTTTGAGCGCCCCGACCAGCACGCCGAGGGCCGTGGAGTCGAGGAAGGTCACGTCGAGCAGGTCCACGAGCACGGTCGGCCACCCGGCATCGACCTGGGCGTTCAGCCGCTCGCGCAGCGCCGGTGCCGTGGCGACGTCGATCTCCCCTTTCACCTCCACGACGGGCGGCCCCGCCGGGGCGGCCGGGCGCTCGGTGATCTCGAAGGTCTGGTCCATGGGGTCGGGACTCCTTTCCCACCTGCCCGCGTGGGGGACGGTCGGCACGCGAGCCCCGTGTGCCCCGCCCGGCTGGCGGGTTCCCGTGACGGGTCGAACAGCTGTTGCCCTCCGGGCGCCGCGCCAAACATGCCCGGCGGCCGACTGTGCCCGGCGAGGCGTGGTGCCAAACATGCCGAGGTGTGACTGTAGCGAGGAAGGCGGTGCCCCCGCCCTGCCGCCGGGCGGCGCTCACTGCTCGGCGAGGGTCACCTCGACGCCGGCCAGGCCGTCAGCGCCGACCGGTGCCAGGACGAGGTCGTCCACACCCCCGGCCTCGACGAGGTCGTGGCGGACGGTAGCCAGGGCCGTCAGCCGCTCGGGCGCGTCGCGCACCTCCAGGCGGGCGACGCGGGCTCGCAGGGAGCGCTGGGCTTCGGTCTTGGCCCGGCGGACCGCGGCGAGGACCTCGCCGGCCAGGGCGAGGACGTCGGGCCCGCCCGGCGCCCGATCGGCCACTGCCAGCTCCGTCGCGTCCGGCCAGCGGGCGCGGTGCACCGAGCCGTCGCGCCACCACGACCACACCTCCTCGGTGACGAAGGGTAGGAAGGGGGCGAACAGGCGCAGCTGCACCGACAGAGCCAGGGCGAGTGCCGCCCGGGCCGACCGGGTGCCGGCAGCCGCGCCATCGCCGTAGGCGCGCGCCTTGACCAGCTCGAGGTAGTCGTCGCAGAAGTTCCAGAAGTACGACTCGGTGCGCTCGAGGGCAGTCGTGTAGTCGTAGCCCTCGAAGGCGCCGGTGGCCTCTGCCACCACCTCGCGCAGGCGCCGCAGCGCGTGCAGGTCGAGCGCCTCGGTCACGGCCTCGGGGCCCGGGGCCGCAGCCCCTTCGAGCCGGCCCAGGGCGAAGCGCGAGGCATTGAGGATCTTGATCGCCAGGCGCCGCCCCACCTTCATCTGGCCCTCGTCGACCGCGGTGTCGGTCCCCTGGCGCCCGCACGCCGCCCAGTAGCGCACCGAGTCGGCGCCGTGGCGCTGCAGGAGGGGCAGGGGCGTGACCACGTTGCCCTTCGACTTGGACATCTTCTTGCGGTCGGGGTCGAGCACCCACCCCGAGATCGCCGCGTCGCTCCACGGGAGGCAACCGAGCTCGTACTCCGTCCGGACGATGGTCGTGAAGAGCCACGTGCGGATGATGTCGTGTGCCTGGGGCCGCAGGTCCATGGGGAACACGCGGGCGAACAGGTCGGGGTCCTCCTCCCAGCGCCCGGCGATGAGCGGGGTGAGCGACGAGGTGGCCCAGGTGTCCATGACGTCCGGGTCGCCCACGAACCCTCCAGGCTGCCCGCGCTGGTGCTCGTCGTAGCCCTCCGGCACGTCGGTCGAGGGGTCGATCGGGAGCCGGTCCTCGCTCGGCACGAGGAGCCGGGCGTGGTCGACCTGGCCATCGTCGCCGACTGCGTACCACACCGGCAGCGGCACGCCGAAGAAGCGCTGGCGGCTGATGTTCCAGTCGCTCTGCAGGCCCTCGACCCACGACCGGTAGCGGTGGGCCATGTAGGGCGGGTGCCACCGCAACGCCTCGCCGTGGGCGAGCAGCCGGTCACGAAGCCCGAGGGTGTGCACGAACCACTGCCGGGAGGTGACGATCTCGAGGGGGCGGTCGCCGCGCTCGTAGAACTTGACCGGGTGCACGATGGGTCGAGGCTGGCCGATGAGGGCACCTGCCTCGGCGAGCAGCTCCACCACGCGGTTGCGGGCCTGGCCGACGGACCGCCCGACGAGCTCGCCGTACGCGCGGGCTGCCCCGACAGGGTCCTCGCTCTCCCAGCCGGGCGCGCCCCAGGTGACCGGCTCGAGCCGTCCGTCGCGCCCGACGACGGCGCGCGTCGGGAGGCCCAGCTCGCGCCACCACAATATGTCGGTCGTGTCGCCGAACGTGCAGACCATGGCGATGCCCGAGCCCTTGTCGGGATCGGCGGCCTCGTGAGCCAGGACCGGCACCCGGACGCCGAACAGGGGCGTGAGGGCCTCGGTGCCGAACAGCGGGCGGTAGCGGTCGTCGCCAGGGTGGGCCACCAGCGCGACGCAGGCCGCCAGCAGCTCCGGCCGCGTCGTCTCGACGTCGACGTCCCCGCCGCTGGCGAGGCGGAAGCGCAGACGGTGGTAGGCGCCCGGCCGCTCGCGGTCCTCGAGCTCGGCCTGCGACACGGCCGTTTGGAAGTCCACGTCCCACAGGGTGGGCGCCGACTGCTGGTACGCGTCGCCCCGCGCCAGCATGCGGAGGAACGAGCGCTGCGAGGCCCGGCGCGCGGCGGGGTCGATCGTCGAGTAGCACAGGCTCCAGTCCACCGACAGGCCGAGCTGGCGCCAGAGGTCCTCGAACGCCTGCTCGTCCTCCGCCGTGAGGCGCTCGCACAGCTCGACGAAGTTGGGCCGCGAGATGGCCATCGGCGGGTCCGGGGGGACGGCCGGCGGCTCGAAGCCCGGGTCGTAGGGCAGGGTCGGATCGCAGCGGACGCCGAAGTAGTTCTGCACCCTGCGCTCGGTCGGCAGGCCGTTGTCGTCCCATCCCATGGGGTAGAAGGCCTCCCTGCCTCGCATCCGCTGGAAGCGGACCACCGTGTCGGTGTGGGTGTAGGAGAACACGTGGCCAAGGTGGAGGGACCCCGACACCGTCGGCGGCGGGGTGTCGACCGCGAACACCCGGTCGCGAGGCGCCGCCCGGTCGAACCGGTACGTGCCGTCCTTCTCCCACCGGGCCGCCCACTTCTCCTCGAGCCCCTCCAGGGAGGGCCGCTCGGGCACGCGGGACGCCCCCGGTGCCCGGCCGTCACCTGGGTCACTACCCGGGCCACTACCTGGACCACTACCCGGGCCATTACCTGGAACCGCCCCGATCATGATCGGGTTACCGTACCCGGATGCTGCGCCTCTTCGACACCGCCACTGCGACCGTGCGCCCCCTCGAGCTGCGCGAGACGGGCCGGGTGTCGATGTACGTGTGCGGCCCCACCGTCTACGACGTGCCCCATCTCGGGCACGGCCGGTCCACGCTCGTCTTCGACGTCCTGCGGCGCTACCTCACCTTCCTCGGCCTCCAGGTCCGCCACGTGTCGAACGTCACCGACGTCGACGACAAGATCATTGCCCGCGCCGCGGCGACCGGGCGGAGCGAAGCGGCGGTGGCGGCCGAGCAGGAGGTGGCGTGGTGGCGCGCCATGGACGCGTTGGGTGTGCTGCGCCCGACCGCCACCCCCCACGCCACCGCCTACGTGGGCCCGATGGTCGACCTGGTGGCCGACCTCGTCCGGCGCGGCGCGGCCTACGTCACCCCCGACGGCGTCTACCTGCAGGTCGAGCAGGTCCCCGGCTATGGCCTCCTCGCCCGCCAGCCGCTGGCATCGCTCCGGGCGGGGGCTCGGGTGGAAGCGGGCGAGCACAAGCGCTCGCCCCTCGACTTCGCGCTGTGGAAGAAGGCCAAGCCGGGCGAGCCGGCGTGGGACTCTCCCTGGGGCCCGGGCCGCCCCGGCTGGCACACCGAGTGCGTGGTGATGTCCCTCGAGCTCCTCGGCGAGGGCTTCGACCTCCACGGCGGGGGCCGCGACCTCGCCTTCCCGCACCACGAGAACGAGCGGGCCCAGGCCCTGGCCGAGGGCAAGGCCTTCGCCCGCCACTGGGTGCACCACGGCTGGGTCGAGGTCGAGGGCGAGAAGATGTCCAAGTCGGAGGGGAACTTCATGTCGCTGCCCGACCTCCTCGCCCGCAGCGACGCCCGTGCCTACCGGCTCCTCGTCCTGCGGGCTCACTACCGTTCGCCCATCGAGGTGGACCCCGGCACCGTCGAGCAGGCCGAGCGGGCGCTTCAGCGCCTCGACGCCCTGGCCCGGCGCTTCGACCTTGCCGATCCGCTGGCCGAGGGTGACGGGGTGGTGGTGCTCGGCGCCACGTCGTCGGCCGGCGCCGCCCCGGACCTCGTCGCGAAGTTCCGCGAGCGCATGGACGACGACCTCGACACGCCGGCGGCCGTGGCCGGGATCTTCGAGCTGGTCAACCAGGCCAATGCGACCGCCGATTCCGGCGACACGCCCCGAGCATCGGTGCTGGCCCGCACGGCGGCAGTGCTCTGCGGCGTGCTGGGCCTGCGCCTGCAAGGCCGGCAGGCGGACGTCGTGGACGACTGGGCCGCGCGGCTGGTGGCCGAGCGCGACGAGGCCCGGGCCGCTCGCGACTTCGAGCGGGCGGACCGCCTTCGCGACGAGCTGGTGGAAGCGGGCTGGGTGGTCGAGGACCATTCCGGGGGCACGCGGATCCATCGCCGTGGCGAGCAGGCGGGCGTCGACCCCCCTGGCGGCCCCTGCTAGCGTGCCTGCGGGGAGCCCGGGTGCACCGCGGTCCTCCGATTCCGGCGTGGCCGGACAGCAATGAGCAATAAGAGTCGGGCGTGGCCGTCAGCAACAAGAGTCGGGTGTGGCCGGACAGCAACAAGGCCGGCGTGGCCGGACAGCAACAAGGTAAGGGGGATTGCCACCGTGGCATCCGGAACGGTCAAGTGGTTCAACTCCGAGAAGGGCTATGGCTTCATCTCCCAGCCCGACGGCGGGGCCGACGTGTTCGTCCACCACACCGCAATTCAGATGAACGGCTACCGGTTGCTCGAAGAGGGCCAGCTGGTCGAGTTCGAGGTCGAGCAGGGCCCCAAGGGCCTGATGGCCAAGGACGTGCGCCCCGTCAGCTCCTGAGCGCCGGCGCGCCACCATGGCCCCGCGGCCGGTGACCGCCGCCCCGCCGGCCCCGCGGCCGGGTCGTGCGCGGCACGCCGCTCGAGGGGGCGTCCTTCCGTGACGCCCCCGTTCTCCCTCCAGCTCGACGACGACCAGCAGCAGCTCAAAGCCTGGGTGCACGACTTCGCCGAGCGGGTCGTCCGTCCGGTGGCCCACGAGTGGGACGAGCGCGAAGAGACGCCCTGGCCGGTGATCGAGGAGGCAGCCCGAGTGGGCCTCTACTCGTTCGACTTCCTGGCCACCTGTTTTGCCGACCCGACCGGCCTGCAGCTGGCGCTCGTGATGGAGGAGATGGCGTGGGGTGACGCCGGCATCTGCCTGGCTGTCTTCGGGTCCACGCTGGCCGTGGCCGCCATCATGGCCAACGGCACCGCGGCCCAGCAACAGGAGTGGCTCCCCCAGTGCTTCGGCACGCCTGAGGCCCCGAAGCTGGCGGCGTTCGGGGCGTCCGAGGCCGACGCCGGCTCCGACGTGTCCGCGCTCCGGACGCGCGCGGTCTACGACCCCGTGGCCGACGAGTGGGTGCTCAACGGCACCAAGACCTGGGTGACCAACGGCGGGCTGGCCGACCTCCACGTGATCGTGGCCTCCGTGGAGCCTGCCCTCGGGGCCCGCGGGCACGCCAGCTTCGTCGTTCCCGCCGGGACGCCCGGACTCCGCCAGGGCCAGAAATTCAAGAAGATGGGGATTCGGGCCTCCCACACGGCCGAGGTCGTGCTCGAGGACTGCCGTGTGCCGGGCCGCTGTGTCCTCGGCGGCCGCGAGCGGCTCGAGGAGCGGCTGGCGCGCGCCCGCGAGGGGCTGCCGGCCGCCGGGCAGGCGGCGATGGCCACGTTCGAGGCATCTCGCCCGCTCGTGGGCGCCCAGGCGGTCGGCATCGCCCGCGCCGCGTATGAGTTCGCGCTCGACTACGCGAAGGAGCGGCGCCAGTTCGGGCGGGCGATCATCATGAACCAAGCCATCGCGTTCAAGCTCGCGGACATGCGCACGAGCATCGACGCCGCTCGGCTGCTCGTGTGGCGAGCAACGTGGATGGCGCGCAACGGCCGGCCGTTCAGCGCGGGTGAGGGCTCGATGGCCAAGCTCGTCGCCGGCGAGACGGCCGTGCGTGTCACCGAGGAGGCCATCCAGGTCCTCGGCGGGTACGGCTACGTCCGCGACTACCCCGTCGAGCGATGGCACCGCGACGCCAAGATCTACACCATCTTCGAGGGCACGAGCGAGATCCAGCGGCTCATCGTCAGCCGGGCCATCTCCGGCCTGCGCATCCCCTGATCCCCGACCCGGGTGCCGTGGCGGGAGTGGGGCCATCGGGGACCGCGAGCGTTGCCCATCTGGAATGGATCGTTTCATGACAGCCCCTTGAAACTGTTCGGGAGGCATGGTTGCGTTCTCGAGAACGCGTGGCCGGCCCGGCTGTTCCTGGACGACGCGCGCTGGGGCAAACACCTGCGAAGGGGGTAGGACGTGAAGAACCGACGTGCCGGGGGCAGCCTCCTGGCCATGCTCGCTGCGGCGTCGTTGGCCGTCGCCGGCTTGGCGGCCCCGGCCGCCGCGGCGGCCCCGGGGGTCACGAAGAAGGCCGTGAAGGTCGGCTTCATCACCGACATCACCGGCATCGCCTCGTCGACCTTCGAGGACAGCGCCCAGGGCATCGCTGCCCGCTTCGCCCTCCAGAACGCACATGGGGGGGTCAATGGCCGGAAGCTCGAGCTCGTCACCGCGGACACGACGTCCACGCCCGCCGGGGCGCAGACAGCCGCGCAGGACCTCGTCGAGACCAAGGGCGTCTTCGCCGTGGCCGAGGTGAGCGCCCTGTTCTTCGGCGCGTACCACTACCTGAACCAGCAGGGCATCCCCGTCGTGGGCACCTCGCTCGACGGCCCGGAGTGGTACCAGCAGCCCAACACCAACATGTTCAACATCGAGGGCACCAACAGCCCCAACTATCCGTCCTACACGCAGTGGGGGAAGTTCTGGAAGGCCACCGGGGCGAAGAAGATCAGCATCGTCATGTCCCAGACGCCGTCCTCCCAGCGGGCCGGCCAGCAGGAGATCAACTCCATCAAGGCCGTCGGGCTCCAGACGTGCGACGACACGGTCGTCCCCCTGGGGGGTGTGAACTTCAGCGCCTGGGCGCTCAGCTTCAAGAACGCCGGTTGCGACGGCGCCGAGTGCTCGTGCGTGCTCAGCTCGAGCCTGGCGATGGCCACCGCCATCAAGAACCTCGGCCTCACCGACGTCAAGATCGACTTCGCCGCGGGACCGTCCCAGGGTGTCTTCGCCAACCAGGCCACCCTGTCGGCGGCGGAGGGCGCGTACTTCCCGGGCACCAACTTCGACCCGACCTACCAGAAGCCGGCCAGCAAGGCCATGCTGGCCGCGCTGCGCAAGTACGACCCGAGCTACAAGGGGGGCATCCCGGACCTGGGGCTCAGCGACGGCTGGGAGGTGGGCGACCTGTTCATCAAGGGGCTGCAGGTCGCGGGCAAGAACCCCACGCGCCAGTCGTTCATCGCCAACCTGCGCAAGGTCGGCAACTTCGATGCAGGAGGCCTGCTGCCCCACCCGGTGTCGTTCCGGAACTTCGGGCAGGCCCCCAAGCAGAGCTGCATCCTGAGCGCTCACTTCGTCGACGGCAAGTACCAGGCGTTCCCGGCGAGCGGCAAGCCGTTCTGCGGCACGCTGATCCCGAACTCGAACGCCTCGTGAGCCGGCCGGCGGCGGCCGGATGGCGTTCGCAGGCGGCGGCTGGCGGGGCGGCTGGCGGGCGGCAGAGGAGGAGGGGAGGAGGGGAGGAGCCCCCGTGCACATCGACGACATGATCCTCGTCAGCATCGACGACCACGTGATCGAACCGGCTGACATGTTCGACAACCACATCCCCGAGAAGTACCGGGACCAGGCGCCCAGGTACGTCCACGACGCCACCGGGCGCGGCTACTGGGAGTTCCAGGGCCAAGAGACCGGGATGAGCGGCCTCGGAGCCGTCGCGTCGTGGCCGCGCGAGGAGTGGGACATGCAGCCGGTCGACTTCGCGGAGATGCGCCCGGCGGTCTACGACCTGGACCTGCGGGTGCGCGACATGGACGCAAACGGGCAGCTGGCCGGCATGTGCTTCCCGACCTTCGCCGGGTTCAACGGGATGTCCCTGGCGCGCTCGACCGTCGACCGGGACCTCACCAACGCCGTCGTGGCCGCGTACAACGACTGGCACATCGACGAGCTGGCGGGTGGGCACCCGGGCCGGTTCATCCCCCTCGCCATCGTGCCGACCTACGATCCCGAGGCCATGGTGGCCGAGATCAACCGGGTGGCCAGGAAGGGTTGCACGGCGGTGTCGCTGCCCGAGACCCCCTACGGGGTGGGCCTCCCCGCCTTCGACGAGGACGGCTACTGGGACCCGGTGTTCCGGGCCCTGTGCGACCACGACATGGCGATGTGCCTGCACATCGGCGGCGCGTTCGGCCTGCTCCAGCGCGCCAGGACGGCCAAGGAGGACAACCTCATCATCATGTCCCCGCAGCTCTCGGCCGTCGCCACCTCCGACCTCATGGTGGGGGGCACCTTCGTGCGCTTCCCCGACCTCAAGGTGGCCATGTCCGAGGGCGGGGTGGGCTGGATCCCCTTCTTCCTCGACCGCATGGATCGCCACGTCTGGAACCATCGCTGGACCGGGCTCGAGATCGCCAAGGGGAAGACGCCGACCGAGCTGTGGCGGTCCAACTTCCTCGGCTGCTTCATCACCGATCCTGCCGCCCTCCGGCTCCGGGACCGCATCGGCGTCGAGTCCATCGCGTGGGAGTGCGACTACCCCCACTCCGACTCCACGTGGCCCCGCTCGCCCGAGCTGCTCATGGGCGAGCTCGTGGCGGCGGGCTGCAGCGACGAGGAGATCGAGGCCATCACCTGGAAGAACGCGTGCCGCTTCTTCAACTACGACCCCTTCGCCCACGTCCCTCGCGAGAAGGCCACCGTCGGGGCCCTGCGGGCGACGGCGACCGACGTGGACGTGAGCGAGGTCTCTAAGGAGGAGTACCGTCGGCGCTGGGCTGACGCGCACAAGGTGGCCTGAGGGCGCACCGGGTGCTCCGTAGCACCCGGCTGGCGCCCGCGGGGAGGCTGGAGCCCGATGCGCGGGGGCGATCGGGAGGGGAGGAGACGTTGACCACTGCGAGGCCCGAGCCCCGGCCACCGCTCCCCGCTCCCGACCCCCTGACGTCGTTCTTCTGGGAGGCCGCCCGGCGCCGGCGGCTGGCGATCCTGCGATGCGACGACTGCGGGTGGTACGTGCACTGGCCTCGCCCGGTGTGCAAGCGGTGCCGCTCCTTCTCGCTCACCCCGACCGAGGTGTCGGGGCGGGGGACCCTCTACAGCTGGACGGTCGGCATGCAGGCCTTCCACCCGTGGTTCGAGGACCGGCTCCCCTATCTCCTGGCCGTGGTCGAGCTCGAGGAGCAGGCCAACCTCAAGCTCGTCACCAACCTGGTGGAATGCGACGAGTCCCAGGTCGAGATCGGCATGGCTCTCGAGGTGACCTTCGAGGTCGTCTCGCCGGAGCTCACCCTGCCGATGTTCCGCCCTGCACAGGGGGCCTGAGGGTGGCGCGCCGCCAACGGGTGGCCGTCGTCGGCGTCGGCTACTCCACCGTCGGGAGGCGCACGGGGCTCAGCCTGGAGCACCTCACGGCGCAGTCCTCGGTCGCCGCGCTGGCCGACGCCGGCCTGGCTGCGCGCGACGTCGACGGCGTCGTCGTGCACAGCTTCCCGCACCAGTACGTCGGGGCGACTCAGGCGGCGGACCTCATCGGGGTGCCGGACCTGGCCTTCTACTCGGGGTCGGTCGACGGGGCGGCCTACAGCGTCGCCGCGCTCCACGGGATCGCCGCGGTGGCGTCGGGCTCCTGCCACACGTGCCTCACCATCCGGACGGTCCACCAGGCAGGCGCGGCCGGCGGCGGGGTCCCGGCGGGCGATGCGCGGGTGGGCGGCCCTCGCCAGTTCCTCCTGCCCTACGGCTCGTTCACCGGGGCCCACTGGGCCGGGCTGTACATGCGCCGCCACATGCACCAGTACGGCACGACCGAGGAGCACTTCGGGGCGTTCGCGGTGGCCCAGCGCGACTTCGCCACCCGCAACCCCGATGCCCTGTTCCGGGAGCCCCTCTCCATGGACGACTACCTGGGCTCGCGCTACATCACCAAGCCCTTGCACCTGCTCGACTGCGACTACCCCGTCGACTCGAGCTCTGCGCTCATCTTCACGACCGAGGAGCGGGCCCGCGACCTGGCCAAGAAGCCCGTGTTCTTCGACGCCTGGGCGATGGGGACGACCGACGTCGTGGACTTCAACCTGGTGGAGGACATGACGCACTCGTCGCCGTGGCGTGCCGCGAAGCGGATGTGGGAACGGACCGACCTCAGCCCCGCCGACGTCGACGTTGCCGGCCTCTACGACGGGTTCACGTTCATCGCCATGCAGTGGCTCGAGGCGCTCGGGTTCTGCGGCGAAGGTGAGAGCGGCCCGTTCGTCGCCGCCGGGGAGACGCGCCTCGGCGGGGCGATCCCGACCAACACCGACGGCGGGGCGTGCAACGTCGGCCGCCGCCACGGCGCCAACTTCTTCATCGAGGTGACCCGGCAGCTGCGCGGCGAGGTCGGCGGGGGCCGCCAGGTGCCCGGCGCCGAGGTCGGCGTGGTGAGCAACGCGGTCGGGGGCTTCGCCGCCTGCGCGCTCTTGACCGCGTCGTGAGACCGAGTGCACCGGTCGTGGGCTCGCGTGGCGCCGTGACCCCGTCCTGAAACGTGACCCCGTCCTGAAAGGAGCACCATGGACATCCTCCGCGGCATCAAGGTGATCGACATCACGGCGTGGGCGTTCGTGCCCTCCGCAGGCGGCGTGCTCGCTCACTGGGGGGCCGACGTCATCAAGGTCGAGAGCCCGACCGCGCCCGATCCCATGCGTCTGCTCGACGGCACGCTCGAGCCGGGGCGCGCCAGCACCTACTTCAAGCATTACAGCCGGGGCAAGCGCTCCGTGGCCCTCAACCTGGCCACCCCCGAAGGCCGGGAGATCCTCTACGCGCTCGCCGCAGATGCCGACGTCTTCTTGACGAGCTACCTGCCCGACGTCCGCCGGAAGCTCGAGATCGACGTGGAGCACATCCGGGCGATCAACCCCCGGATCGTCTACGCCCGGGGGAGCGGGCAGGGCCCCAAGGGCCCCGATCGCGCCCGGCCCGGCTACGACGGCATCACGTGGTGGTGCCGTGGCTCCCTCGCGCAGTCGGCCATGGACGTCTCCGGGGCCCGCTGGCCGACGGGGATGGTCGGCCATGGCGACGGCATGTCCGGCATGACCCTCGCCGGTGGCATCTGCGCGGCCCTGCTGCACCGCGAGCGGACCGGGCACGCGCCGGTGGTGGACGCCTCGCTCCTCGGGACTGCCGTCTGGTTCAACGGCCCTGCCCTGATCGCGGCCCAGTTCACGCCCCAGCAGCGCGAGTTCGGGCCCGTCGAGCCGCCGCCGAGCCGGCTGGCCGGATCGGCGACCTCCGGTGCCTACCAGACCCGCGACCACCGCTTCGTGAACCTGTCCCTCGACCTGGCGTCCGACGTCGACCGGGTGTTCGCCGACTTCTGCGACCACGTGGGGAAGCCCGAGCTCGCCGCCGACGAGCGCTTCGCCCGGGCTGCGGACCGCCTCGCTCACCGCCAGGAGCTGCACGAGATCCTCGCCGGCGTGTTCGCCGCCAGGACCCTCGAGGAGTGGAAGGTGGCGCTCGCCACCACCGAGGGGGCGTGGTCGCCGGTCAGCACGCCCGAGGAGGTCTACGAGGACCCCCAGACCCAGGCGAACGGCTTCCTGCGCCACGTGGACTACCCCGGCGGGGGGCTGAAGGTCCCGGTGCCACCGGTGCTCTTCGACGAGGAGGCCGGCGACCCGCCGCGGGCGCCCGACTTCGCCGAGCACACCGACGAGGTCCTCGCCGCCCTCGGCTACGGGGCCGCGGAGGTCGAGCGGTTGCGTGCCGCAGGCGTGGTGGCCTGAGACGCCGAGGCCGGGCGCGGCGTCGCGGGCCGGTGGTGGCGGTCCGCCGGCATGAGCGGCACGCTCAGAGCGGGTCGCCCATGCGGGCGAAGGCATCGACGGCATTGGCTCCGAGGAAGCGCTCCCGCGTGGGCGGGTCGAGGGACCCCAGCGCGCCGCCGTAGGCGTTGAGGGGGTCGGCGTTGCCCTCCTGGTGCGGGTAGTCCGAGGAGAACAGGGCCATCTCCGGCAGCGCCGCGACGACGTCGAGGACCCGAGCCTCGTTGAAGCCGGGCAGCGGCGTGAACCGTATGTTGCGCCGCAAGAGCTCGTCGCCGGTGAGCTCGAAGGGCCAGGGGCCCATCATGGTCGAGGACCTCGACTGGCGCCCGCAGAGGTCGACGTACGCGGGGATCCACCCGACGCCCATCTCCTCGAGCACCACGGTCAGGTTCGGGTGGCGGTGGAGCGCCCCGCCGAAGAGCAGCGACGACAGGAGGTCCTCGGCCACGTGGTGGCGCTTGGTCGACGACAGCCGCAGCAGGGCCGACACCCCCGCGCCGCCTGGGAGGTCCCAGCCGATGTCGGCCCACCCGCCGTAGTCGGCGTAGGTGTTGCCGACGTGGATGACCGCCACCATCCCGAGATCCGTGGCTGCCGACCAGACGACGTCCCACTCCGGGTGGCCCGGCGGCGTGGCCCTCGGCGGCCGCCCGTCGAGCGTGTAGAGGAAGAAGGCGCGATGGCCCTTGGCCCGCGCCCGCTCCATCTCGGCCACGGCGGCACCGAGGTCCGCGAAGTCGACCACGGCCACGCCGTGCAGACGGTGGCTGCCGTCGGCCAGCTGTTCGGCCAGCCAGTCGTTGCAGATGGCCGCCCCCTGCGGGCGGTCGGGGCCGAGGTACTCGAGCAGCTGCCACCAGCTGCCGGGGTTGACCAGGCAGTGGTCGATGCCCGTTGCGTCCATCCACGCCAGGCGCTCGGCTGGCGACGAGGGGTGCGGTGGCTGCATCGTGACCCGCTCACCCCGCTCCTCGGACGCCTGCACCAAGGTGGCGAGCATGGTGGCGCCGTCGGGACGCCGGTCGTCGGGCAAGGCCCGGAGGAGGTCGCCCGCGAGACCGTTGGCCAGGTGCTGGACGATCTTCGGGAACCGGTCCCGCCACCGCTCGAACGGGTGGCGCCCCCGCTCGAACTTGGCCACCTCCCAGTGCGAGTCGACGTCGACGACGACCATGGTGCTCCCCCTTCGACGACGGTGCCCCCCTTGGGTGCTCCCCCGTGTCCCCCCGGCGCAGGCGCGCGCTTGCCGGCGGCGCAGGGGATCCTACCGAGCACGGGGCGCGAGCCGCCCAGCCGAGCTCCCTCGTCCGATCTCGGGCTGCCCGTGGCGGGCCACGTGGTCGGCAGCGCCGATCGCTGTGGCGGGGCGAGGAGCCCCGCTCGCCATTTGGTGAGCCTCTGCCTGCTGGCGTAGGTTCGCCGCCCGCGGGCTCGTCACGAGAGAACGGGCGCCCGCGTGCTCGTCACGAGGGAAGGCACATGGACGGACGCCGAACGCCGGGCAGGGCTCGCGGCTGCTCCGCGGACCGTTGCGCCGCCCGGCCGGGTGCCGGGGCCCGAGTGCTCGTGATCTGCACGGGCAACGTCGCCCGCTCGGTGATGGCCGGCGCCATGCTCGAGCACCTCGCCGGGGCCCACGGGCTCGACGTGACGGTCACGACGGCGGGCATCCTCGCGGTCGAGGGCCAGCGTGCCAGCATGCGCACGCGCGCCGCGCTGGCCGCGGTCACCGGGCTGCCGGCCGCGTCCGTCGGGGGCCACCGAAGCTGCCAGCTGACGGGGGACCACCTGCGCGATGCCGATCTGGTGGTCGCGATGGAGCTCGACCACGTCCGCTACGTCCGCCGGAAGCATCCTGGTGCAGCAGCCCGGACGGCCACGCTGCGCCGGCTGGCTGCCCAGCTGGAGCCGGCGGGCACGCCGCTCGCCGAACGGGTGGCCAGCCTGGGTTTGGCGGCTGCCCCGCTCGACCCGGCCGAGGAGGTCGCCGACCCTGCCGGCCAGCCCGATGAGGCCTACGTCGAGTGCGCGCGCGAGCTGTGGTCGCTCTGCAGCCAGGTGGCGCCGCGCCTCGCGCCCTGACCGGGCCTCGCCTCAGCGGGGCACGGCCACGCTCGCGAACACGGCTTCCAGGCGAGCTGGGAGGTCCGCCAGGTTGAACCAGCGCTCGGCCACGGCCCGGTTGCGCTCGAGGAGGCCGGCGTCGGGAGCCGCCAGCCACCGTCCGATCCTCTCGTGGTCGCCGG
>DATGLW010000005.1:0-3531 GCA_035293965.1 Acidimicrobiales bacterium
GGGCAGGGTCCATGTGGTCCTCCTTGTCGTCACGGGACAGGAGGCATGAAACGCCGTCTGCCGACGACGAGATAGGGGGAGTTCGTGTTGGGGCGCAGCAGCGTCCCGCCGCTCACCGACGACGAGAACCGCCACCGGCCGGCACTGAGCCATCCCGGCAGCGCCATGGCCGCCCGCCACGCGGCGGCGATCGCTGCGAAGTGTCCGCGATCACACGAACTTCGCGTTTTCCGATCACCGAAACTCGCGATGACGGAGCCCTGCGCTTCCTGGCTGTGAGTGTGGCAGAGAGGGGGAAGGGTCTCAAGGATTTTCCCCTCCGGTTGGCCTGACGGCGGTGCTGCAACTGCGTGTCGACAGGTACTCGGTAGTTGGGACTCGGACAGGGTTGCCAGGGGCCGTTCGGCGATCTCCGAGGGCGATCCCGCCGGTGCCAGCAGGCCGGTGCAGGCCGGCGCCGGAAGGGTGGCCGTGGGGCCCTGCAGGAGCGCCGTGACGAGGGCCAGGGAGAGGACCGTCACCGCATCGCCTCGGTGAGCGCCTGGTGCTCGCGCAGTCGCCATGAGGGGCCCTTGATGTTGATCACCACCGCCCGGTCGAGCAATCTGTCCAAGATGGCGGCCGCCACGACGTGGTCGCCGCCGAAGAGCTCGCCCCACGACGACAGCGACCGGTTGGTGGTGACAATGGTGGACGAGCCCCGCTCGTAGCGGCGGTTGACCACCTGGAACAGGGCGTTGGCCTGGGCCCGGTCGAAGCCCACCAGCCCCACGTCGTCGATCACGAGGACCGAGGGCCCGGTGTAGGTGCGGATCCGGGTGGTGAAGCTGCCGTCGGCGTAGGCGGTCGCCACCGAGGCCACCAGGTCCGCCGCCGAGGTGAAGTAGCCCCGGTACCCGGCCTCCACCGCCGCGGTGCACAGGGCCGTGGCCAAGAACGTCTTGCCGGTGCCGGGCTGGCCCAGGAACACGACCGGGCGCCCTTCTGACACGAAGCGGCACGAGGCCAGGTCGAAGAGCACCTTGGGATCGATCGAGGGCTGGAAGTCGAAGTCGAAGTCCTCCAGCACGGCACGCTTGGGCAGGTGGGCGAAGCGCAGCCGGGCGGCCAGGCGCCGGTTGCGGCTGTGGACCGCTTCTGCGGCCATGACGGCGGCCAGGTACTCGACGTGGCTCCACTCCCGACCGCTCGCCTCCTCGGCCAAGGTGGCGAACACCTCGGCTGCCCGGGTGAGGCGCAGGTAGTCGAGGTCCGCCTTCAGCCGCTCGTAGGGGGAGCCGGTCATCGGCCCGTCCCCGTGCAGCCGCAGCCGGTGCCGCCGTCGTAGCGGCCGAGGTCGACCTCCTCGACGTCGTAGTCGCCAGGCCCAAGATCGAGGGGGACGACCGGGGACGCCGGGGGTTCTGGGACCGCCACCGGGTGGCGGCGGTGCGGGGCCAGGGCGATGGCCTCTGCCGCCGCGCGGTGGGCCGGGTCCCACACCGCCGGCGACCCTGCCGGGGCGATCCGGTGGGTGACGATGACCTGGCCGCGGTGGCGGACCTCGACGATGCCTTGGTCGACGGGCAGGCGGACCTCGACGGTCGTGCCCACCAGCTCTGGCGGCACCGAGTAGGGCACCGTGTCCACCTCGACCAACGGCAGCGGGGCGCTCACCACCCGGGGCTCGCGCCGGGTGGTGTCGTAGCGGACCCGGGGAAGGGGTCCCAACAGCTCGACCTCGGCGGCCAGGCGCACCCTGGGTGCCTCCTTGGTGGCCCGGTGGGGCCGGGGATCCACGTAGACGTCGAGCCAGTGCCTGGCCCGGGTGTTGAGCTCTCCGATCGACGCCGGCGGGCAAAGCGCCATCTCTTGCATGAAGGCCGAGTTGAGCTCCCCGAACGGCCGCTCCGTCTTGCCCTTGCGCTTGGCGTCTCGTGCCTTGCAGGCCTTGAGCGAGAACCCGTGGTAGGTGGCGAAGTCAAGCGCTTCAGGGAAGAAGCGGAAGATGCCGCCGCGCGAGATCCCGAGCGCCCCCATCCGGTCGGTGCGCCCGACGGCCGCCACGCCGCCGACCGCCTCGAAGAAGCGCACCAGGCCCTCCAAGGTGTGCGCCCGGTCGCAGGAGGGGGCGAACCACCAGTGCCGGCTGCGGGACCAGCACAGCACCGCACCGAAGCAGTGCAGGTCACCGAGCCCCCAGGTTTCCCCCCAGTCACAGCAGTCGGACCAGTCGAACTGGAATTCTGCCCCCGGGGCCGTCTCGATCGGCACGCTGACCGCCGCCGGGCGTCCCCGGCGCACGCCGCGGACCTGGCGCAGGTGGCGCACCAGGCTCGGGTAGGAGCCGGAGAAGCCCTCGGTCCTGAGGATCCGTTCGATGGAGGTGGCCAGCAGCTCGGAGTTGGCCTCGAGCAGCTGGGACACCCGGGCGGCCCAGTGCTCCGAGATTGCCGGCTCGTGGCCGGCCGGAGCCCCCCGCTTGGCCGGCGGGCCTCCCTTCTTCAGCCACGACGACACCGTCGCCGGGTGATGGCCGACGGCATCGGCGATCTGGCCGATGGTCCAACCCTGGCGTCGAAGTGCGACGACGTCCATGTACTCCTCCTGGGTCAACATGACCGGTGGGGCCCTCCAGTGCTCGGGGACTTGTGCAAGTCCCGAGGCTGGAGGGTTCCCCCACCGAGCGCGGTGGATGGTCCCAGGAAGGGCAGGGCTCAGATCAATCGCGAAATTCGGTGATCATCTTTCGCGAATTTCCGTGATCGCTGACAGCGAGCGCATCGGCACCGGCGCCGGACAGCGGCACCACCACCTCGCCGCCCAGCTCGACGGCGAGCGCGGCGAAGCGCACCGCCAGGTCCCCGGCACGGGCCAAGAAGGCCCGGACCGACCCTCGGGCCGTCGTGTGGGGGATCCCTGCCGCAGCCGCCGCCGGCCGGACCCCGCCGAGACCCCCGACCACGGCGTCGAGCACGGCGCCGACGGTTTCGGCGACATCGAGGCGGTGGGGCAGGGCGAACGCCGGGAGCAGGGCATGGGTGACCCGGCACGGGGCGCAGCGGCCTCGGCGGACGAAGACCCGCAGGCACCGGCCGGCCTCTCGCACGAAGCGCCAGTAGCCCGACCACGGGGCCAGCACCCGCCGGCACGTCGGGCACGGGGTCTCGGGCACCTCCACGCTGCGCCCCGCCGTCGCGTACGCATCGACGGACAGCGGGCAGGGCCATACGATGGCCATGGGTGGCAACACCGCCTTGGACCCCTCCCGGCCTCAGCGACCAACTGTGCGGGAGGGGTCCCTCGCGTTCAGGGACAGGCCATCCTGCTGTCAGTCGCCCCCGTCGGGCCAACTCCACGTCCCCGTCGGCGCGCAAAGAGCACAGCCAGACCAGGCCGCGGATGGTCAGGAAGTCACGCCGTTAACCGAGACCGTTCAATAAGCCTTGACCCGGACATGACGGCGAGCAGAGCGAGCGCCGAAACCTCGTTCTGGGTCGAGAACAGCCTGTGCTCGGGATTGACGTCAGCCTTCTGAAGCCGAAGCGGTGG
>DATGLW010000006.1:0-5057 GCA_035293965.1 Acidimicrobiales bacterium
CCTGCGGGTGAAGTACCCGGCGGAGTTCGGGGCGACGGACAGCGGCGATGCACAGCTCCTCGTGATCCATACGGACCGGAGCGGGGACGTCTCGAAGAAGGACCTCGATGCTGCCCGAGGCGTTGCTCGCCGCGTGGACGAGGGCGACAGCCCGGTCAACGCCATCGTGAGCGTCCTCATGCTCCGGGAGGGCTGGGACGTGCAGAACGTCACGGTCATCGTGGGCCTGCGACCGTACACGGCGAAGGCGAACATCCTGCCCGAGCAGACGATCGGGCGCGGACTTCGCCTCATGTTCGGGACGAGAGAATCGTCCTATGTCGAGCGGGTCGATGTCATTGGCAACCCGGCGTTCCTCAAGTTCGTGGAACAGTTGGAGAAGGACGAGGACATCACCCTCGACACCTTCGACCTCAAGGAGCCGGTTGTCATCACAACCATCGCTCCGGACCCGGAGAAGATGGCACACGACATCACGGTCCCGGTCTTGAGTCCGATCCTTGCCCGCAAGAAGACGCTCGCCGAGGAGATCACTGGAATCGACGTCGCAGCACTGTCGTGCCCGAGGCTCCCGAAACGCGAGGGCGATGCCGCAGCAAGCCAGTTCCACTTCGAGGGCTACGACATCATTAGCCTGCAGAAGCTCGTCGAGCGCGAGTACACGATCCCCGAGCCGCAAACGGCCGAGGAAGTCATCTCGTACTACGCCAAGCGGATCGCGCAGGACGTGAAGCTCCCAGCACAGTTCGCCGCGCTCGTGCCAAAGGTGCGCGAGTTCCTGCGGGACCGGGCATTTGGTGAAACCGTCGATCTTGCCGACAAGACGATCATCCGTGCAATCGCAACGAGTGTCGCCCAGTACCTCACGGTGAAGACGTTCGCGACCATCCTCCGAGCGCTCGTCGTTGAAGAGCTATCGCCTCGACTGGAGCATGTCGGTCGTCCGCTCTCGGAGACCGAGCCGTTCCCCTTCTCCCGCCCGACCTTCGAGGCGAGCAAGACGGTCTTCAACCTCGTCGCCGCCGATAACGACTTCGAGCGAGAGTTCGCGCACTTCCTTCAAGACGCCACCGACGTGGAGTCGTTCGCGAAGCTCCCCAAGCGCTTCGGCTTCACGATCGAGTACACCGACAGCGCCACTAACCTACGGTACTACGAGCCCGACTTCGTCGCCGTCGATCGAGACGGGGTCCACTACGTCATCGAGACGAAGGGCCAGGAGAACATCGACGTCGCCCACAAGGACCGGGCAGCGACGATCTGGTGCGAAAACGCCACGCTCCTCACGGACGTGCGGTGGTCCTACGTCAAGGTTCCGCAAGTCGAGTTCGGCAAGTTGCAACCAACCGTGTGGTCGGATGCTGCTGTGGTGTTCGGTGGAGTCCCGACGACACTATGAACGGCACGGTGCCGGTGGTTGAGCTGCCGACTGACGGAGTGGACGGCCGGGTGGCGTTGGCAACGGCTCTGCATGCTGCTCCAGGCGTGTACGCCGTGTTGGTCGGCAGCGGCATCGAGCGCCGCGGGCATCCCGACGGGATGGCAAGTCGTTCAGGACCTGATTCGCAAGGTCGCGCTGGCGGAGGGTGCTGATCCGACCGAGGTCGAAGATCGGCCGGAAGACTGGTGGGCGGCCAAGGGGCGCCCGGAGCCGCGCTACGACACTCTCCTTCCGCAACTGGCCTCGACTGACGCTGCCCGGCAGGCGCTGCTCCGGAGGTACTTCGAGGCGCTGCCGGATGGGACGCGAATCCAGCCGACGGCGGGACACCACGCGCTGGCCGCCCTGGCAGCAAGCGGCAGGGTCCGCGTCATTCTCACCACGAACTTCGATCGCCTGATCGAGCGCGCACTCGATCAGGCTGGCGTCGCACCACAGGTCATTGCGAGTAGCGGTGCAATCGAGGGAATGACGGCGTTGGTCCACGCGCCGATGACGGTGATCAAGCTCCACGGGGACTACCTCTCCCTCGGCCAGCGGAACACGACCGACGAGCTTGCCCGGTACCCGGACGGAACCCGAGCGCTGTTGGCACGCGTCTTCGACGAGTACGGACTCTTGGTCGTGGGGTGGTCGGCAGAGTACGACACGGCGCTCGTCGAGGCATTGGAGTCGTCTTCCTCGCGGCGATACCCGACGTTCTGGTGCACGTTTCAAAGAGACGTCGCCGAGCCAGCGCTGCGCTTGATCGCCGAGCGGCAGGCATGCGTCATCGACACCGCGGGAGCCGACGAGTTCTTCGAGGACGCGGTCCAAAAGGTCGCACGGCTCGATCAGATTGCCCAACGGCGAGGCCGCCCGACGCCGATGCGGACGTACTTCCTCATGCCGGAGTCAACGAGTGCGCCGCAGGGATGGGGTGTGCTGCCGCTCCTGCAACTTCGAACGGCCGCCACCGTCGGCCCGGCATTTTCCGATACGTGCGGGCTGATCCGAGCGGAGAGTCGCGAGGCGCTGCTCGGAGTACTGAGGCTCGCCGCGCTGTCGAACCGGCTGCGGAGCATGGCGGGGTACCCCGCCGCACCGGCTATCGGAGAGCAACCGGCACCGGGTACCACGGTGAACGCCCCGATTCTCAGCGACTGGGTGCCAACGCCCGGTGGCTACCAGACGTACGACTACTGCACCTACCGCATTGGCGGCGACGCGACGGTGGGCATCTCGGCACTCGTCACGGTCCGCCTGCCGGGCTTTCAAGGACCGGGTGGCGGCGGGTCGGTCGTCGTCACTGCCGACGTGGCCCTTTCGCTGCAAAGGGCGATCCGTATGGCCGAGGCGGCGATGATCCTCCGGGACGGGCTGGTTCTCGTGACGTCCGCACTTCCGGAGGCCCTCGCCGAAGTGCTCCCATCCGACGCCACGACGAACCACGCCGAGGTGCACTTCCTCGCGGCGACGTCGTACGGCAGCACGGCTCCGCAAGGCAAACCGAGAGAACGACGTGCTGGAGCGGGTGGACCTGTCGCCGCTCGGCACGCCGACGAGGAACATCGGACAGGCCATGGGGTTCGCGGCACGGCTCCCCGGTCCTCTCACCGATCGCGAAGCCGCCGACCTCGTGTGCGAGGCCGTCGAACAGCTGGCATATGCCGTGGGGTATCTGGACCCTCAGCTCGGTATCCGCCAGCTCCGGCAAGAGATGGGCGTCCCGGCGCCGATCCCGGCAACGCCTGGCGTGGTCTCTCGGTAATGACGATGCGCTGGGATGATCTTCAACTGCTCCGCTCGATCGACGAGATGGAGCAGGAGAATGCGTACATCGGGACCGGGCTCCGCCTGCTCGAAGAACTGTCTCGGCGGCAGGGCTTTCTGTACCATGAAGAGCTGCGGCCCTTCGCGATCGAGCTTGCCCTCGCCTCCAACGCTGGATATCTGACCTGGACGGACCGCAGCTCTCGCATGGTCGGTCAATACAGCCCGACAACTGATCCGAACAACTGGTTGCAGACGATCGACGACATCAAGCTCACTCTCGCCGGACGGGATCGTGCACGGGGTCGGGTCATCCAGGTGGAGTTGCCCGACCCCGACGAAGATGACAACCGCATCATCACGGGACTGACGATGGAGGAGATCGCCCGTTCGATTGGCGACACGTACACCGCTGCGCAGTTGCCCCGCTACCTGCGAGAATCCGGCATTCCCGCCGAAGCTGTACCGGATGTCGTTAGCGGTGACAAATGGCAGTACGTCTTCAACGCTCTTGAGTCGCTTCACGAAGGTGGTTCGGCTGCCAGGCGGGCGCTCCGTGAGTTCGTCGGCGGGTGGCTCGAAGGGTTCTTTCACGCTCCTCCGCCCGCTGACGTCCGCAAGCGGATCACGTCCTTGCTTGCGCAGCAGGGATGGCACGTCCGAGAGGGACGGCTTGTCATCGGAGAGCGCGTCCGGGTTGAACCGGGAACCGTATCGCCCCTCGGGAGAGACGCTCGGCTCGCCGCGCTCCACGCAGATATACGGCAGGTGACGGACCGCTTTGTCGAAGAGCATCTCGACGTTGCGATCTTCGAGGCGTTCAAGGCCATCAACAACCGGGTGAAGCAGATGACGGGCCTGGATATCGATGGCAGCAAGCTGATGGACGAAGCCCTGGGTGTAACGAATCCGAGGATTCAGTTCGGCGACCTCACTACTCAGACTGGACGTGACATCCAACAAGGCTTGCACTTCATGTTCAAAGGTGCCGTGCAGGGGATTCGCAACCCCGACGCTCACGAACAGTTCAAGCCGCTCGATGAAGAGGAAGGCTTGGAGGAGCTGGCGTTTGCCAGCATGCTCATGCGAAGGCTAGATGGCGCGACGGTCAGGCAGAAGCCCTAGAGGGTGTCCCAGCAGTCGGCGCAGTAGAAGTCGCCATCGTCGGCATAGTGGTGGCCGTCCGGGTGGATGAGGTCGGTGTCGACCGAGCACCCGCAGCGGTCGCAGAAGAGCCAGGTCGCCTCCCGCCACAGCGGACGGGTTGCCATCGACTGCAGCTCGGCGACGAGCCGGGCGAGGTTCGCGTCGGCGGTCTCGTCGTCCTCGACGGACAGGACGAGGTGATGGCGGACCAACTCGGCGAGATCGGTAACGGTGTACGGCATGGCTGCGACTCCTCTCCCTTCTGGGTTCATGGGCGCGCGGAGTCACGGCATCGGAGCGGAGTCAAGGGAAGAGGACGCAGTCCTTCGGGAGTACCGGAGCGGTAGCGGCGGCTCGGACCGCCTTGACGCCGTGGAGGCGCCGGGAAGACTGGAAGCGCCGAATCCCAGAACGGCTTCGTGGAGAAGCGAACCTGCCGGGACAGGGACCGGATGCGCTTGTCAGCCAGCCAGTCGTTGCTCGACGCGGTCGAGTATCCGCATGAGCAGGCTCGCCGTCCCGACTGCCTCGGCGGTTTCGGTGACGTCGTCGTAGTCGACCTCGCGATGACCGGCCGGATTTGACCGGGTCCCCTTGGGCTGATCCACCCGCTGTGCGAGTCCGAGCCCCACGATGGTGGGATGGAGGACAGCACGGCAATGAAGAGAAGGCACCACACCCCCGAACAGATCATCCGCTTGCTGGCCGAGGGCGAGAA
>DATGLW010000007.1:0-7384 GCA_035293965.1 Acidimicrobiales bacterium
GCGAGGTACAAGGAACGACACCACTTACACAGGGCTGTGGCTCTGACGGGATTGCATGCGCGCCGATGAGAACCAGTGGGGCAGATCACCTCGGGGCCCTGAGGAAGCCGACGGGAGATGGGGTTCCTTGCAACCGAAGCAGCCAATGCTCGCTGCCGGGTATGCTGGGCGTTACGGGTGAGCCGGGCATGAGAAGATTCCCATGCCGCGAGCATTGCGCTGTCGCGCGCTACTGGCTATTGCGCTTCACCAGCGATCCACGCTGACCACGGGTTCGTTATCCTGAATTCCTGCCCGACGACGGCCTCACAAATCTCTACGGCCTCGCGCCCTTCAAGTTGCACCAATCCGCCGTCTCCCCTGGGCGCCGCTAGAAACGCAGCTGCCACCTTGCCGACTGCCTCCCGAATTGGCGGATGAGCGAAGATTTCGCGACAACGAACCATGGCATCCTGCAGGGCCGCATTCGCCTTGGGGTTATCCGTTTTGCGGTTATCGACTTCACGTTTATGCGGTTCGCGATGCTTCAGGAATCGTTCAAGTGGCGTATTACCGTCATTGATGGTCCAAGCTATGGTGTCCAGCTTGTGGTGTTCTCTCAGGGCCGAAAGAACGTCTCTCCAGTCCCCAGCATCGTTCCAGCTATCCGGCCATCGCTCAAGGGTCACAGCGTTCCCGGCGAGGAGCACGAGAACTCGCTTGCGCAGGTCGGAGAGCGTCACGAGTGGCACACGAGGGCAGCAGGTCGATGCCTTGCTGGCGTTTGCCCCTTCGGCCGTCATCTCCATCGCGCCAAGCTCCAGGCCGACGAACCACTGCATTACGGCGTGGCCGGCTTCGTGCGTTGCTGCAAGCTCAATTTCCATAACGTGATACGCCGGCGGCCTCTGATAAATAGACGTCACACAAGAAACTGTATTGGCAAGGGCGGACCTCGGCAGTCGTTGACCCCTTCGCGAACCAAACCCTGATCCAGGCCGTCTTCACGGTACGTAGAGTTGCGCAGTCTTGAGCAGGAAGGAAGTGGACGATGCCACTGACAATCTTCTGCGACGAATCGGGGTACTCGGGCGGAAACCTCTTCCTCGACAAGGACAGGTACTTTGTCTACGCGAGCGTGGCTATCGCGAACGACGAGGCCATCGAGATCGTGAAGAAAATCCGTACCGACTCCCGCACCCAGGCCTCAGAACTGAAGTTCGAAAACCTAGGGAAGACGCCCCGGGGCCGAGCGGCCGTGAAGTGGTTCCTGGAAACTCACGGAGAAAAGGTCGCGATCTTTCACGCTGACAAGCGGTTCTCCACCGCCGCGAAGTTCTTTGAGTACACGTTCGAGCCCGTCCTCCGGCCAAAGAAGCCTCTCTTCGTCGAGATCAACTTCCACCGGTTCATCAGCATGCTCTTGTTCGATGCATGGGCAGGAGGCGACCCCGTCGCCAGGGAGTTGCTTGAAGACGGGCAGAATCTCGTCAGGTTCAATCAGCCCGAGAAGCTGACGCGCCTTCTGCGGGAACCGCTCCACCGTGTCGGCGGCGATGACCCGCTCACGGCGATCGCGGCGTGCTGCTACGCGTACCGCACGCGCATCATGCGCGAAATCAAAACGGTCGGAGCTGACCCCGACCTCAAGCGATGGACGATGGACATTTCGAACTCTGCGTTGCTTGTAACCTTCCTCCATTGGGGCGAAGGTGGCGAGGAGCTTGAGGTCTACTGCGATGAATCAAAGCCCTTGATGGCCTCGGCCGAGCACATGCGCGAGATGGCGACGACCCCGATGCCAGAAGAGTGGCGCGGGCATTTCCCCGAACGTCCGCTGGTTCGTATTCCATGGCCCGTGGAGTTTCTCGACAGCAAGACCACGCTGGTCGCGGTGCAACTCGCCGATCTGATGGCGGGTGCCGCTCGATTTGCTCTCACAGAGCCCGAGAGCCCCGACGCAGCACAGTTCCAGCCGCTCATCGAACCGCGATGCACGAAGCACTGTGTCTATCCGCAGGGTGTGTACATCGACACTGACCTTCCGCAGACCGAGTTGAACATCGCCGTGTTGGCTGAACTGGGACGTCGTGCGCGAGCGGGACTTGATCCGAATTACGCCATCGAGGTCTACATCGCGAATGCCGCGAACAGGATCGAGGAGGCGATGGGGGAGTGAGGCACGCATCGTTAGGCTAAAAAGACAACCATAGTCCGCCGCGTCGAGGACCGATGCCCTGCGTCACCTGAACCCCGGGGGAGAAGGTCTTTACCTTCGCGGCGGAACGCGGGACTTCGAATCGACCACTTGCTCCTGAACTCGGCTGCCGCCAAACGTCTCACTTCGGCCGGAGTCGACAGGAACGTCCGCGGGTGGGAGAAGACGAGCGACCACGCACCCACCTGGGTGGAGCTTTGATCAGTGTAGCGCAGTCGAACATCCCGTGGCCTACTCTCCACCGAACATCGACCGCATGGTCATCAGTGGTATCGACGTTGCGAAGTCTCTCTTCGCAAGGTCAGGCCATCCGAGCAGGTGGTCCAGCTTCTGCTCGAAGAGCAGATGGAGAGCGAATCGAAGCGTCGGATTTATCCCCTCCGTAGGTTGGATGGCGGTAACCCACTCGTGAATCGGCGTATGCTCCGCCAGCCAGTCCTTCCACGCATCGTCGTCCTTTGGCGGAGACGCAGCGAGTGCGATCAGCGCCCTGGACGGGTGACTCGGATCTGCGAATTGCTCGACACGTGGTTCCGGGCCTGGAGGCTCGACCAGCGCTGCCGCGACAAGAAGCAGGGCTGCCCTGTCTGCAGAGTCCTTGTGATCCCGCAACGCCCCAAGGAGGTGCGGGTGGGCCCGTGCGCCGAGCAGGCCAAGAGCCATGAGGGACGGCCCAGCCAACCGGCCGTCGTCGTGCCGGGCGCCCTCGAGAAGCGAGTCGACCGGCATTTGTTCGCGGATCTCCGGATGGTTGAGGAGCTTGAACACAAGCGCCCGTGTGGCAGCGAACCGCAGCGGGAAGCCTTCCCCGCTTGTCCCTGGCATATGTCTCTTGTCAGCGAGTAACCCCAGGAGCGTGGGCACGACGGCTGCATCCCCTTCATTGCCGAGAAGATCGACCAGTTGCCCGTGTACCACCAAGTCTGGGCAGCTCGCACCGGCCGTCCGGATGAAGCTCTCCACCTCGGTGAGCCGGTCTGCTGGAAGATTGTCGAACCGATAAAGTGCCTGCGCCGCTGCGCGAGCGACGTGGAGGTCGGGAGCAGCGTGGACGAAGATGGTGGGGGCGGCCTCGTTCTTGTCGCGCTTGTCGTGGAGCATCTTCGTGAGTGCCGCCTGCCCCTCCTCCCATTTGTGCCACCCGATAAGGCGGGCGCAATGCTCGCGTATCGGTGCGCTCGCGTCAGTTTCTTTCCCGATGATCAGTTTCCGCTCGGCGTCACTGGCGTCAGGCGCAAGGAAGGACATTGCCGCCCGGCGGCATCGATAGTCTTCGTCCTCGAGCGCCCGGCGCAGGTGCTCTCGTTGCGCGGAGCCTCCGGCCTTCGCGACCAAGTAAAGGCCAAACTGACGCACGTAGAGGTCTTTGGAACCCAAGAATCGCGGGAGTTGCTCGCTGACGGGCTCGCCCAGTTTCGACAGCACGACGCACGCTCGCACCGCACTCGTCATCTCCCCGTCCTTGGAGAGTGTGCGCAGAAGCTCAACGCCGTCGGCCCCTACCGCGCCCCTGTCGACTGTGACTTCGTCCGGCCGCTCATCAACCGAGCAGAGGAGGTTGAACAACTCCTTCCCCTTACTTCCGAGTACCGCTTCCACCAAACTCTCGCGGACTTCATCGTCGAGGCTGTGTGTCTGCCGAATCGCATCGGCGATCTGAACCTTCCGTCCGATCCCCAGCCCTTCGGAGGCTTTCGCCAAAGCTGCCTCCCATTCGAAGTCGGCCACCACCGCGACGAACGCCTCAAGCACGTCGGGCAACTCGGGATCGGGCCCCTCCCGTAGAGCTGCTACTACTTCCGGGCCGAGCGCACAGTTCGCTGACTTGGCAACCGCTTGCCAGCCCGGGCTCCGCTCGCCCGCCGGACAGGCTTTGAGTAGTGCCCGAACTTCCTGAGCAGCAGTACGCTTGTGGATCGTCTTGGCCCACGACTCCAGCAGCGCGGCACGCTTGAGATGTTTGAGAAGCCAGTCGTACCCCTGGGCGTGCCGCCGGAGGGTGACTGCAACCCGGAGGACCTCATCTATGGGGTAGAATCGCTCGCTCGGCTCTTCGAGCACGTGGCTTGCCTCGATGGCGTTGACCTCCGCCTGCTCGGCCTTCCGTCGCTCCTCGTCTCCCGCGGCCAGCCACGCAAACGTCTCGTCCCTCTCCCGCAAAGCCGAATCGAGCACCTCATCATACTTGGGTGCTGGACCACGCAGCGCTCCTTCTGCCAAAACGCCCGATATAGTCGATCCCCTACGAAAGTGCTCGTGAAACGCTGCAAGGAACTCAGTCGAGAACTCCCACCCGAACTGCGCGAAGAAGTCCACGAGGGGACCGGCCTGATACGTGAAGCTGTCTGTCTCTGGTAGCGCGTGACGCACAAACTGCGCACCGACGGCCCGCGCCTCCTCGGACCCCCAGATCAATTTGATTTGATCGCCGGAGAGTTCCGGAGGCCTCCACATCTGCTGTCCGATGACCCGGTGTTCTCGCAGCGTGACCAGAAGCCTTACCAATTCCGACGCTGGATCCTTCGAGTCCGACAGTTCCTTCAGCTCGCGGAACGCTTGGCCGGCCTCGTAGCCGTCCGTCTTAAGGACGCGGTTGAGAAGGTGCCGGTTGAGGGCCTCCTGCGCTGCACGAGGGACGGGAGTTTGCCGCTTGAGAAGCTGTCGAACGATGCGCGCGGCCGCTTTGAGCTTATTATCCGCAACGAGCCCGGTTAGCATCGCGATCAGGACTTCTTCGGTGAGTGCCGGCTCGCTGTTCACCGCCAGTTCGAGACCTTCTTGGACGCTCGGGTGTGCGATGAGATGTTCATTCGACCGGTGTTCGGTCAGCCAGCCGCCGGCGTTGAGACGGTTGAGGAGTTTCACCGGATCGACCGGGTCTCGGTACCCACCCGCCCGAACGTACCGGCCCGCGGCGGCGATCTCCTCGCGGGTCAAGGACCGCCGCGACATGAGGAGGGTCCAGAGCGGAACAGCCGCAGCGACGGCTTCGCGTCCCACAGCGGTGATCTCGTGAAAGATGGTGTCAGCCACCACCTCGACGTTTGAGGCGGCGAGAAGCTCCTCCAGGTTTGGTTCCGGCTCGATCGCCGTCGCACGTAACCGGCGCGCGAACACATCGATTGCGTAAGGGAGCCGGAGTCGGTCCAGTATCCGCGCACGGTGCTTGGTGGCGTAGTCTTTCAGCCGCGGCTGTGCCGACGCCATCGCCAGGTCCAAAATCTTGCCACGCGACGCCGCAGAGTAGTCCGAGTCCGTGAGACGATGCTCGAAGGTCTGGAGCGTGCTTGTGCCGGGAGGGAGAATTGCCGTCCTCGATGTCACCAGGAACCGCTTGTCCGTCGTAGCGTCCCGCACGAGTTTCGGCAGTTCGGTCGCCCACTCCTGAGCGCGATCAGACCGCTCGAACTTGCCCCACGGGTCGTGGACGAAGAAGAGGTGACGCCCCTCCGCTCGAAGGAGCGACCGGATCCGTCCGATGCCTTCGCTTGACGCGATCTCCACGACTTCGAAGGCGTCGTCGATCGTTCGCAACTCGTGTGCCAGGTGGTCGGCGGTGTGGGTCTTACCCGACCCGGCTGGACCGGTCAGCAGTAGCGCGCCTTTGGCGAGTTGGTCGCGGTACTCGTCAAACGGGTCCGGTGGGACGAACGGCCCTGGGGCTCGCCGTTCAGGGTAGCCGTCATGGCTGGCGATCTCCGCCTCGATCTGATCTCTCGTCCAGGCGTTTGGATCCCGACCGAGCAGCCGCTCTCTGACCGCGCGCTCCAGTGCTTCGGTGCAGGCCTTCACTTTGGTGTAGGGGACGTGTGCGGCGCGTTGGAGGATCTCGCGTATATCGTGCCGGAGCAACTCCTGGGTCTTCTGGGCGAGGATGCCGATTCGCTTGGCGATGTCGGCCGTGTCGGGTTTGAGATCGCTTGGGGGCTTTGTGGCCTTGGACTCCTGACCGACTTCGGCCACGACGAAGTCCGATAAGTCTCCCGACACCTGGGCGTTGGTGAGGAGCGTGTAACGCTTCGTCGGGTCGCACTGCAACTGGGAGAGAGCTCGCGGTCGGGGGGGAGGCCCTTTCATCGAGGTTTTCGTTCCGTCGCCAGCGAGTACCGCTTTGAATGTGCTCTGTGTCCACTGGGTGCTACGGAGTTTGATCTGCAGTTCGACAGGAGCGAGGCCGCCCACGGGAACGCCCACCGTGGCGCTGGCGGCCTCCGACTCGACGCGGAGATTTGCCGCGATGTCCTCGGCGGACGCCGGCTCCACGTCGATGCGCTCGCAGAGCCGACGCCGCACGATAAGGTCCAGAGCGACCCACACTGTCGCGAGGATCTGGAACTCGTACCCCTGGTACGACGCTATGCCCGCCCCCTCGCCGTCCGACATGTGCAAGCCCTCGTGGATAATGCGCCGTTCGGTCACCTGAACATCGGGAGGCAGCCCGACGGGAACGCCGGCACAATGTACCAGTCGGCGGCGATCAAGGGCCGACGTCAACAGGAAGTCCAGGTCCGGCGACGTATCGATCAGGACCACGTGTAGTGTCCACGTAAGGAGTCGATAGATCGCTTGAGCCGTATCCGGTGCTCGCGGCGGAGGTCTTGGCCGTCGAGGCGGTGATGATGCAGCTGTAGGTAGGGAGTTTCCCCTCGTGCTTCGGCGGGTACAGGGCGTACTCCACCTCGTCCACAATTTGCTCGAGATCAGGTGCGTCGGCAGCCACGACCTGCCATTCGAGCAACCCGTCTTTAACCTGGTCTCTTCGCGGCATCGTAGCTCCCTCGTGCTTTTCGGCAGCGCGTGGAGACGTAGCCTGGGTCGAGGGTTCGGTCTATTTTATGGCGGCACCGAATCCTTCAACAGCAGCTGGTGCGCTGATCGGCCACCGGCCGCACCGCCTGCCAGGTGGCGTGGATGACCTGGCCTGAGTCATGTTCAGAACAGCGAAGAAAACGGTAGGGCTTCCTTGTGAACCACCGCGTGAAGAACGAAGCCTTGTCGGCGGCTGTTACCTCTCGCCAGAGTCGTCCCCAGATCGAGGAGTTGCCTGCTCCGGTCCGACACACGAATGGCACTTACTTCTCCCGAACCCCCTTGAGCATCTGACGTTTGGCTTCCTGCCTCGGTTTCATCAGACGATCGTACGGTTTGGGCCTGCGTTTCTTGCGACGTGGCTCGTAACGGTCGGGG
>DATGLW010000008.1:0-9018 GCA_035293965.1 Acidimicrobiales bacterium
GGTCAGGCGGTGCGCCTGGCGCGGCGAGCCCGCGTGGCGGGCGGGCTCAGGTGGCGGGCAGCCCGTAGGACTTGGTCTCGAGGTACTGCTCGAACCCCTCGCGCCCGCACTGGCGTCCGATGCCGCTCTGCTTGTAGCCGCCGAAGGGGCACATGGGCCCGTACCAGGACCCGCCGTTCACCGTGATCACGCCTGCTCGGATCCGCCGGCCGACCGCCATCGCCCGCTCCACCGAGGCCGAGGTGACGGCCCCGCCGAGCCCGTACTGCGACTCGTTGGCGATGCGGACGGCGTCGTCGTCGCCGTCGTGGGGGATGACGCAGAGCACCGGGCCGAAGATCTCCTCCTGGGCGATCGTGATCCGGTTGTCCGGCACGCCGAACACGGTGGGCTCCACGTAGTAGCCCTTGGCCAGGTGTGCGGGCCGGCCGCCGCCGGTCACGAGCGTGGCCCCCTCCTGCTTGCCCTTCTCGATGTAGCCGAGGACGCGCTCGCGCTGGCGGGCGCTGATCAGTGGGCCCATGATGTTCTGTGGGTTGGTGGGGTCGCCATAGGGCACGGCCTCGAAGGCCGCCTTGAGCGCCTCGAGCGACCACTCGTACCTGCTGCGGGGCACGAGGAGCCGCGTGTTCATGACGCACCCTTGCCCGGCGTGCATGCACAGGAAGGCGGCGGTGGGCACGACGGCCTCGAAGTCGGCGTCGTCGAGTAGGATCTGGGCGGACTTCCCGCCGAGCTCGAGGAACAGGCGCTTGAGGGTGGCCGCCCCCTTCTCCATGATGCGCCGCCCGGTGGCGGTCGACCCGGTGAAGGAGATGAGGTCCACGCGCGGGTCCACGGTCAGGACCTCGCCCACCAGGTGGTCGGAGGAGGTGACGACGTTGAGGACGCCCGGGGGCAGGTCGGTCTTCTCGACCGCCAGGCGGGCCAGGCGCAGCGCGTTGAACGGGGTGTCGGGGGCCGGCTTGAGGACCACCGTGTTGCCCGTTGCCAGCGCCGGGCCAAGCTTGTTGAGGGTCACCTCGAGGGGGTAGTTCCACGGCACGATGGCCCCCACCACGCCGACGGGCTCCTTGGTCACGAGGCGGCGGGTCGGTTGCCCGAAGGACTCGCCGACACCGAGGTCGCGCTCCCACTCGAACTCCTCGATGTACTTGGCCGGCCACCGGAGCGCCTCCTGGAGCGGGGCGTCGAGCTGGGCGGCGTAGGTGGTCATCACCGGGCAGCCCACCTCGGTGACCAGCTCCTGGCGGATCTCCTCCCGCTCGGACTCGAGGGCCTCCGTCAACTGCTCGAGGCACCGCTTGCGCAGGGCCTTGTCGGTCGACCAACCCGTCTCGTCGAAGGCCCGGCGGGCGGCGGCGATCGCCCGGCCCATGTCGTCGGCCGACGCGTCGGCGCACGAGCCGATGACCTCTTCGGTGGCCGGGTTGACGTTGTCGAACGTCTTGCCCGACTCGGCGCCGACGAGCTTGCCGTCGATCAGCAACCCGGATTCGTAGCCCACTGTCCCTCACCCCCACGGCACCCCCGGCGGGCGCCTCCGGTCCGATGCCGGCAAACCTACCTGTGCCCGTCAGCCGCTTGCCAGGCGGGAGAGGCACGGGTCGCGGCGCTCCACGAGCGTCGCACCCCTCGCGGGCACCCAGCTGGCTCCTCAGATGCGGCGCCACGCCTCCGACAGCGCGTCGCGCAGGATCTGGGCCATGAGGTCGAACTCCTCCTGGCCGCACACGAGGGGTGGCGCCAGCTGGATGACGGGATCGCCGCGGTCGTCGGCCCGGCAGATGAGGCCCGCTTCGAAGAGCGCGCCGGAGAGGAAGCCGCGCAGCAGGCGCTCGCTCTCCTCGTCGTCGAAGGACAGGCGGGTATGCTTGTCCTTCACGAGCTCGATGCCGTAGAAGTACCCGTCCCCTCGGACGTCGCCCACGATGGGCAGGTCGCGGAGGCCCTCGAGCGCCGCCCGGAACGCGGCCTCGTGCCGGCAAACGTGGCCGAGCACGTCCTCGCGCTCGAAGGCGTCGAGGTTGGCGAGCCCCACCGCGCAGCTCACCGGGTGCCCGCCGAAGGTGAACCCGTGGGTGAAGCTGCGGGTGCCCTGCAGGAACGGCTCCACGAGACGCTCGCTCGCGATCATGGCCCCGAGGGGGGCGTAGCCGCTCGTGAGCCCCTTGGCCACCGTGATGAGGTCGGGCTGGAAGCCGTAGCGGCGCGCGCCGAACCAGTCCCCGAGCCGGCCGAAGGCACAGATGACCTCGTCGGACACGAGCAGCACCCCGTGGCGGTCGCAGATCTCGCGTACCCGCTGGAGGTAGCCGGGCGGGGGCGTGAAGCACCCGCCGGCGTTCTGGACCGGCTCGAGGAAGACCGCGGCCACGGTCTCGGGCCCTTCCCGGACGATGGCCCGGTCGATCTCGTCCGCGGCCCACCGGCCGAAGGCGACGGGGTCGTCGCCGAAGTACGGGGCGCGGTAGAAGTTGGTGTTGGCGACGCGCACCGAGCCGGCGACGAGCGGCTCGAAGGGCTCTTTCAGGGCTGGGATGCCGGTGATCGCAAGCGCACCCATCGTCGTGCCGTGGTAGGCGATGTGGCGGCTGATCACCTTGGCGCGCGCTGGCTCGCCGATCAACCGGAAGTACTGGCGGGCGAGCTTCCACGCCGACTCCACCGCTTCGGACCCCCCCGAGGTGAAGAACACGTGGCCGAGGTCGCCCGGCGCCAGGTCGGCCAGGCGGTCCGCCAGCTCGATCGCGGCCGGGTGGGCGTAGGTCCACAGGGGGAAGTAGGCCAGCTCGGCCGCCTGGGTGGCTGCGGCCTGTGCCAGGTCCCTCCGGCCGTGCCCGAGCTGGCTCGTGAACAGCCCGGCCAGTCCGTCGAGGTAGCGCTTGCCGTGCTGGTCGAAGACGTAGGCCCCCTCACCGCGGACCATCACCGGCACCTCGTGGCTCGCGTCGAAGGCGCCGAGGCGCGTGAAGTGCATCCACAGGTGGCGCCTGGCGCGCTCGCTCAGGCTCGCGCCGGCCGTCTCGAGGTCGGTGGGGATGCTGTCGCTCATGTCGCCTCCCGTCGTCGCTCCCCTACCCGACCGTAGCGACCGGGAACCGGGGTAGGCCGGGAAGGGATGGACCCGCGGCCCAGGCGCGCCGCGCGGCCGGGGTGCCGAGGCGTCGGCCGGACCGGCGCCAGGGAGCCCGTGCGGGTCAGGCCGTCTGCGACCGGGGCCGGAGTGCTCGCCCTCCACCCCGGGGAGCAAGATCGCGGTCAGGCGTACGCGACCGGGGCCGGAGCCCGGGCCTTGTCGGGCCGGCCAGCCCTCTGTGATCCTGGTCGCGGTGGCTCTCTGGCAGCTGCGCAATTTCGTCGGCGGCCGGTACGTCGAGGCGGTGAGCACGGCCCGCCTGCCCGTGGTCGACCCGAGCACAGGTGAGGTCTTCGCCGACGCCCCACGCTCGGGGCGAGAGGACGTCGACCTCGCCGTGCGCGCCGCGGCCGAGGCCTTCCCGGGGTGGCGGCGGGCGACGCCTGCCGAGCGGAGCCTTGCGCTCCTGCGCATCGCGGACGCGGTCGAGCGCCGGGGCGAGGAGCTGGTGCGGGCCGAGTGCCAGAACACGGGCAAGCCCTACGCCCTCACCATGACCGAGGAGCTCCCCGCCATCGTCGACCAGATCCGGTTCTTCGCCGGCGCGGCGCGGGTCCTCGAGGGCCGGGCCGCCACCGAGTACCTCCCCGGCCACACCTCGTTCGTGCGGCGCGAGCCGGTGGGAGTCTGCGCGGCGGTCACGCCGTGGAATTACCCGATGATGATGGCGGTGTGGAAGTGGGCCCCGGCACTGGCTGCCGGGAACACCATGGTGCTCAAGCCGGCGGAGACGACTCCCGTCACCACCTTGCTGCTCGCCGAGCTCATGAGCGAGCACCTCCCGCCGGGCGTCCTCAACGTGGTCTGCGGCGACCGCGATACGGGGCGGTCCCTCGTCTCCCACCCAGTGCCAGCCATGGTTGCCATCACCGGCAGCGCCCGGGCCGGGGCAGAGGTGGCCGCCGCGGCCGCCCCGGGGCTCAAGCGGGTCCATCTCGAGCTCGGGGGCAAGGCACCGGTGATCGTGTTCGACGACGCCGACCTCGAGGCCACGGCGGCCGGGATCTCGCGCGCCGCGTACTTCAACGCCGGCCAGGACTGCACCGCGCCCACGAGGGTCCTTGCGGCCCCGGCCGTCCACGGCGACCTGCTCGACGCGCTCGTCGAGCGGGCCCGGGCCACCAGGGTGGGTGGCGTCGAGCGGCCCGATGCCGAGGTCGGGCCGCTCAACAGCGCCGACCAGCTGCGGCGCGTCGAGGGGTTCTTGGACCGGGCCCCCGCGCATGCCCGGGTCCTCACGGGCGGCAACCGGGTGGGATCGCGCGGGTTCTGCTTTGCGCCGACGGTGGTGGCGGGGCTCCACCAGGCGGACGAGATGATCCAAGAGGAGATCTTCGGGCCCGTCGTGACGGTGCAGCGGTTCACCGACGAGGCCCAGGCCCTGGCGTGGGCCAACGGCGTGGCCTACGGCCTGGCCTCGAGCGTGTGGACGCGCGACCATCGCCGCGCGCTGCGCGTGGCGCGCGACCTCGACGTGGGCTGCGTCTGGATCAACACCCACATGCCCATCGTGGCCGAGATGCCCCATGGCGGCGTCAAGCGGTCGGGGTACGGCAGGGACCTGTCCATCTACGGGCTCGAGGACTACACGCGCGTCAAGCACGTGATGAGCAGCATCGAGGCATGAGCAGCGTCGGGGCGATGCGGCACCGGCGCACCGGTCGGCTGCGGCGCCGGCGTGGCCACGGCCCCCCTCGGTGCCCGGAGACCGCGCCCGCCCGCAAGAAGCGCAGCGGTCAGCGTTCCGACTGGCTCGACGCCCCGCCGCACGGCGTGGAAGGGTTGGGACGGTGATCGTCGGCGTGCCCCGCGAGCGCAAGGAGGACGAGTACCGGGTCGCCATCACGCCCGCCGCCGCCCGCGAGCTCACCTCGGCGGGGCACACCGTGCTCGTCGAGCGGGGCGCCGGTACCGGCTCGTCCCTGCCCGACGAGGACTTCGTGCGCACGGGGGCCAAGATCGTCGGCGACCCCGAGGACATCTGGGCGGAGGCAGACCTCGTCTTGCGGGTGAAAGAGCCGGTCCCCGAGGAGTACGGGCGCCTCGGGCTGCGCCGCGACCAGGTGCTGTTCACCTACCTGCACCTGGCTGCTTCGCGGTCGTGCACCGAGGCGCTCGTCGCCGCCGGCAACACCGCCATCGCCTACGAGACGGTGCAGCTGCCCGACGGCTCGCTCCCCCTCCTCACCCCGATGAGCGAGGTGGCCGGCCGCATGGCGCCCGTGGTGGCGGCCCACCACCTGATGCGCCCCGGTGGGGGGCGGGGCGTCCTCGTGTCGGGGACGCCCGGCGTGCAGTCGGCCAAGATCGTCATCATCGGCGCGGGCGTGGCCGGCACGGCAGCGGCGAGCGTGGCCGTGGGGCTCCATGCGAGCGTTGCCGTGCTCGACCGCAACGTGGAGCGGCTGCGCCAGCTCGACTACCACTTCCGCGGGGCGCTGGAGACCATCGCCTCGAGCTCGCACGCGATCGAGGAGGCCTGCCTCGATGCCGACATCGTCATCGGCGCGGTCCTGGTGGTGGGGGCCAGGGCGCCCAAGCTGGTCTCCGACGAGCTGGTGGCCGCCATGCGCCACGGCTCGGTGCTCGTCGACGTGTCCGTCGACCAGGGAGGGTGCTTCGAGGCGACCCGGCCCACCACCCATTCCCACCCCACCTTCGAGGCGAACGGGTCCCTCTACTACTGCGTGGCGAACATGCCAGGGGCCGTCCCCCACAGCTCGACGCACGCCCTCGTGAACGCCACCCTGCCCTACACCCTCGAGATCGCGTCCCTCGGGTGGCGCGAGGCCGTCCGGCGCGACCGGTCGCTCGCCAGGGGTGTGAACGTGTCGGCCGGGCGCGTGACCTACGAGCCGGTTGCCGAGGCCCACGGCCTGACCCACACCCCGCTCGCCGCGCTCTTGTGACACCCGCCTGGGGCCTCCCGCCCGCCTGGGGCCCCTCGTGACCGCAGCCCCGGCAGCCGGAAAGGGGCCGTGCATGCCGCCGGTAGGATCACGGGCCCGGGGCGGGCAAGCGGTGCAGGTGGGCGGAACGGAGGGCTGATGGCCGCGAACACATCCAGCAGCACGGCCGGCCACGGCCGGCGCTACCGGCTCACGTTCGTGGCGCTCGCGTTCGGGACTCTCGCGTACTGCCTGCTCCAGTCGCTCGTCCTTCCGGCGCTGCCCAGCCTCCAGCGCGATCTGCACACCTCGGAGTCGACGGTCGCCTGGCTGCTCACCGCCTTCTTGCTCAGTGCCTCCGTCGCCACCCCCATCGTCGGGCGCCTCGGCGACATGTTCGGCAAGGAGAAGCTGCTCGTGGTGGTGTTCGCCACCCTGGCTGCCGGCTGCCTGCTCGGCGCCCTGTCGACCTCTGTGACCGTCATGATCGTGGCCAGGGTCGTCCAAGGCACGGCCGGCGCGGTCTTCCCCCTGTCGTTCGGGATCATCCGCGACGAGTTCCCGGAGGACAAGGTGGCGGGCGGGGTCGGCCTCATCTCGACCATCCTCGGAGGTGGCAGCGCGCTCGGGATCGTGCTCGGCGGCCCCATCGTCCAGCACGTCGGCTACGCCTGGCTGTACTGGATCCCCATGGCCATGGCGCTGGTGGCGGGCGCCGCCACCGTGGCCTTCATCCCTGAGTCGCCGGTGCGGACGAGGGGCAGGGTGAACGTGCCGGCGGCGGCCTGCCTCACGGGGTGGCTGCTCGCCCTGCTGGTGGGGGTGTCCGAGGGACCGACCTGGGGCTGGGGATCCCCCAAGGTGCTGGCGCTCGTCGGCATGTCGGTCGTGCTGTTCGGCTTGTGGGTGGCAAGCGAGGCGCGATCGGACCACCCCCTGGTGGACATGCGCATGATGCGCATCCCGGCCGTGTGGTGGACCAACATCGCTGCCTTCGTGTTCGGCGTGGGCATGTACTCGTCCATCGTCCTGATCCCGCCCTTCCTCCAGACCCCGCCACGCGCCGGGTACGGCTTTGGGGTGTCGCCGACCGTGTCGGGCCTCTACATGGTGCCGAGCGCCATCGGGATGTTCGTCATGGGGCTGCTCATCGGCAGGCTCACCGCCCGGTTCGGCGCCAAGACGCTCCTCGTCACCGGGTCGCTCCTGAGCGTGGCCCCCTTCGCCCTCTTGGCGGTCTCGAGCGCTGCCCCATGGGAGTTCCTCTTCGCCACCACCGTCAGTGGCCTCGGGATGGGTCTCGGGTACGCGTCGCTCTCGAACCTGATCGTCGAGTCCGTGCCTGAGACCCAGACCGGGGTAGCGACCGGCATGAACGCGAACATCCGTACCATCGGCGGCGCCGTCGGCACCCAGGTCGTGGCCAGCATCGTGGCGTCCGGGGTGGTGGGCAGGGCGCTCCCTCACGAGCGGGGGTACGCCATCGGCTTCGCCCTCCTTGCGGTGGCGTTCGTGGCTGCCACCCTGGCAGCCGTCGCCATCCCGCGGCGCGTCGCCATCCCGCGGCGCGTGGCGGCCCCGGCGACGAGCGGGCAGCTTCGAGGAGCTGGCGAGCCCCTGGCCGTGGCGACGCCGGTGGCGGGCGGGCACGGCCTCGACGGGGCAGTCCCTGCCGAGGTCCGCCTCGAGGCTCGGGGTTGAGGCGCCGCCTCGGGGACGGATCGTCCGACCCTGCCAACTTCGGGAGACCTGTTGTCCGTCGGCGGCGCCGGGGCTACGTTCTGGGCGCCCGCTCCGGCACTGCCAGCGCCGGAGCCGGATCGTTCGGAGGGGTTCCATGCGACGGGCCCCGGAAGCCGGCGCCAGCCGACCCCGGGGCCTCGTCGCGTCTGGCGCAGGTGGCCGCGACGGGGGCGCCCTGGCCCCGGCCGCTCAGCTCTCCCCGGTCACCAGCACGATCTTGCCCAGCTTGCCGCCCTGTGCGAAGCGGTCGTAGGCGGCCGCCGCCTCGCCCAGGGGGAACGTCTCGCACACGGGCACCGTCACCCTGCCCGAGCGGACCAGCGGCAGCACGTGGGCGGCCACGCCGGCGGCGACCCGGGCCTTCTCGGCCCGATCGCGCGCCCGCAGAGTCGAGCCCCCGATGCGCGCCCGGCGGCCCATCAGCTGGAGCAGGTCAAGCGTGAAGGCGCTTCCGCCACCCGACACCCCGATCACCACCACCCGGGCCCGGCCGGCCAGGGCACCGAAGGCACCTGCCAGGCTCGCCGCGCCGACGAGCTCGAGCACCACGTCGTAGGGGCCGTGGTCGCCCACCTCGTCGGGATCGATCACCGCGGTGGCGCCCAGGCGGGCCACTGCCTCGCGGCGGTCAGGGTCGCGCACCGAGGCGACCACCTCGGCACCGGCGGCGGCGCCCAGCTGGACGGCGGCCGTCCCGACCCCGCCGGCCGCGCCGGTCACGAGCAGGCGCTCGCCAATGGCCAGGCCGGCCTGGTCGAACAGCGCGTCGAAGGCCGTCGAGAACACCTCGGGGAACCCGCCCGCCTCGGGCCACCCGAGCGGGTCGGGGACGGCCAGGGCATGTGACTCGTCGACGCAGGCCATCGAGGCCTGCCCGCCTCCTGCCACCACGGCCATGACGCGATCGCCGGGGGAGAAGCGCCGCACCTGCCGCCCGACGCCGACCACCACGCCCGCCAGCTCGAGGCCCGGCACGTCCGCAGGCACGCCCTGGGGCGCGGGGTACCTGCCGCGCAGCTGGGCCATGTCGGCGCCGTTGAGCCCGGCGGCGCGCACCGCCACGAGCAGCTCCGTGTCGCCGGGCACGGGGTCTGGACGGTGCTCGACCGACAGCGCCCCGTCGCGGATGACCACCGCCTCCATCGCCTTCCTCCCTCTCGCTCCTCTGCCCCGACGTGAAGGTTCGCGCTGTCGTGCTACCCGGGCGTCGGGGCTTGCTCTGCCCCGACGTGAAGGTTCGCGCTGTCG
>DATGLW010000009.1:0-10435 GCA_035293965.1 Acidimicrobiales bacterium
GGGTGATGGTCTTGGAGGTCACCCCGGGGGCGCTGGCACCCGCCGGCCCTGCCGCCAGCACCACCGGAGCCGACATGACCGCCCCCAGCGCCGCCGCCGCGGCGAACGTGATCCTCTTGCGGACCATGGCCCCCTCCCCTCGTGCCGCCCCCCGGCCGGCTCGTGCCTCGTCCGAGACGATGTGTCGGTAGCATAACAGGCCGTGTCAGGAGCCCGTCGCCTCCCGATCGCGCCGTCGAGGGGTGGACCCTCGCTGCGCGCGCACGCCGCTCGGCGGCGCGCCCATGGACTCCGGTGATGCGCGCCGCGGTCGTCGAAGCCTGGGGAGAGCCGGAGTCGGTCGTCGTCGAGGACCTCGACGATCCTGAGCCAGGGCCTGGCGAGGTCCTCGTCCGGGTGCAGTCGGCGGCCGTCAACTACCCCGATGTGCTCATCGCCGCCAACAAGTACCAGGTGTCGATCCCACCCCCGTTCACGCCCGGCTCGGAGTGGGCCGGCGTAGTCGAGGCCCTTGGTCCCGGTGTGAGCACGCTGCGCGTGGGCGACCGAGTGACCGGTGGCGGTTTCGTGGGCGCCTTCGCCCAGAAGCTCGTCGCGCCGGCCACGGTGGCGCGGATCCCCGACGGGGCGTCGTTCGACGCCGCAGCGTCCTTCTCGGTCGTGTACCGCACCGCCTACACCGTGCTGCGCTCCGTGGCCGAGGTGCGACCAGGTGAATGGGTGGCCGTCCTCGGTGCCGCTGGCGGCGTGGGGCTGGCCACCGTCGACCTCGCGGTCGTCCTCGGGGCACGGGTGCTCGCCGCGGCCTCCTCGGCCGACAAGCTCGCCGTCTGTGCCGAGCGGGGGGCGGCTGCCCTCGTCGACTACACCTGCGAACCGCTCAAGGACCGGATCAAGGAGCTCACCGGCGGCGGGGCAGACGTGGTCGTGGACCCCGTCGGCGGCTCCCACGCCGAGCAGGCCCTGCGGGCGACCCACTACGGCTCGCGCTTCGTGACCGTCGGGTACGCCTCTGGCGAGATCCCCCGGATCCCGCTCAACTTGGTCCTGCTCAAGGGGGTGCGGGTGATGGGCTACGAGGCCCGCACCTTCGGCTCCAACGAGCCGGCGCTCGCCGCCAGGGACCGCCGGGAGGTCGACGACCTGTTCGCCGCCGGGCGCATCTCGCCGTACGTGAGTGCCGTCTACGGCCTCGACGAGGTCGGTGCCGCGCTGCGCCACGTGGGCGACCGGCGTGCGATCGGCAAGGTGATCATCCACCCCTGGGAGTGAGCTCGCCCGGCCGGGAGGCTGGCGCGCGTGCTCGGACCCCAGGTGACGAGCAGTCGCCCGTTCGTGCGACATCAGCCGTCGGCGGCAACCCTGGAACAGCTGCACCCCTCCGCAGGACGTGCGCGGGCTCGTTCTGCGCGGCGGCCGGTGCGGACGGCTCAGGTGACCGCGCCTGCGATCTTGAGGTTCAAGATCTCCTCCTCGCTGCGCCCGAGCTCGCGGAGGATGTCGTCGGTGTGCTCGGCGAACTGCGGTGCGCGGCGCAGATCCGGTGGTGTCTCGTCGAACTGGACCGGGTTGGCGACCAGGCGGCGCTCGTTCCCCTCCATGTCGACGACCGGCCGGATGTAGCCGTTCGCCTCCATCTGAGGGTCAGCGGCGATCTCCAGGGGGTCTTGGATCGGCGCCCACTGCCCCTCCATGGTCTTGAGCTTCTCGAGCCAGTAGGAGTACGGCTTGGCGGCGATGGCGTCGGCGACGTACTTGCCAGCCTCGAGCGCGTTGGCCATCAACTTCTCGGCCGTACTGAACCGCTCGTCCTCGATGAGGTGCTCCAAGCCCAGGTGGCGGCACACGTCGGCGAAGTAGCGGCCGGGCTGGAGCATCGTGAAGTTGATCCAGCGGCCATCTGAGGTCCGGAAGTTGCCGATCGTCGGATTGACGGCCAGGTTCATGGGGGAGTCGAGGGGCGGCGGCGCCACGACCTCTTCGGTGAGCATGGCGTTGTTGATCGTCAAAGCCATGGCCCACGCACCGATGCTCATGAGCGACACGTCCACGACCGAGGGCTCACCGGTCACGGCACGGGCGTACAGGGCGGCGGAGATGCCGCCGGCGATGGTCATCCCCCCCATCGAGTCGCCGTAGGCGCCCCCGGGCTGGTTGATGACGCGGGGGCTGTCGGCTGGCGTCGTCGCCCACGCGCTCCCCATCCGACACCAGAAGGTCGACCCGTCGTAGCCACCCTTCTCGGCATCGGGGCCGCGCTGGCCGTGACCGCTGCCCCGAACGTAGATGATGTCGGGGTTGACGGCTCGGATGTCCTCCACCTCGAGGTGCAGGCGCCGACGAGCAGCGGGCAGGAAGTTGATGAGAAAGACGTCGGCCGTCTTGCACAGCTCGAGCAGCACCTCGTGCCCTTCGGGGGTCTCGAGCGCCAGGCCGATGGAGCGCTTCCCCCGGTTGGGGTGCTCCATCAGAGGCTGGAACGACCCGATGGCCGCCCCGCCGGTGCCCAGCCGGAGGCCACGCTGCGCGTCACCGGTCTCCGCGTGCTCGACCTTGATCACGTCGGCGCCCCAGTCCGCCAGCACGGCTCCGGCAGAGGGGGTGAACGTGTACTGCGCCACCTCCACCATCTTGACGCCCTTCATCGGCTGGTAGGTCACTGCGCTCCTCTCGGCTCGGTCACGTGCACACTCGGCTCCACTCGGGCACTCGACGCTGCCGGCTCGTCGCTCGGCTCGCCGGCAACGGACCGCAGGGCTCGCCCGTGCACGCCGGCACGACTCAGGCAGCATGGCCAGGGAACTAGGTGTGTACATGCTACGCAGGGCTCCGGGAGGCGACAAGCCGACCGGTCAGCGGTGCCGGCGTGGCCGCTCGTGGCACGTACCATCGACGGATGCACTTCCGGACCGAGCACCGGTTCCGGGGCCCGCCGGACGAGGTGGCGCGTGTGCTGGCCGACCCGGCGTTCCACCTCTCGCTCCGCCTGCCGGACCTCAGCCTCCCGGACCTCCTCGATCAGCGCGCCGACGGCCAGAGCACCACCCTCGTCCTGCGGTACGAGTTCACGGGCAGCCTCGACCCGCTCGCCCGCCGGCTGCTCGGCAGCCACCGGCTGACGTGGGTGCAGGAGCTGGCCGTGCGCACCATGCCGGCAGCGGGCACGATCCGCTACCACGCCGAGCAAGGGCCCGAGCGGCTGCGGGGAGCGGCCACCTTCACGCTGGAGCCGGCCCCCGCCGGCGGGTCCGTCCGCAGGCTGGAGGGGACCCTCGCAGTGGGCGTGCCGCTCGTCGGCGGCATGGCGGAACGCCGGATCGTGGGCGGGCTGCTCCGCCGGCTCGACCTCGAGGCGGCTGCGGTCGACGAGCGGCTCGCGCACCGCTGAGCCGCCGGGCTCCGGGAGCCACGTCGCCGGGAGGCTACCGGAGCCGCGCCGCCAACGCCTGGGCCCGCTCGGAGAGGCGCTCGACCTTCGGGCGCGGGCCGGCGCCTCGCCGAATGCTACCGGGCAGCCGGGCGCCGCGGCAGCCGGGCTCCGCGGCAGCCGGGCTCCGCGGCAGCCGGGCGCGCGGAGTTTGTTGCGGGTCGCCGGAGGCGGAGTTAGCTTCGCCGCCGGACACGAAGGAGCGATCCATGCCCGCAGTCCCCATCGACGAGGCCGAGCTGCGTGCCCGCCTCGAGGCGGTGCTCGCCCAGGCCGTGCCCGGTGCCGGGTTGGGCGACCTCGCTCTTCTTCCGGGCGGCACCTCCAGCATCACCTACTGGGCGCCGCTGGGCGGCGTCACGACGGAGCGCATCGTCGTGAAGGTCGCGCCAGCAGGTCTCGAGCCGGTCCGCAACCGCGACGTGCTCCGCCAGGCTCGCGTGCTGCGCGCCCTGTCGTCCACGCAGGTGCCCGTCCCCCGCGTCATCGCCGAGCACCCGGGGAACCCGCCGGAGGTGCCGCCGTTCTTCGTCATGTCCTTCGAGGCAGGAGACTGCGTCGAGCCCAACTCCCTCCCGGCGGCCCAGCGCCTGCCACCAGGCGAGGTGCGAGCCCGCGAGCTCGACGCGGCGCGCATCCTCGGTGTCCTGCACGCCGTCGATCCGGCGGCCGTGGGCCTCGGCGACGAGCCGGAGATCTCCCTCCGATCCGAGGTGCAGCGGTGGGTCGACGCCTTCGCCGCGTGCGACGAGGACCTGCGCGCGGGCTCGGAGGACGTGGCCGAGCGCCTGGCGGCCACCGTGCCGTCGATGGCGCCGAGCACCGTGATGCACGGCGACTTCCGGCTCGGCAACACCCTGTCACAGGGCAACCGGGTGGTGGCGGTGATCGACTGGGAGATCTGGTCCCGCGGCGACCCCCGTGTGGACCTCGCCTGGTTCCTCATGATGGCGAACCCCGACGAGACCCTGAACCGCCCCACGTGCCCGGGCATGCCGTCCGACGACGAGCTCCTCGCCGCGTACCAGGCGGCGAGGGGGACGACGGTCGCAGACCTGGGCTGGTTCCACGCTCTGGTGCGCTACAAGCAGGCGGCGGCGGCCGCCTTCATCGCCCGCAACGCCCGCCGGCGCGGCGACGCCTCGGCCTCGGCCCAGGGCAACGCCGGCCTCCTGGCCTCGGCGAGCAAGCTGCTCGGCTGACGGCCGGGATCCCGGCCCAAGGGTAGTGGCGTGCCGCCCAGGCGACCGGACCTCGCGGAGATCGCCAACGCCCTCTACCGGCTGCTGGCCGACATCGACAGCGGCGCGATGCCAGCCCCTGCCGCTGTCCGCCACCGCCTCGAGGGAGCAGCCCTCGCCTTCACCGCCGCAGCCGAGGGCCGCATCCCGACGGTGGGCGACCTGCTCGCCATCCTCTGGGACGGCGGTCCCACCGGCCCACCAGCCCCCGAGCGCTGAGCGCACCGCTACGCCCGGCCGTGCCGGGGACCGAAGCCTGCCGGGCCCGGCCCTGCCGGGGACCGAAGCCTGCCGGGCCCGGGCCTGTCGGGGACCGAAGCCTGCCGGGCCCGGGCCCTGGCTAACGTTTCGGCATGCCGGTCGAACCCCCGTCGCCCCGCTCCGGCGGAGGGGTCCTGCCCGGCGCGCGCACCGTGACCGCCGCCGGATGACCCGGCGAACGCGGGGACCGATCGACCCCCGCCTGGTGGCCGAGGTACCCGTGGCGCGCCGTCACCTGGCGGTGGCCGCGGGCCTCGGCGTGGGCATGGCGGCCGCCGTCGTGGCCCAGGCAGTGCTGCTGGCGAACGTGGTCGACCAGGCCCTCTTGCACCAGGCGGGCCTCCATCGCGTCCTCCCCCAGCTCACCGGCCTGGCTGGCGCCGTGGTGGCAAGGGCGATCCTCGCCGGGCTGGGCGAGGTCGCCGCCGGGCGCACCTCGGCCTCGGTGTCGGCCGCGCTCCGGCGCCGCCTGGTCGACCACGCCCTCGACCTCGGCCCGTCGTGGCTGGCCGGCGAGCGGACAGGGGAGCTCACGCTGACCGCCACCAGGGGCGTGCACGCCGTGGAGGCCTACGTCGGGCGCTACCTCCCCCAGCTGGTCGTGGCGGTGCTGGCGCCCGCCGGGCTCCTGTGCTGGGTGGCGACGGCCGACTGGGTGTCGGCGGCCATCCTGCTCGGGATGGTGGCCCTGGTGCCCGCGGCAATGGTTGCGCTCGGCCGGGGGTCGGCCAGGCGGGCCCGGCGCCAGTGGCGCCTCTTGTCGTCGCTGTCGGCCCGCTACCTCGAGCTCGTCCAGGGCCTGCCCACCCTGCGAGCGTTCGGGCGTGCTGCCCAGGGCCGGCGCGAGGTGGCGGCGAGCACCGAAGGGCTTCGGGTGGCCACCATGGCCGTGCTGCGCGCCGCCTTCCTGTCGGCCCTCGGGATGGAGCTCCTGTCGGGCCTCGGCGTGGGCCTGGTGGCCATGGTCCTCGGCCTGCGGCTGCTCGCCGGCACGACCGGGCTGGCCACGGCGCTGGCGGTGCTCGTGGTCGCCCCTGAGGTCTTCCTGCCGTTGCGCCGTGCCGGCGCGGAGTTCCACGCCAGCGCGGAGGGGCAGGCGGCGGCGGACCGCATCTTCGGGGTGCTCGACGAGGCCGCGCGGCCGCGGCGCGGCTCCTCGGGGGCTGCAGCTCGCACCGGTGGGACGGTGCTGGCCGATCCGCGGCGGGGCCCGGTCGAGCTCCGCGCCGTGACCGTGCGCTATCCCGGGCGCCGCCTGCCCGCCGTGGCGGAGCTCGACCTGTGCCTGCAGCCCGGCGAGCACGTGGCGCTCGTCGGGCCCTCAGGGGCAGGCAAGTCGACCGTGCTGGCTCTCCTGCTGGGGTTCGTCCTCCCCGAGTCCGGAACCGTGCGCGTCGCCGGAGTCGACCTGGCGGCGATGCCGCCCGCCTCATGGCGGGACCTCGTCTCCTGGGTGCCCCAGCGGCCCCACCTCTTCCGAGGCTCGCTGGAGGACAACCTCCGGCTCGGGCTCCCCACCGCCCGGGCCGACCAGCTGTGGCGGGTGGTCGAGGCAGTCGGGCTGGCACCCCTGGTCGGGCGCCTCCCCCGCGGCCTCGCCACCCCCCTCGGCCCCGAGGGGCTGACCTTGAGCGCCGGCGAGCGCCAACGGGTGGCCCTGGCGCGCTGCGCCCTGCGCGACGCGCCGCTGGTCCTCCTCGACGAGCCAGTCGCCCACCTGGCCAACGAGGACCACGTGCTGCTCCGCCGGTCGCTCTCAGGGTGGCTGGCCGACCGCACGGTCCTCGTCGCCGGGCACGCCCCTGGCCTCGTCGACCCCGATCGGGTGGTGGCAATCCCGGCGGGCGGGCCCGATCACGCCGCCCGAGCCCGCCCGCCGGGATCCCAGCCGCCGGTCGACAGCGCAGGAACCAGGCGATGACTGTCTCTGCGCCTCGGCGTGCGGCACCTTCGGGCTTGGCCGCCCCGACCGGCACCGACCACCCGGGCGGGCAGCGGCGGCGGACCCTTCGCAGCCTGCTGGCAATCGGGGCTCCTCCCGCTCGGCGGCTGGCCGCGGCTGGCGTCCTCGGTTCCGGGGCGGTGCTTGCCACCATCGGGCTGCTGGCGGGTTCGGGCTACGTCGTCGACCGCGCCGCGCTCCGGCCGGGGCTGGGCGCCATCGCCGGCATCCTGGCGCTGGTCGAGGTGCTCGCGTTCGTCCGGGCCCCGCTGCGCTACGGCGAGCGGCTGGCGGCCCACGACGCAGCCTTCCGCGCCTTGGGGCGCTGGCGCGTGTGGCTCTACGACGTCCTCGAGCCGCGATCGCCGGCGGCGCTGGGGCGGTGGCGCCGCGGGGACCTTTTGGCCCGCGCCATCGAGGACGTCGACGCCCTCCAGGACCTCTACCTGCGCGGCGCGGTCCCGGTGGTGGTGGCGCTGGTGGCATCCGCCGCGGCCGTGAGCGTGGTGGGGCTCGTGCTGCCGCCGGCCGCGCCGCTGCTGGGGGGAGCCCTCGCCGCGGCCCTCCTCGTCTCGGGGTCGCTGGCCCTGGCCGCAAGCCCCCTCGGCGAGCGAGAGGCCGCCCTGCGCGGCAGCCTCTCGGCTGAGGTCGTCGACCTCCTCCAGGGAGCACCGGAGTTGGTGGCGTTCGGCGCCGACGCCCAGGCACTGGGTCGGCTGCGCGCCGTCGACGACGAGCTCGCGCGCCTCCACTGGCGCCGTTCGCTCCTCGGCGGGGCGGCCTCGACGGCGACGCTGCTGTGCGCCGGGGCCGCCGTGGTCGGCGTCCTCGCCGAGGCAGTGGCTGCCGCGCGCGGTCACCGGCTCGCTCCCACCATGCTGGCCGCCCTGCCCCTGGCGGCGATCGGCGCCTTCGAAGCGGTGCCACCCGTCACCCTGGCCGCGCACCGGCTCGGCGACGTGCTCGCTGCAGGGCGGCGGCTGCTCGCCCTGCGCGACGTGCCGGTACCGGTCGCCGACCCGATCGACCCGGTGCCACTGCCGGGGGGCACGCCCGAGCTGGCCCTGCGCGAGGCCCGGCTCCGCTACCACCCCGAGCTGCCCTGGGCTCTCGACGGGGTGTCGCTCGTGGTGGCGCCGGGGCGGCGCCTCGCCGTGACCGGGCCCAACGGAGCGGGCAAGACGAGCCTCGTCAACGTGCTGCTCCGTTTCTGGCCGCTCCAGTCAGGCGAGGCGTCCCTCGGTGGGGTCCGCCTCGAGGCTGCGGCCCAGGCCGACGCCCGGCGCGTCATGTCGCTCGTGGAGCAGGAGGCGCCGCTCTTCGCCGGCTCGATCCGCGACAACGTGACCCTGGGCCGGCCCGACGCCGGCGACGCGGAAGTAGCCGCAGCACTGCGCGCGGCCCGCCTCGACGCATGGGTCCGGACACTCCCCGACGGCCTGGCGACCCCCGTGGGCGAGCTCGGGTCGCAGGTGTCGGGTGGGCAGCGCCAGCGCATCGCGCTGGCCCGGGCGCTCGTGGCAGGCGGCGGCATCCTCCTCCTCGACGAGCCGACCACCGGGCTGGACCGCGACGAGGCCGCCGCCGTGCTGGGTGACGTGCTCGAGGCCGCCGGCCCCCGCAGCGTGCTGCTCGTCACCCACCGGCCGGAGGAGGTCGAGGCGTTCGACGACGTCGCCGTGATGGACGCCGGCCGGGTGGTCGAGTTCCGCCCCGGAGGGTCCGCTCAGGGCGCAGGCGGCAACACGTTGTAGGCGTGCAGCACCGGGCCGGCGGGACCCCAGCCGATCCGCGTGACCGACCCGGTCGAGAGGTGCAGCCGCCAGGCCACGGTCTCGTCGACGCGAAGGGCCCACGCCACCGCCGCCTTGATCGGCGACACATGGCTCACCACCACCACGTCGCCGCGCGGGTCGCGCCCTCCCTCGCCGTCACGGGCGAACAGCGCCTCGCACGCTCCGGACACGCGCCGGGCGACCGCGGCCAGGGGCTCGCCCCCCTCGGGGACGAACCCGGCCCGGGCGCGCCTCGCACGAGCGTGCTCACCGGTGACATCGGCAACCGGGCGACCCTCGTCGCGCCCGTAGTCGATCTCGATCCAGCGCTCGTCCACCTCCACCGGGAGGCCGAGGTCGAGGCAGGCCGCGGTGTCGCGGGCGCGGCGCAGCGGGCTCGACACCAGCCGGACCACCGGACCGAGCAGCCGGCCGACCTCGGCCGCCTGCTGGCGTCCTCGCTCGGTCAGGGGCACGTCGGCGCGTCCGACCAGGCGTCCCTCTGCGTTGGCCGTCGCCTCGCCGTGGCGGATCAGGACGAGCACGCCGGATCCTCCGGGCCGCCCGCGGCGGCCGCCCGCACCAGGATCCGCCCGCACTGCTCGCAGGTCACGACGGCGTCGTCGGGAAGGCGACGGATGCGGTCCACCTCCATCGCCGGCAGCTCGAGATGGCAGCCCTCGCACCGGTTGCCGACGAGTCGGGCGGCACCCACGCCCTTCGTGCGGGCACGGATCTCCTCGTAGCGCCGGGCGAGATCGGGCGGCAGCCCGGCCGCCGCGGCCCGCCTCGACAGCTCGAGGGTCGACAGCTCGGCCTCGATGGCCGCCTCGGCCGCCGCCAGGGCGGCCCGGAGCCCCTGGACGGCCTCGGCCAGCGCGGACTGCTCGTCGAGGAGCTCGGCCAGGGCGGCGTCGAGCGGCTCCTGGGCCTCCATCAGTTCGAGCTCCTCCTCCTCGAGACGGTCGCGCTGGGACGCGATGCCGCGGACCTCGTCGTCCATGGCCTGCAGGTCGCGGGCGGCCACGCCCCGGGCGCCGTACATGCGCTCCTCGATGGCCCGCCGGCGGACGTCGAGGGCAGCCACTCGGCGTTCGAGCTCACCCTGGCGATCGAGAAGCTCCTGGCGGCGAGCCGTGCTGTCGGCCACCTGCTCGGACAGCTCGGCCAGCTTCGCCTCGGCCGCCCGGAGATCGGCCCGTTCGGGCAGCGTGGCCTTGCGATGGCGCAAGGTGGCGATCGAGGTGTCGAGATCCTGGACCGCGAGCAGGCGCCGGAGCGGCGACGTCCCCCGGGCCTCGGCCTTCTCGCCGTCGCGACCGGAGCGCTCAGCCGCCACCCGTGCCACCCTGGCCCGTCCCGTCCCCTCGTTCGTCCGGCGCCCCCGGCGCCCCGAGCTGCTCCCGGGCACGCCGGGCAGCTCGCAGCGCGCCGGCGAGCGACTCGTCAGCCAACGCGGCGGCCTCCTCCCAGCTGAACCACCGGGCATCCGGGCTCTCGCCCGGGGGCGGGCTCGGTTCGGCGCCCTCACCAACGAGCAGGTAGCGCAGGTCGAGGTGGCGGTGCCCTTCTGCCGCCTCGTGGACGTCGACGTGGAGCAGCAGGGGGCCGCCGGATGGATGTCGGACCACGAGCCCCGTCTCCTCGCACGCCTCGCGCACGGCCGCGCGGGCCGGAGGCTCCCCGTCGTCGACATGGCCCCCGGGCTGCAGCCAGCGGCCGAGCCGGCGATGCCGGTGGAGCACCACCCCTCGCGGGCCGCACACGATGGCCGACGCGGTGACGTGCA
>DATGLW010000010.1:0-13281 GCA_035293965.1 Acidimicrobiales bacterium
CGTCCACGTTGATCATGTCCTTCCTCCCTGGCCGCAGCTCCGGCCAGGGTCCGTGATCCAGCACTCTCCGTGGTGGACCACCAGGAAGGGGGGTCAAGATTCGAGCGTCGATAGGGGGTCAGTTTTCAGCCGGCGCTGACACTGCGGTCGCCATCCGGCTGTAGGGGGCCGCCGAGGTGTCGCCGAGCGCGCGCCGGTAGAGCTTCAAGAAGTTGTGGGTCCCGCAGATGAGCTTCCACTCGGAGGCGGCGGCCTCTTTGCCTCACCAGGAAGATCACCTCGTCCTCGGTACCCTGATCGGAGCGCGACGTGTCGGCGCCTACGACGTCAGCTCGGCCGGCACCGAGGCCAACGCAGCCTCGATGGCCTCAAGGAGCTGACGGGCCGACGAGGCGGCTCGACGGCGACGCGAGTTGACGGTCCCTTCGAGGGCGGGAGCTGGTCGACGAGGTTGGACACCTGGAGGGGAAGCCTTCCGGTGGGGTGCCGGTCACGAAGGCGCCGTAGCAGTCCACTGCCGCGTCGAGCTCGAGGTTGCACGCAGCAAGCATGCTCTGGCGCCCGCCCGAGCAGTAGCCGATCACTCCGACCTTCCGGGACGTGGCGAGCGAGCGCAGGTGGGCGGCTGCACCGCCGACATCTCCGACCAGTCGGTCGTCGGGTACCCCGCCAGCGGCACGGGCTGCGGCCGCGGCGTCATCCGGGCTGGAGCCGGGGGCTTCGCGCCAGTAGAGGTTGGGACAGAGCGCGTCGTAGCCGAGCTCGGCGAAGCGTCGCACGATCTCGTTCGTCGCGCGGTCGTAGCCCGGCATGTGTGTGGATGACCACGACCCCACCGCGCGCCTCGCCACCCTCGGGCTGAGCCAGGTAGGCCTCGATCTCTTCACCTCGGTGACCGGAGATCCGGGTCGTCGTGGCGCGTAGGTCCTCGCTCATCTCGTCATGTCCTCGATTGGTGCCGGGTTGATTCCTCGGTAGTACAGCATCGTCACGTCGAGATGACCGTACTGGTCTCGTGTGCCTGGTCGTAACGCATGCGTGCAGCGTCGATGTCGCCGAGGTGGGCGTCAGCCCAGGCGAGGAGACTGGTCACTGCCTGGAGCAGCGTCTCGCCCATTGGAGTCAGCGCGTACTCAACGCGCGGTGGGACGACGGCGTAGACGGTACGAGCGACCAAGCCGTCGCGCTCCAAGGAGCGCACGGTCACCGTCAGCATGCGCGGGGTGATGCCCTCGATCTCGCGGCGCAGCTCGCTGAAGCGCTTCGTGCCAGTCCCGAGCAAGTGGATGACGTACAGCGACCACTTGTCACCGATCCGGTCGAGCACCTCGCGCGCCCGACAGCCGGCTACCGGGGTCGAGCGGCTCTGCGGCTCCATTGTTTCCTCCTGGGAACTCGAGATGGTCAAAGGTACCGACTTCTCTCCACGTGCCGTCTTCCCCGGGGCTCGGTGCGACGTGTAACCTGACGAGGTTCCCATCAGGAAGTCTATCTACATTGGTAACCGAGATCAGCGAGAGCAAAACCGCATGACCACCGAGCCGCGCTCCGGCGCATTACCCCTGGCTCGAGGAACCTGGACGCTCGACCCGAACCACTCAGCCGTGCACTTCCGGGTCAGCCACCTCGGGCTCAGCAACGTCCGAGGTCGCTTCGACCGCTTCGATGCCACCCTCAGCGCCGACACCATCCTCGACGAGGTGGCGGTGTCGGCCACCGTCGACCTGGGCTCGGTCGACACCAACCAACCCGATCGCGACGCCGATCTGCGCACCACCGACTTCTTCTCCTCCGACCAGCATCCCGAGATGACGTTTCGCTCCCCGGCGGTCAAGGAGCGCTTCGACGGAGAGTACGAGCTGACCGGCGAGCTCACCATCAACGGGATCACCGAGCCGCTCACCTCGGAGGTCGAGCTCACGGGTGCGGAGGTCTTCCCCGGCGACGGGAAGACCCCCGCCGGGTTCAGCGCGACGGGCGAGGTGAACCGGGACGACTTCGGCATCGACTTCAACGTGCCGCTCGGCATGGACAAGATGGCCCTTGGCCAACGGGTCCGCACCGAGCTCGAGCTCCAGTTCGTCGCCCCCGAGGCGTAGATGGTGACCTCGCGAAGCGATCCCGCCGTATGGCTGCGCTCTGTCCGGGCTTCCCACGACCGGCTGACGGCGACGGTCGAGGGCCTGGACCCGTCGGACCTCGGTCGCCCCTCGTTGTGCGGTCAGTGGAGCATCGCCCAGGTCCTCTCGCACCTCGGCAGCCAGGCCGAGATCTTCTCCCTCTTGGTCGACGCCGGCATGGACGGCACGGACCCGCCTTCCCAAGAGGCCTTCGCGCCGATCTGGGACGCGTGGAACTCACGGAGCGCCAGGGACCAGGCCACCGATAGCATCACCGCGAACGGAGCGCTGGTGAGCCGCCTCGAGAGGCTCGATTCGGAGGCGCTGGGTACGTTCCACCTCGAAGCGTTCGGGATGGACCTCGATGCCGCCGGCCTGCTGCGCCTCCGGCTCTCCGAGCACGCGCTGCACACCTGGGACGTCGCCGCGGCGCTGGACCCGGCTGCCAGAGTGGCTCCCGACGCGGTCGAGCTGCTCTTGGAGGGACTTCCCGAGCTCGCCGCCCGTGTCGGCAAGCCCACCCCTCACTCGTCGACCGTCGCGATCACGACGACCGATCCGCGTCGCCGGTTTTTCCTTGCTCCTGAGGGCGTTCGTCTCGAACCGACGAACGAACCCACCGGCACCGCAATCGCAGGCTCGATCAGTCTCACCGCAGAGACCCTCGTGCGCCTCGTCTACGGGCGGCTCCAAGAGACCGACGCGGTGCACGTCGAGCGGGGCATCTCCCTCGAGGAGCTACGGGCGGTGTTCCCTGGGTTCTGACGGCAGCGAGGTGCGGCGCGAGAACAGGGCAGGGCGCACGCCTCACGTCTATGGGCGAATGAACCACCTGATGAACGACAAACACGGAGAAAGGTTTCGCTGGTGAGAGTTGAGGTCCTGAGAGCAGCCAGGCGACCCGGCGGTCGCCGACGCGTCGACGCGGGGGTCAGCAAGTGAACGTTCGCGACCTCTCGCTTCTCGCCGCCCGTGGGGTGCTTGGCGGGTACCTTGCCGCGCACGGGGCCCAGAAGCTGTTCGGGTCCTTCGGTGGCCATGGCATGGCGCCGACCGTAACCGGCTTCGATCGGCTGGGGCTGCACCCGGCACCGGTCATGGCGCGGGTGGCGGCCGTCTCGGAGCTCACCGGGGGCACGCTGACGGTTGCTGGCGCTGCCCATCCTCTCGGCCCCATCGCGCTCGCCGCCACCATGGCTGTGGCTGCGTCGACGCACCGGGCGAACGGACCATTTGCCGCCAACGGGGGATTCGAGCTGCCGCTCACCAACATGGCAGCCGCGCTCGCACTCGCTGTCGGTGGTCCGGGCCGCTATTCGTTCGACGCGCTCTCCGGCCGCTCGATCCCTCGCCCGCTCGTCCGCGTGGTCGCGGCCGGAGCCGCGGTGTCCGCCGCCGCGTGCCTCACCATGGTGCTGCGGGCCAAGCCCCAGCCTCCGTCAGGGCCAAGCAATGGTGCGGAGGCCAAGGAGGCCGAGGAGGCCGAACAGCCTGCCTAGCCGCTGACTCGGATGAGCTGCAAGGCACGGCAGAACCCTCGGTAGAGGAACGAGCGCGTCATTGCCGGACACTCGCTGTGACGATCGACCGGGCTTCTTTGATCTCCTCGATCGACAGGCCGACCTTGTTGGTGGATACGGGGTCACGTTCGGCCTGTGGCTACGCGGTGGATCGCGGCTTAGGCCTCCACGTGGCGGAGCAGGAGGCTCGAGTGCGCCGCCAGGTTCACCGCCGGCGTGCGCACGACCCGGCCCCACGGCGCGGGGCGGCTCGTGCTGAGCAGCTCCTCCCAACGGCCAGGCCACTCCAGGCGCGGCAGGGTGTACGAACGTGAACGGGTGCCCGCGTTGAGCAGGAGCAGGAGGGTGTCGCCGCGCACCCACCGCCCGCGGGCGTCGACCTCGTCGGCAGCCCGGCCGGCGAGCAGCATGCCGATGGTGTGGTTGTCGGCGTCCGCCCAGTCCTCCTCGGCCATCTCCGCACCGTCGGCGCGGACCCACGTGACGTCCTTGGTGCGCTGGCCCGCCACGTGGCGCCCCGTGAAGAAATCGCGGCGCCGCAGGACGGGGTTGGCACGGACGATCGCGATCAGCTCGCGCACGAACCGGCACAGCTCGTTGCCGCCCTCGTCGAGGTCCCAGTCGAGCCAGCTCGTCGGGTTGTCCTGGCAGTAGGCGTTGTTGTTGCCGAGCTGGGTCCGGCCGAACTCGTCGCCGGCGAGCAACATCCGCACGCCCTGGGAGAGCATGAGCGTGGTGAGGAGGTTCCGCTTCATGCGGTCACGTGCCCCCTGCACACGCAGCGAATCGGTCGGCCCCTCGACGCCCCAGTTCCGGCTCAGGTTGTCCTCGGCGCCGTCGCGGTTGCCCTCGCCGTTGGCCTCGTTGTGCCGTCGCTCGTAGGAGACGAGATCGGTGAGGGTGAAGCCGTCGTGGCACGTCACGTAGTTGACACTCGCGTACGGGCGCCGACCGCTGGGCGCGTAGATGTCGCTCGAACCCGTGAGCCGCGACGCGAGCTCCGGCACCTGGCCCCGGTCGCCCCGCCAGAACCGCCGCACGCAATCGCGGTAGGCACCGTTCCACTCCGCCCAGCCGGGCGGGAAGCGCCCGAGCCGGTAGCCGTCGGGGCCGACGTCCCACGGCTCGGCGATGAGCTTCACCGAGGACAGCACCGGGTCTTGCTGGATGATCTCGAAGAACGCGCTGGGCTGCCCGTCCTCGCCGCGCGCGAGGACGGGCGCCAGGTCGAAGCGGAATCCGTCGACGTGCATGTCGGTCACCCAGTAGCGGAGGCTGTCCATGACGAGCGCGACGACTCGGGGGTGCACGACGTTGAGGCTGTTGCCGGTGCCGGTGAAGTCGACGTGGTAGCGGGGGTTGTCTGGCGCGAGCCGGTAGTAGGTCGCGTTGTCGATGCCGCGCATGGAAAGCGTTGGCCCCAGGTGGTTGCCCTCTCCCGTGTGGTTGTAGACGACGTCGAGGATGACCTCGAGCCCGGCGCGGTGCAGCGTGCGCACCATCGACTTGAACTCGTGGACCTGTGCGCCAGGCCCCGAGGCCGAGTACGCGACATGGGGTGCCAGGAACGCGATGGAGTTGTACCCCCAGTAGTTGGTTAGGCCCCGCTCGACGAGGTGGCGCTCGGCGACGAACTGGTGGACCGGCATGAGCTCGACCGCGGTCACACCCAGGCCCACCAGGTGGTCCACGACCGCGTCAGAGGCCAGGCCGAGGAAGGTCCCGCGCAGGTGCTCGGGTACGCCCGGATGGCGCATGGTCATCCCCCGCACGTGGCACTCGTAGATGACGGTGCGGTTCCACGGCGTGGCCGGCGGGCGGTCGTCCCCCCACGTGAAGGCGGGGTCGACCACCACCGACTTGGGCACCCAGGCGGCGGAGTCGCGCGGGTCCTTCGACAAGTCCTGGTCGGGGTGCCCGACCGTGTAGCCGAAGACCTCGTCGCTCCACTCGACGGTACCGCTGAGCGCCTTGGCGTAGGGATCGATCAGCAGCTTGGCGGGGTTGAACCGGTGACCGCGCTCGGGCTCGTAGGGACCGTCGACGCGGTACCCGTAGAGCTGCCCCGGGCGCACGTCGGGCAGGTAGGCATGCCACACGTGGTCGGTCGGGGGCGGCAGGGTGACGCGGGCCGATGCGAGCGGCGCCTCGGCCGAGTCGAACAGGCACAGCTCGACCGAGGTGGCGTGCTGCGAGAAGAGGGCGAAATTGACCCCTTCGCCGTCCCAGGTGGCACCGAGGGGGTGCGGCGACCCGGGCCACACCCTCATCGCGGCGACCGTCCCTGGCCCGGCACGAGGACCACGCAGGCGAGCGGCGGGGCGAGGAGCGTGAGCGACCTCGGGCGGCCGTGCGCCGGCACTGGCTGCGCGTCCACGCCGCCCAGGTTGCCCATGCCGCTCCCGCCGTAGTCCCGGGCGTCGCTGTTGAGTGCCTCCCGCCAGCGCCCGCCGTGGGGGACCCCGAGGACGAGGTTGTGACGGGGCACCGGGGTCAGGTTGCACACCACGAGGGCCGCGCCCCCGTCGCGGGAGCGGCGCAGGTAGGCGACGACGCCGAGCTCGGCTTCGTCGGCCAGCACCCACTCGAAGCCGGCGGGGTCGGCGTCGAGCTGGTGGAGGGCGGGCACCGAGCGGTAGAGGCGGTTCAGGTCCCCCACCCACCGGGCCACCCCGCCGTGCAGCGGGTGGTCGAGCAGGCGCCAGTCGAGCCCGCGCTCGTGGTCCCACTCCCGCCGGTCGGCGAGCTCGTTGCCCATGAACAGCAGCTTCTTGCCCGGCAGCGTGAACTGGTACCCGTAGAGCAGGCGGAGGTTGGCGAACTGCTGCCACTCGTCGCCGGGCATGGCGGCCAGCAGCGAGCCCTTGCCGTGCACGACCTCGTCGTGGGAGAGCGGCAGGACGAACTTCTCGCTGAACGCGTACAGAGCGCGGAAGGTCAGCTCCCCGTGGTGGTACCGGCGGTGCACCGGATCTCGGCGCAGGTGCTGCAACGTGTCGTGCATCCATCCCATGTCCCACTTGAACCCGAAGCCGAGTCCCCCCTCGGCGGTCGGGCGCGACACCCCCGGCCACGACGTCGACTCCTCGGCCATCGTCCGGACGTCGGGGTGGTCGGCAGCGATGCCCTCGTTGAGCTGCCGGAGGAAGTCGACAGCGTCGAGGTTCTCGCGCCCGCCGAAGCGGTTGGGAAGCCACTCGCCCTCGGCGCGCGAGTAGTCGAGGTACAGCATGGAGGCGACCGCGTCGACCCGGAGCCCGTCGGCATGGTACGTGCGCAGCCATCGGTCGGCTGACGAGGCAAGGAAGCTGCGGACCTCGTGGCGCCCGTAATTGAAGATGAGGCTGTGCCAGTCGGGATGGGTCCCGAGGCGCGGATCCGCATGCTCGTAGAGGTGGGTGCCGTCGAAGGATGCCAGGGCGAACTCGTCGGGGGCGAAATGCGACGGCACCCAGTCGACGATGACGCCGATGCCCGCCTGGTGGAGGGCATCGATCAGCGCCATGAGGTCCTGGGGCGTGCCGTAGCGGCTGGTGGGTGCGAAGTAGCCCGTCACCTGGTAGCCCCACGAGCCGTAGAAGGGGTGCTCCATCACCGGGAGCAGCTCCACGTGGGTGAAGCCGGCAGCGGCCACGTGCTCGATCAGCCGGGGCGCAAGTTCACGGTAGCCGGGCAGGCGACCCGGCTCGTCGGGTGACCGCCACCAGCTGCCAAGGTGGACCTCGTAGATGGACATCGGCGCGTCCGGTGCGCTGCGAGCGGCGCGGCCTGCCATCCAGGCCTCGTCGCCCCAGTCGTAGGCGAGGTCCCACACGACCGAGCCGGTCCTCGGCGGCACCTCGCACCAGGCGGCGCAGGGATCGGCCTTGAGCAGCCGGGCGCCGCTCCCGGTCACGAGCGCGTACTTGTAGACGTCACCGTGGGCGGCTTCGGGCACCGTGCCGGCCCAGATGCCCGAGGACGCCACCGGTCGGAGCTCGTCGACACCGGGTGACCAGCCGTTGAAGTCGCCGACCACCGACACGGCCCGCGCGTTGGGCGCCCAGACAGCGAAGCGCGCCCCGCGCTCGGGCGCGTCGAGCAGGTGCGCCCCCAGCTTCTCGCCCAACCGTCGGTGCGTCCCCTCGTTGAAGAGGTACAGGTCCTCAGCGGACAGCCAGCGCTCGCCGGGGGCGGCCCCCACGGCCCCCGCGCTCATACCGGCCGCCCCGGCCGCCCGAGATCACGGTTCGCGTCGGCGGGCACGGGCCTTGCCGGTGGCAGCGCACCGGCGCGCCGCAGGTGCTCGACACGGCCCAGCGTCTCGACCACCTCGGGGTCGGACTCGATCTCGCAGAGCGTCTTGGCGGCACGGCGCCGCCAGTTGGCCGCCGCCGGCGTGCCGGGCCGGTTGTGGGGCCTGCGCTCGCCCCAGAGGTCCTCGAGATCGACCATCACCAGCCGGGCGGGCCCGGCCGCCAGGTGGTCGAGCACGCCCCGGAGGGCGAGGCGGGAGCCGCCGGCGCCGCGGCCCGCCCGCGGCAGCGAAAGGGCCGCCTCGAGGGCCGCCCGCCAGGCGGCCCGCCGGGCCCGCTCGGTCACCGCCCATCGCGCGCCGGCCTCGCCCGGAGCTGCCCGATCCTCGATGTCATCGCCGTCCCAGGCTGCGGCGAACGGCGCCAGGTCGTGGGTACCCCACGTGGCCAGGCACGCCTCGGGAGGCTCCGGGAGCGGGTCCTCGACAGCTGACTCGAACTGCAGCACCCAGGACCGCAGCATCCCGTCCTCGGCCATCGCCCGGCGCACCTCGCCGGGCACGGTGCCGAGGTCCTCTCCCACCACGACCACTCCGGCACGGTGCGCCTCGACGGCAACGACCGCCCGGAGCTCCTCGGCCGGGTAGCGCACGTAGACGCCGTGGCGCGCGTCGGCGCCTGGCGGGATGCAGTACAGGCGGTGGAGGCCCATCACGTGGTCGAGGCGCAGCATCGCCGCCGGGCTCATCGCGTGACGGAGCACGTCGACGAGGTACCGGTAGCCGCTGGCGGCGGCCGCCTCGGGGTGCGGCGGCGGCACCCCCCAGTCCTGCCCGCCGGCGTGGAACGCGTCCGGTGGTGCCCCCACGCGCAGGCCCTCCACGAAGATCTCCGGCTCCCACCACGTGTCGAAGCCGTCGGGGTCGACCCCGACCGGCAGGTCGAGGTACAGCCCGCCTTCCCGGGCCGCGCCGTGCAGCTGCTCGTGGGCGACCCAGTGGACGTAGAGGTGGTAGCCGACGGCCTCGTCGTCGATCACGCCCGGGGGCACTGTCCGCGGCCCCCCACCCCAGTCACGCCACCGGGGGCCCAGGCGCTCCACCGCGGCGCAGAAGCGCGCGTAGGCGACGAGCTCAGGATGTGCGGCGGCGAAGCCCTCCAGCTCGCGCCGGCGGGCGGAGGGAGCAGCGAGCAGCGAACGCGCCATGGGAGCGAGCACGCTGCGCAGCGCGTGGCGCAGCGCCTGGGGGTCGACGAGCTCCGACCGCCGGGCCGCGGCCAGGCACTGCTGCAGCTCGGCCGAGCCCAGCTGCTCCCTCGCCTCGGGCGCCTCGGCCAGCTCCGGGAGTGGCGCCGGGTCGACGTGCAGCTCGCTCCACGCGAGGCGTGTCGAGGGCCGGTAGGGGCTGGCACCCGCCGCCTCCGAGGCGGCAGCCGGGTAGAGCGGCAGGGTCCCGACGAACGAGCCGCCCAGGCCTCGCACCCAGCGGGCCAGCGCCCCCAGGTCGCCGTAGCGACCCACGCCCCAGTCCTTGGGCGTGCGAAGTGCGTGGAGCGGCAGGAACGCGCCCCAGCCGCGCTCGGGCGCCGGGCAGCGCGGGGCAGCCACGAGGAGCGCCTCGGCGTCGATGCCCGGTGCCTCCACCCGGAGCCGGTGCAAGCCGACGGGCAGCTCGGCGGCCCCCGGCCCGCCGAGGCGGAGCTGGTCGTGCTCGAGGCGTGCCGTTCGGGTGCCCCCGCCCTCGAGCTCCACAGCCACCCATGCCCGGCGCGGATCGACGGCGGCGGGCAGGCGCACGGTCGTGGGCTGGCCCCGCCCGACGACGTGCACGACCACGGGGTCGAGGACCCGGGCCCGGCGCGCCGCACGGGTGGCGCGTAGGGACTCGGCGACCTCGGCGGGCCCGGCGGCCGCCACGCCCAGGGCACCGAGCACCGCCACCAGCGTGTCGTCGTCGGCAGCGTGCACCCGGCCGTCGGCGCCCACGTGCTGACGCTGCACGCCGCAGACGTCCGCCAGCTCGTCGAGCTCCGAGGGAGCCGTGCGTGCCACCCGGCCTACCGCCCGGCGTCGAGGAGCTCGAGGAGACCGAGAGCGGGGATCTCCATCCACTCGGGTCGACGGCTCGCCTCGTAGCCGAGCTCGTACACCGCCTTCTCGAGGAGGAAGAAGTCGAGCAGGTCGCCCAGGCGGTCCGGGTCCGGGGGCAGGAACCCGCCCGCCCCCGCGACGCGCCGGTAGCCGTCGAGGAAGATGGCGGACACCCACCGGTACCACAGGGCCAGCCACGCCTCGAGGGCCGCCGGGTCGGCGGAGGCTGGCAGGTCGCGGGCGAGCCCCATGGCCGCCGCCTGCGCCGCGTAGTGGAAGGAGCGGATCATCCCCGCCAGGTCGAGCGCCGCCGGCCGCTTCAGGCGGCGCTGGCTGAGCGATCGCACCGGCTCACCTTCGAAGTCGATGACCACGAAGTCCTTGCCCGTCCACAGGACCTGGCCGAGGTGGAGATCGCCGTGGCAGCGAATGCGCAACCCGTCGGCGCCGCCCTTGCGCACCACGCGCAGCCGCTCGACGATGTCGTGCTCACGACCCATCACGGCCTGCACCGAGGGCGAGGGGGCCTCGATGGCCGCGATCTGGCGGAAGACGCGGCGGGTGAGGGCACGGGCCCCGTGGTAGAGAGACTGGCGGTCGCCAAAGGTGAGCGGCTCGGGGGCGAAGGCCGGATTGGCCGGGTCGGAGGCGAGCGCCAGGTGCAGCTCGCCGACCCGGCGGCCGAGGAGGCTCGCCCACTCGATGTGCGGCCCGACGAGCAGGTGGCCGGGCTCGAGGGCCGCGACGTCGACGTCGACGAGCCGCGCCGGCGGCACGTGGCGGAGCTCCTCGGCCCCCGGGTGTGCCAGGGCCTCTTCGAGCCCCCTGGACAGCGTGTCGACCACGACGCTCCACCCGTCGCCCTCGCTCGCCACGTACTCCTCGAGCGCTGCCACCGTGGTGGCGTCGGCGCCGCGGCGAGCGGGTCGGTACTCGACACTGCCGCCGGCGAGCGGCACGTTGGCGAATTGTGTGCGCTCGGACAGGAACCTGCCCATCTCCACCGCCGGGTTCACCCCCTCTTCGACACGGCGGACGAGCTTGAGGACCCCGGCCTTGTCGCCGAGGGTGACCGAGGTGTTCGACTGCTCGACGGACATGGGGACCGCGGCCGGGTCGGCACCGATCCGCTCGGCCAGCCGGCGAGTCCGCAGGGCGGGCACGCCCACCAGGCGGCCCGACCGGCCGAGGAGGCTGCGCCGGCGGACGATCAGGCGGTACATGGCCCGGCAGAAGTCGGGCGATTGGGCAGCGTCGTAGAGCACCCCCTCAGCACCCCCCGCGCGCAGGTCGGCCACGACCGAGTCGGGCCGCCACCGGCTCAGCTCCTCGCGCCCGGTACCGGTGGCGAAACCCAGGGGGAGGGTGTAGTCCTCGGTGCCGCCCGTCACCAGCTCGACCCGTACCATCGCCAGCACCACCCTGGGAGCGCTGCGGCGCGAGGCGGCGGCGTCGACCGGCACCACCTCGGTCACCGACGCCGAGGCGACGTCCGAGGCGTCGTGGCCGAACCACCGCTGCCCTGCGAGGAAGGCGGGCAGCACGCGCTCGAGCGCACCGAGCGCCGGGCGCCGGAGCACCTGGTCCCAGCGGCCGGGCACGGCCAGCGAGGGGCGCGCCGAGCGCGCCTCGCGTACCTCGGGCTCCAGCGCGAACCAGTAGAAGGCGTGGGGCCCGAGCGTGAGGAGGTAGGGCAGCTCGCCGACGGGGGGGAACTCCACGTGGCCGAACAGCTCCACCGGCCGGGCGCCCCGGTGGGCAGAGAGGTCGAGCTCGACGTACTGGGCAAAGCGCGACAGGTTGACGACGACCAGGATGACCTCGTCCTCGTAGCGCCGCAGGAACGCCAGCACCTTGCGGTTGGACGGCACCAACAGCTCGAGGCTGCCACGCCCGAAGGCCCGGTGCTGCTTGCGCAGGCTGATGAGGCGCTTCATCCACCACAGCAGCGAGCTCGGGTTCTCCTCCTGGGCCTCCACGTTGACCGCCTGCGGGTGGTACCCCGGCTCGATCACCACCGGCAGGTAGAGCTGCTGGGGGTTGGCCCGCGAGAAGCCCGCGTTGCGGTCGCTGTCCCACTGCATGGGCGTGCGCACCCCGTTGCGGTCGCCGAGGTAGATGTTGTCGCCCATGCCGATCTCGTCGCCGTAGTAGACGATGGGCGTGCCCGGCAGCGAGAAGAGGAGCCCGTTCATCATCTCGATCAGGTTCCGGTCGTTGCCGAGGAGTGGCGCGAGGCGGCGCCGGATGCCCACGTTGACCCGCGCCTGGGGGTCCTGCGCGTAGACGCGGTACATGTAGTCGCGCTCCTCGTCGGTGACCATCTCGAGCGTCAGCTCGTCGTGGTTCCGCAAGAACAGGGCCCACTGGCAGCCGGGGGGCGCCGGCGGGGTCTCCGAGAGGATGTCGACCACGGGGAAGCGGTCCTCCTGGCGCGCCGCCATGAACATGCGCGGCATGAGGGGGAAATGGAAGGCCATGTGGCACCGGTCGCCCTGGCCCATGTAGGCGACTGCGTCCTCCGGCCACTGGTTGGCCTCCGCGAGCAGCATGCGGCCGGTGAAGCGCTCGTCGACGTGCGCACGGAGCTGGCGGAGGAGCTCGAAGGTCTCCGGCAGGTTCTCGCAGGTGGTCCCCTCGCGCGCGAAGAGGTAGGGCACGGCGTCGAGGCGCAGCCCGTCGACGCCCATGGCCAGCCAGAAGTCCACCACCTCGAACATGGCCTGGCGGACCGCCGGGTTGTCGTAGTTGAGGTTCGGCTGGTGCGAGTAGAAGCGATGCCAGAAGTACGCCCCCGCCACCGGGTCGTACGTCCAGTTCGACGTCTCGAAGTCCTTGAAGATGATGCGGGCGTCTCGGTAGCGGTCGGGGGTGTCGCTCCACACGTAGAAGTTCCGGGCAGACGTGCCCGGCCGGGCGCGGCGCGCTCGCTGGAACCACGGGTGCTCGTCCGAGGTGTGGTTGAGCACGAGCTCGGTCACCACCCGCAGCCCGCGGCGGTGCGCCTCGCGCAGGAAGGTGCGGAAGTCGGCCATCGACCCGTAGGCGGGATGCACGCGCCGGTAGTCGGCGATGTCGTACCCGTCGTCGCGAAGGGGCGACGGGTAGAAGGGGAGCAGCCACAGCGCGGTCACGCCGAGCTCCTGGAGGTAGCCGAGCTTGGCCGTGAGGCCGCGGAAGTCCCCCACACCATCGTCGTTGCTGTCCTTGAAGGAGCGCACGTGGACCTCGTACATGACCGCGTCGAGGTACCAGGCCTCCGTCGCCCCCACGGGGGCAACCTCTGGTGCCCGGGGCGCGCTCGCGAGGTTGCT
>DATGLW010000011.1:0-11836 GCA_035293965.1 Acidimicrobiales bacterium
CCCTTGTCCTGCAGCACCGCCGAGACGCGCATGCCGCCCCCCTTTCCCCACCACCGTGGCGGCGTGCGAGCCAGTCCCTGTGTCAGCCCGCGCCGCGTCGCCCCGTGCACCCTCGACTGTGCCCCCTCCGGTGGCAGCCAAACGTGCCGAGAGGTCCGGGGCCAGACACCCGCCCGGGGGTGCCGCTCCCCTGCCGGGCGCTCCCCTGCCTCCTCACTCCTTGGCCGCGAGCCACCGACGCGCCGCCTTGGCCCGCTTGGCGACGAGCCTCCACGCCCGCCTCCACGACGCCCTTGCCACGCCCTGCCGCTGGCGCGCCAGCACCGCCAGCTGCCCGGCGGCGTACGCGCGCGATGGCGGCCCGGCGAGCGCTGCGGTGCGCAGCCATTCCTCGGCCACCACTGCGTCGTGCAGGTCGCCCAGGACCGATTGGAGACCAGCTGCGGCCACCGCCAGGTTCCGCGCGTCGTCGCCGAGGACCGAGGAGGCCGCCTCGGCCGCGTAGCGCAGTTGCTTGGCCCGGATCCGGACCTGGTGGAGGGCGTCGTCGTCGGGCGCCTTCCCGGCCGCCTGCACCGTCTTGCGCAGCCGGCGCCATGGCGCCTCGAGCAGGCGGGGCAGGGCCTCGGCAGCCGGGCTCTCTGGCGCCACGGCCGGCGGAGCGCCGGCGAACGGCAGGGCGGCTGTCGCAGCCTCCATGCGGTCCAGCAGATCGAGGTAGCGCTCGCTCCCGAGCAGGTCGTCGAGGACCAGGAGGGCTTCGTCGCGTCGCCGCGCCGCCTCGGCCATCACCGCTGCGAACGGCCCCTCGCGGGGCTCGGCTGCCAGCAGGTCGTCGAGCAGGTACACCAGGACGTCGGCGTCGCGGACGGCCCCCAGGGCGTCGCCTGCCCACTCGAGCTCGGTTCGCACGGCGCGCACCCACTGCCGGTCGAGGGCGGGGCGATAGGTGAGGAGATCCGACCGCAAGCGTCGGCAGGCCACCCTGGCCTGGTGCACGGCTTCGTCGCGGGCATTGCCGTCGACATGGCGGCTGGCCCGGATCATCAGGTCTTGCTCGAGGAGGCGCCCGACCCCCGACGCGACGGCGGCCTCGATGACCTGGCCGAGGGACGCGCGGGGGCCAGGTGCGGGCTCGACGCGGGGCCCGGCGTCGAGCCCGAGCGCCCGCGCGAGCTTGGGGACCGGTGGGGAGGCGGGCACCGCGCCCGCGGCCCGCAGTCGCGCGACCACTTCACCCAGCACACGCTCGTGGTCCTCTGCCACTTCCACCTCGACCTCGCGGAAGCGAAGCCAGCCGGTCGTCGTGACCGGCGTGCGAGCAGGTGGACGCCGTGACCGGAGCACCGTGACGAGGTCGTCGTCGACCTCGCCGGCCAACTCCCCGCCGGCGCCGCGCAGGGCGAGCCGGCGCCGGTGTGAGCGCAGGACGGCCACGACCACGAGCGGTGCCCGCCGTACGAGGCCTTGCACGATCGAGCATGCCGCCGGCGGCGGGACGCTGGCGTCACCGGGCCAGGTGACCTCGGTCCTGTCGAGCCGCACCCTGTGGGTCCCCGCCGGGAGCTTCAGCGTCCACCCGTGCTCGGCGGCCCCGCTCAGGTCGCGGCGGTGCCGGAGAGTGATCCCGCGCCGCAGCAGGCGGCAGTCGGGCGTGTCCAGGTACGTGGCCACCAGGACGAGGTCGGGGCGGGCCTCGACTGCGGGGACCGCGCTGCCGGCGACGAGGTCGGGGAGCACGAAGGCGGGATCGACGTGCAGCTTGACTTCGCGCTCGATCGACGACATCACCACGCCTGCCTCCCGCCCCGACGAGCGGACCGCGGGCCGGGGCGACGGCACACCGGGGCACCTGCCCGCCTGCCGAGTGGCGGCGGGTCCCCCACCGTAGCGCCGAGGATTTGCCCGAAGGAAGCCGGCTGGCCGGATGCCACGCCGACCTCTGCCATCTTCCGATCAAGCTCCAGTAGACATCGAGTCTTTTCCTCTATCTCAACAAGAGGTCGAGTTTGCTCACTGTTGCGCGCCGAGGAGAGCGCGGACGGCGCGAGCCACCTCGATGTCCTCTCGAGCCTCGACGACCACGACGGCGGGGCCGGGACCCGACGACGAGATGACCCGGTCGGTCCCGTGGGCCTCGTTCGCAACGAAGTCGAGCTCCATCCCGAGGAAGGCCAACCCACGCACCACGTCGGCCCTGAGCCGGGGCGACGCCTCACCGGCCCCGCCGGTGAACACGAGGCCGTCCAGCCCCCCGAGTGCGGCCACCATTGCGCCGATCGCCGTGCGGATCCGGTACGCGTACACCTCGTAGGCGGCCACGCAGTCCACGTCGCCGGCGTCGGCCCGCTCGAGCACCACGCGCAGGTCCCCCGAGACCCCCGACAGCCCGAGGAGCCCCGAGGAGTGCTCGAGCACGTCGGTGACCTCGGCCGCCGACAGGCCGGCGCGCTGCTGGACCCACAGGAGCGCGCCGGGGTCGATCGTGCCGCTCCGGGTGGCCATCACGAGGCCTTCGAGCGGGGTGAAGCCCATCGTGGTGTCCACGGAGCGCCCGCCGGCGACTGCGGCCAGCGAGGCGCCGGCGCCGAGGTGGGCGGTGACCAGCCGCAAGGAGCCCAGAGGCCGCCCCAGGAGGGCTGCCGCGCGCCGGCTCGCCCAGGCGTGGCTGAGGCCGTGGAAGCCGTAGCGGCGAACGCCCTCCGACCGCCATGTCCGAGGCAGGGCATAGGTGGCGGCCACCGCCGGCAGCCGGGCGTGGAAGGCGGTGTCGAAGCAGGCCACCTGGGGCAGATCGGGCTGCAGCTCGCGCAGGGCATGGATGGCCGCCAACGACGGCGGGTTGTGCAGGGGCGCCAGGTCCGCAAGTGCGTCGAGGGCACCCAACGCGTCACGGGCGCCGGGCGCATCGTCGAGCCGGACCGGTGAGGTGAACCGCTCCCCGCCGTGCACGACCCGATGCCCGGCGGCGGCGACCCTCCGGCCATCGGCCCCGGCCTCGGCGAGCGCACCGGCCAGAGCCTCTCGGAAGACGTGCCGCTCGGCACCGTGCTCAGGAGCCGGGAGGTTCCGCGACCACCGCAGTGCGTCGGCATCGTCGAGGACACGCAGCTTCACACTGCTCGACCCGGCATTGACCACGAGGACGTCCACTGCCCCACCTTGCCCCACCGGGCCCGGGCGCAGCACGGACACGGGTGCACTGCGGCCACGCGCAGCATGGACACAGGCGCAGCGCGGACGCGGGCGCAGCGCTCCGAGGTGCTCGGCGGTGCCTGCGAGCCAATGCGGAGCAGCCCGAGGCGGTGCCCACCCTCTGGGCTCGTGGCGTGCCTCGGCGGGCGGGAACGAGGTAAGCATGAGCGAGGCAGGAACGAGGGAGGCAGGGCGGGGACACGTGCGCGGCGCGCCGGCGGGCCGCCGCCGCGTCCCGGCACCGGTGGCGGGAGGGTGTGACGACATGGATGACCTTGACGACGTGGACGCGGATGCGGGTGGAGCCAAGACCCGAGGGCCGCTGGCGCCCGAGGAGCTGGAACGCCTCGACCAGCACTTCCGGGCCGCCAACTACGTCTCGGTGGGGCAGATCTACCTGCTCGGGAACCCGCTGCTCCGGCGCCCCCTCCAGCCCGAGGACATCAAGCCCAGGCTGCTCGGCCACTGGGGGACGACGCCGGGGCTCAACCTGCTGTACGCGCACCTGAGCCGGCTGGTGCGCGAGCGCGACCTCGATGCCATCTTCGTGTGCGGTCCCGGTCACGGGGGCCCGGCTGTGGTGGCCAATGCCTGGCTCGAGGGGACGTACTCGGAGCGCTACCCGCACGTGTCCAGGAACGAAGCGGGCATGGCCAGGCTGTTCCGCCAGTTCTCGTTCCCGGGGGGTATCCCGAGCCACGCCGCCCCCGAGACTCCCGGGTCGATCAACGAGGGAGGTGAGCTCGGCTACTCGCTCGCTCACGCCTTCGGGGCCGCCTTCGACAACCCGGACCTGGTGGTCGCCTGCGTCGTCGGCGACGGCGAGGCGGAAACCGGCCCGGCGGCTGCCGGCTGGCACTCGAACAAGTTCCTCAACCCGCGGCGGGACGGGGCGGTCCTGCCCATCTTGCACCTGAACGGCTACAAGATCGCCGCGCCGACCATCCTGGCCCGCTTGGGCCGAGGCGAGCTGCTCTCGCTGTTCGAGGGCTACGGCTACCGGCCGGTGCTCGTCGAAGGCGGCTTCGACGGCGAGCCGCCGATCGAGGTGCACCGACGGCTGGCGACGGCGCTGGACGAGATCCTCGACGACATCGACGCGATCCGGGGTGCGGCCCGCCGGGCGGCAGTGGTCACCCGCCCTCGGTGGCCGATGCTGATCCTGCGGACGCCCAAGGGCTGGACCGGCCCCGTCGAGGTCGACGGCGTGCGGGTCGAGGGCACCTTCCGCGCCCACCAGATCCCGCTGGCAGAAGTCCGCACCAACCCTGCCCACCTGGCGGCGCTGGAGCGATGGATGGCGAGCTACCGCCCCTCCGAGCTGTTCGACGAGTCGGGCGCGCCGGTGGCCGGCATCCGGGCCAACTGCCCGACCGGGGACCGCCGGATGAGCGCCAACCCGCATGCCAACGGCGGAGTGCTGCGCGTCGACCTCGAGCTCCCGGACTTCCGCTCGTACGCGGTGGAGGTGGACCGCCCCGGCGCCGCCCTCCACGAGGCGACGCGTGTGCTCGGCAGGTACCTGCGCGACGTCATCACGGCCAACCCCGCCACCTTCCGGCTCTTCGGCCCCGACGAGACGGCGTCGAACCGGCTCCAGGACGTCTTCGACGTGACCGACCGGACGTGGCTCGCCGAGCTCCGCCCCGATGACGACCACCTCTCTCCCGACGGGCGCGTCATGGAAGTGCTGTCCGAGCACCTCTGCCAGGGCTGGCTGGAGGGCTACCTGCTCACCGGGCGGCACGGGCTGTTCAACTCGTACGAGGCGTTCGTCCACATCGTCGACTCCATGTTCAACCAGCACGCCAAGTGGCTGAAGTCGAGCCGCGAGATCTCCTGGCGGGCGCCCATCGCCTCGCTCAACTACCTGCTGTCGAGCCACGTGTGGCGCCAGGACCACAACGGCTTCTCCCACCAGGACCCCGGGTTCATCGACGTCGTCGCCAACAAGAAGGCCGAGATCGTCCGCGTCTACCTCCCGCCGGACGCCAACTGCCTGCTGTCGGTGATGGACCACTGCTTGCGCAGCCGCGACTACGTGAACGTCGTGGTGGCCGGCAAGGAGCCACAGCTCGACTGGCTGTCGATGGACGAAGCGGTCGAGCACTGCGCGCGCGGGCTCGGGATCTGGCGCTTCGCCTCGAACGACGAGGGCGTCGTGCCCGACGTGGTGATGGCGTGCTGCGGCGACATCCCGACCCTCGAGACCCTCGCCGCCGTACGCCTGCTCCGCGACCACCTGCCCGATCTCGCCGTGCGCGTCGTCAACGTGGTGGACCTCATGCGCCTCCAGCCGGACTCCGAGCACCCTCACGGGCTTCCCGATCGAGAGTTCGATGCCGTGTTCACCACCGATCGCCCGGTGGTGTTCGCGCATCACGGGTACCCGCTGCTCATCCACCGCCTCACCTACCGCCGAGCGAACCACGACCACATCCACGTGCGCGGGTACAAGGAGGAGGGAACCACCACGACCCCCTTCGACATGGTCATGCTGAACGATCTCGACCGGTTCCGGCTGGTGATCGACGTGCTCGACCGGGTGCCCGGCCTGGGGCCCCGGACTGCCCGGTTGCGCCAGGAGATGGTGGACGCCCGGCTCGAGGCGCGGCGCTATGCCCGCGAGCACGGCGAGGACCCGCCCGCCGTCGCGCAGTGGCGCTGGGAGCCGCCAACCGCCTCGCAGCCTGCGACGCCGGACCGCCAGCCATGACGCCCGTGGGCGCACCGGGCGACGCGGAGGGCGAGACGGTCGACGTCATCGTCGAGATCCCGGCCGGGAGCCGCAACAAGTACGAGTACGACCACGAGCGTCATGTCATCCGCCTGGACCGACGGCTTTTCACTGCCACCGTCTACCCCGTCGACTACGGGTTCGTGCCCGGCACCCTGGCGCTCGACGGCGACCCGCTCGATGCGATGGTGCTGGTGTCCGACCCGACGTTCCCCGGCTGCCTGGTGCGGGCACGCGTGGTCGGGGTGTTCCAGATGCACGACGAGAAGGGGCCCGACGCCAAGCTCCTGACCGTGCTGACGCACGACCCGAACTGGGACCACGTCCGGACGCTCGACGACCTACCGACGCACCTCCTCGACGAGATCGCCCACTTCTTCAGCATCTACAAGGACCTCGAGCCGGGGAAGCTCACCCAGATCGACGGCTTCGCCGGGCTGGATGCAGCCTTGGCCGAGCTGCGGGCCGCCCGGGAGCGTGCCGTCGCCAGCGGCTGACGACCACGCCGCGTGGGAGCCCGGGGATCGGCGCGCACGGGCTCTGCGGGCAGGCGGTAGCGTGACCGCCGCATGCCACGCCGAATGGACATCGAGCTCACGAGCCGTGCCGCCGACGGGTCGTGGACCTGGCGCGCCGCCGGGGCGCGCCAGCCCAAAGGGAGCCTCGCGCCCGGGATGGTACCGGGCGAGGTGTCGGTGGGCGACGTCGTGCGAGCCGAGGTCGAATCGGGGATCGAGGGCATCGAGATCGTGGCCGTGCTCCCGCCCCGGCCGGCTCGGGGCGACGAGCAGCGTGCCAGCCTCATCGAGGTGCTCGGGTCGCCCCGGCGGGCTCCGGACGTGTCGGTGGTCCTTGCTCCCGGGAGCCGTGCGAGGGAGCGCCGTCCCGGCGACGGCCTGGCGCGGCGAGAGCGCCCGGCCTTCCGCGAGGCGCGGCGGGCCGCTCCGGGTGCCGGGCGCCGCGAGGGGGCCCCTGCCGGGCGTCGCGAGGGGGCCCCTGCCGGGCGTCGCGAGGCCCGTCCGGCGCAGGACACTGGCGGCGCCCGACGCGGGGAGGTCTCACGGGCTGCCGCCCGGGAGCACCGGCCGTCGGTGTCGACCGTCCACCGGAACGCGGCGCTGGCGGCGCTCCGCCCCGAACAGCTGCCGGTCGCGGAGCAGCTGTTGCGCGGAGGGATGCCGGCTGTCCGGCGGGCCATCGAAGAACAGGTGGCCGCGGCGAAGGCCGCCGGTTCCCCGCTCCCGGCGGCGAACGCCCTCCTGGCAATGGCCGAGGAGCTGCTCCCAGCTGTCCGGCTTGCCGAGTGGAAGGACCGAGCCGCGTCGGCGCAGGCGGCGGGCAGGGATCTCCGGCTTCGCGAGCTGAGAGCAGTGGTGGCTGCGTCGCGCACGGTGACCCTCGACGAGGAGGGCCGGTCGATGGCACGGTCGCTCCAAGAGGTCCTCGACCATCGGGTGAACGCGCTACGCGATGAGTGGCTGCGGCGCATCACCAAGGCGCTCGACGAGGGCCGCGTCCTCGACGCGCTCCGGATCACGAGCCGGGCGCCCGAGCCGGGCACCCGGTGCCCCGCCGACCTGGCCGTCCGGCTCGCCGAGGCCGGAGGGGCGGCGATGACCGCCGACCAGCCCCCAGAGCGGTGGCTGGCATTGCTGCACGCTGTCGTGGAGTCACCGGTACGGCGCACGGTCAAGCCCGAGGGCATCCCGGACGATCCCGACGTGCACGCAGCGGCGCGCAATGCCGCCGGGCTCGTGCCGGAGCTCGCCAAGCTGCTCGGCCTGCGCCTCCCACCCCCTCCTCCTGCCCGCGGGGCACTGGAACGCCGCCAGGCTGGCGCCGTGCCCGGCCGACAGGGGCCCCCGCGAGGGACTCCTGCGCCGGGTGCCCGGTCCCCCGGGGCCGGGGTCCCGCCCGAGCGAGGGCAGCCCGCTCCCGCCCTCGAACCCGACCAGCCGGCAGGGCCGGCTGCCGAGGAGCCGGCACCTGCCGAGCCGCCCCCTCCCAGCGGCGGCATCCGAGCGGGTGGCGACACCGGGGTTGCGAGACCGGCAGCGGTCGATGCCGAACGGGAGATCAGCGCAGTGGGCGACGGAGGACGAGCAGCCGAGTCTTGAACCCGGCCGACTCCAGGAGCTGCTTCGTCGAGCGGTCACCGGGCAGGGCTAGCGCGTCGACAGCGATGCAGCGTCGGGCCGTGAACCACTCCAGCAGCGCGGTGAGCAGCGCCGTGCCGACGCCTACCCCGCGAGCTTCGGGCTCGACGTAGCAGGCCTCGACCGTGCCGACCCTGTCGAGGCCGATCCTGCCGGGGCCGATCCTGCCGGGGTCGATCCGGTCGAGGTCGATCCGGTCGAGGTGGATCCTGCCGGGGTCGACGCGCCCGGCGGCCACGCCGACCACCACGTCGTCGAACAGGCCGGCGAGCAGGGTGTGATCTTCTCCGACCGCCCAGCGGGCGAGCCCGTCCACGTCCGGCGGATGCCCCCGCGGGGCCGTGGTGCCGGCCGGGTGGCCGCCCTCCCGCACACCGGGCTCGACGGCGGGGAGCAGTGTGACGGGGAGCAGTGTGGCGAGCAAGCCTGACGAGCGGAGCCAGCCGGTGCCGGGGGCCCTCGGCGTGGCCTCCTGCAGGGCGGCAGCGAGAAGCTCGGCGCACCTGGGGAGCTCCTCGGCCGTCGCCGGGCGGGCGCCCTCCATGTTGGAGCTCAGGCTGCCGGGCCGCGCGCGCCCGGTGCCTCCTCGGTGCCGAGCAGTTGCTGCACCCGATGGAGGATGGTCCGGCGACGTCGGGTAGCGGACTCGTAGTCGTGCACCGCCCGGAGCTCCGACGCCCCGAGGCCTTCGAGCCTGCGCACGACCTGCGACGCGGACAAGGTGTCGTACCCCTGGATGACCGAATCGACGGCACCGCTGTGGATGCCCCCAGTACCCCCGGGCGGAGCCTCCGAGCGCGGCCAGCTCCCCGTGGCGTCGCGCAGCCCCGTGGCGTCGCGCAGCCCCGTAGCGTCGCCGGCGCTCGTGGCGTCGCGAACGCCAGGCGCCGCGGGCATCCCCGGCGAACCGGGGGAAGCAGACGATGACGCCCTTCCCGCGGCAGGTTGGGATCCCCCACCAGCGTCGCCGTGCCGCACCCGCCCGGGCGTGGCACTGGGACCGTCGCCCGGGCCTCCGAGACGGCTCAACCGGCGGCGCAGATCGCTCTGTGCCCCAGTGACGGCGAGCTTGCCGAGGAACCGCGCGTTGCGGACCGGCTGGTCCAGGCGGGAGCGGCCTTTCTCGACGAGCTTCGGCAGCTCCTCACTGGCCGTGACCAGCAGGCCGACCGGCGCGAAGAGGAGCACGTCGAGCACGCGGTCCGGTAGGGAGCGAACGGCGTCGCGGGGGGGCCGCGGATCAGACACAGTCGCGGCAGAGCATCCGGTGCTCGTCGGCCAATTGGCTCGGGTGCTTGACCAAGAAGCAGGAGCTGCAGACGAACTCGTCGGGCTGCTTCGGCAGGACGCGCTCGGTGGCCTCTGAGCGGTCCTCCACATCCGGCACGTCCTCGTCCTCGAGGTCGTCGTCGACGACGAGCCGTTCCTTCAAGATGACGTCGAGGCTCGCTTCCACGTCCTCGTCGTCGGGCTCCTCCTCGTCCTCCTCTTCCTCGATCACCGTGTCGGCGGCCGGGATCGCTTCCTCGTCCTCGTCGAGCAGGTCGTGGTCTTCTTCGAGGTCGCCTTCGAGTTCGTCCTCCTGGAGGTCCTCCGCGTCGAGGTCCTCTCCGAGCACTTCGTCGTCGAGGTCGCCGTCGAGCTCGTCGAGGTCGCCGTCGAGCTCGTCGAGCTCCCCGTCGAGGTCGTCGAGGTCGTCTGGCACGGGTACTTCGTCGAGATCTTCTGGCATCGTTGCCTTCCGGGTGGGCGTTCGCCGCGGGAGCATAGACGTTCCATGCCCAGGATCGAGCGGCCGTGCACGGGTCTTTTCTTCCTCGCGAGTGGCCCCCGGGTGCCGCCAGAGCGGCGCCCCGGGTACCACGGGAGGACCGCCCCGGGTGCCGCCGGAGCGGCGCCCCGGGTACCAAGGGAGGACCGCCCCGGGGGCCGCCGGTGGGGCGGAAGACCCGCCCACGTCGGAGGGGCGCAAGGCGGTGGGCCCGGGCGTCTTTGGTGCCATCTCGCTCGTCGGCGCGCCGACAGTGCGGGCGAGCAAGACGTTCTCTACTCGACCGCCCGGGCCATCCTCCGCCTCTCACAGCATCCCCCCCGACGGGTGCCGCAGGTGCCGGACCGGCGAGCTCCCCGTTGGGGCGTCTGGGACTCGGCGTACATTAGGCAATCGCGGGCCTGCCGCGTCAAGGGAGCCTCACCCCCGCCACCTGGAACGACGGACGTCGGACCAGGTCACAGGCTCGGCGAAATTCCCGACGTCGAGGGACCCGACCTTCGGTTTCACCCAGCGTCCCCGGGGGTCACCGGGGCGCCGGCTCACCGCCGACGCGGGTCGCCTCCGCGGGCGGCGTCAGTCGTCGTTGCCGTCCTCGTTGGCGTGCGGCGCCCGGCCCAGGGGGTGGCTCGGGCCCGCGGGGCGCGACGCTGTGCGCCGCTCGGCCTCGAGTCGCCCGAGGTCGGCCTCGGCGTGGTCGACGTGGACCATGGAGGCGGCGATCGCACGGTGCCCGGCCTGCTCGGCGATGGCGCGATGCATCTGCTGGGCCACCCTGCGGTACGAGGGATGGCCCTGAGAGCCGGATCGCAGCTCGATCACGTGCATCGCCTCGCGCGCGTTCATCTGCATGACGAAGCGGACCCGGAAGGCCAGTGCGACCGCGTAGCAGGCCTGCTCGGGAAAGGTTGCGGCGAGCGCCTCGGCCAGGTCGCGCGACCGTTCGAGCGACTCCACGTACGCGGCCTCGTGGCCCGCCTCGACGACCGCCTCGGGCACCTCGTAGCCGAGCGACGTGCCGAGGGGTTGCCAGTCCACGGTGAGGATGCGATGCCGCTGGAGGTCGCGGAAGGCCCCGTAGTCGGCAACCACCTCGAAGCGGTAGGCGGTACGCTCGAACGCCCGCCCGGGCCGGTGGCGGCGGTTGCGCCGCTCTCCCACGTAGGCCCGAAGCAGTGCGGCGCGCTCCTCGGGGGAGAGCAGGCGCACTCGGCGGAGGATCGCTTCCTCCGACGCTCCTGCATGCGGGAAGCACGCCGCCGCGAGAACCTTGTCCTCGCCGTCGGCATCGAAGTCGAGGAGCCGTACCTCGACCGGCCCGCCCGCGCCCAGCGCGCCTGGGTCGGGGCGGGGCTCTACCCCCTCCCCTGGCGCGTGCGCGGCCAGCTCTGGCCAGAGCCGGCGCACGAGGCGCTCGGTGTCCTCGCGGGTCGTCGCGAGATAGGTCGCCCACTCGCCACCGCGCTCGGGGCGGTCGACGCGCTGGAGGAACGAGGGGATGACCTTGCGCAGCTCGGCAAGGATCATCCCCGCGTAGCGGCGCGCCTCAGGGAGGGGGTGTGCCTGCATGCGCAGAAGCAGTTGCTCGTACGCCTGGCCCGAGCCGTAGATGCCGACGTTCGACAGCGACGACGCGGGCAGCAGCCCCCGGAGCGTGTCGAGCGCCTTTGCCCGCAGCGCCCGGCGATGGACGAGCTCGGGATCGGCGGAGTTCCTCGGGTGCCGGGCTGCCAGCGACAGCTGCAGCTTGGGCAGCAGCTCGGCGTACGTGTCGAACATCCGGTCCATCTCGCCGACGTAGCGCGCACCCAGCGGCGAGTCGAGGATCTCGGGCGGGCGGTAGTAGCGGTAGTGGCCGTTGGGGAGCCGGCTGTCGTAGGGCACGTAGCGGGTCGACTGCTCGAGGTAGGACATCAGCCGACCCCGTTCGAGGACCTTCGACAGCACGTTGGACGACTGCTCGCACGCCAGGTGCAC
>DATGLW010000012.1:0-24654 GCA_035293965.1 Acidimicrobiales bacterium
GTGATCCAGCACTCTCCGTGGTGGACCACCAGGAAGGGGGGTCAAGATTCGAGCGTCGATAGGGGGTCAGTTTTCAGCCGGCGCTGACAGGTGGCGTCGAGAAGCGACCAAGGAGGCCCAGGCCATGAGAAGGGTACCGCCGTCCGTGCCCGTTCGTGAGGAGCTGAACCGTCTGCTCAGCAGTGGTGCCGACCGGGAGACAAGCGTCGTCTCGGCCTTCATCGAGCTCGCTGTCCGCCTGGTTGTCCAGCAGCTGCTCGAGGCCGAGCAGGCGGACTTCTTGGGCGGGAGGGGCCGCTACGAGCGCCGAGGAGACGGCCAACGGGGGTCCCGGAACGGCTACGAGCCCGGCCGGATCCGCACCGCTGAGGGCGCCATCTTCGTCCAGGTCCCCCAGGTGCGCGGGACTCCCGAGCCGTTCCGCTCGAGCCTCATGGGCTTCTTCGAGGGCAACTCCGAGGTCCTCGAGCGCCTGGTCGCCGAGATGTACGCGCGGGGGCTGTCCACAAGGGACGTCGAGGACGCCTTCCGGGACGCGACCGGGGAGCTTTTGATCTCGAAGTCCGCGGTCTCCGAGATCACCGACCAGCTCTGGGAGGACTACCAGGCCTTCTGTTCCCGGGACCTCTCCGAGATCGCCGTCGAGTACCTGTTCTTGGATGCGGTCTTCGAGTCGCTCCGGGCCCAGGGGGCCAAAGAGGCCCTGCTCGTCGCCTGGTGCATCGACACCGACGGCCGCAAGCACCTGTTGCACCTCGCGGTCGGGAACAAGGGGTCCGAGGTCTGCTGGACCGAGTTCTTGCGCCACATGGTCTCCCGGGGCCTGAGAGCCCCGACGACGGTCACCACCGACGGCGCCCCTGGCCTCATCCGGGCTGTCGAGGCGGTCTTTCCCCGCTCGGTGCGCATCCGCTGCTGGTTCCATCGCTTGGCGTACGTCCGCGCCAAGCTCCCCGACGAGGAGGCCGCGCAGGTCATGGCCCACCTCTACGCGGTGAGGGATGCCCCGACCCTCGATGCGGCCAGAGCGGCCGCCGACCGCTTCGCCAACGCCTACCAGGACCGCTTCCCCGCGGCCGTGGCCTGCGTCGAGGAGGATCGAGACGCCCTCTTGGCGATCCACAAGGTACCCGTGCGCCACCGCATCCGGGTACGCACGACCAACCTCGCCGAGCGCAGCTTCGAGGAGGAGCGCCGGCGCACCAAGGTCATCCCACGCCTCCGGGACGAAATGGCCACGATGAAGCTCGCCTTCGCGATCATGATCCGCGCGGCTCAGCGCTGGTGCCGGGTGTCGGTCAACGACCTCGAGCGCCGCCAGCTCGCGCTCCTTCGCGCCGAGCTCGGACTCGACCCGCCACCCGCCGACGATCAGGCCGCCCGGTCCCGCCGCACACCCAACCGAACAGTCGCCGCCTGAGGTCCATCATGGCCCGCGCGGGATTTACAGGAACGAGAGGACTTGACCCCATTAGCATGAATGGGAGTAGCCTCACTTCGTCGAGCTAAGACTGGCCTGAGCTTGGCCTCGCAAGCAGAAGCGAGGGGGAATCTACATGGTAAAGGGACGGGCATTCATGGTTCCTCTGGCACCACTCGTGGCGGTGCTTACCTTAGGAGCCGGTAGTAGTTCGGCACTCAGTGCAAGCCAGGTGTCAACTCCTACATTCCAGCCAAGCAAAGCTACGCCCACGACCGCACCTCGGCCAGCGCCTGAAGTTGCTACTCCGCTGCATGTGACGGCGAATGACCTCAACTCTCAACTGGGCCAAGGTGCACCCAATGCGTTTGCCGGTATGGAAGTCACACCCGACCAGCAAGGGCTGATAATCCACGTGGTCGACTCTGGGTTGCAGCAAGTACAGCAGATCGTCTCCCAGAGGCTCCAGGCTCTGGGTCACCAGGCGCTTCCAGCGAGCGAGATCACCTACGTATCGGCCACTGCGAGCCTCGCGTCGCTGCAATCGCGTCAGGAGCAATTAACCGCGGCCTATCCTCAGCTATCCGCACAGGGCGTCAACATCTCCTCCTACTCTCTGGACATTGCCAACGACTCCTTACATGTGACCGTGCAGGGACTCACGCCGACAGATGAAAATGCGATCGCAACCGTGGTTGGTAGCCAGAATCTGATTGTTACTGAGCTTCCTCGCGCCACAGCCTACTCACGGACCACCGATTCCCTCCCATGGTGGGGAGGTGACTGGATCCAGAGTTCCAACCTCTACTGTACATCCGGATTTTCAATGGTTGACGGGTCTGGCATTACGTATAACAGTACTGCAGCACACTGTGATAATACTCCGAATCATAACGACACATTTGTCCACATTTGTCCAGAATGGTCAAGGCTACGGTGTCACCATCAAGTGGGAGCGTTGTAGCAATTGTACTGGCGATTCGGAACTCATATCCACCTACCCTGGTTCGTCTGACGGCTGGGTATGGCGCACGAATAGTAGTGCCCTGAACGTGAGTTCTGTGGACACGGGGCCGGAGACATCCACTTCCAAATGATCCCACCGGCTATGATGAAATGCGAAACACGAAGCGTGATATATAGACCTGCTCCGCAGAGGACGGTCAGGGTGGGACGATGATGGCGGACGCGAAGGAGCAGCCCAATGGCTGAGTCAGTGCCCCCGACGAACAGCCTGGTCCGATTGCAGCACGAATACCCAGGGGCGTGGGTTGCCCTGAAGGACGGGGGCGTGGTGGAGGCCCGAGCGACCCCCTACGAACTCGTTGCTGCACTCCACGACCGAGGTATCTCCGACGCCACGATCATCCGGGTGCCGGCGGAGTCCGAGCCGGAGCTGGTCGAGCTCGGGTAGCTAACTAATGGCGCCCCGGGGCTTCCCCTGGGTCTATCCGTACGTGGAGGAGGGTCGGGGACGTAGCGCGCAATTCCTCACTCGCCCCCTCCTACGGCCGGTGGTGGCCGTTCGGATGAAGGGGGCTCGCCTGGGCAGCCAGAACGTGGCGGCACTGGTGGACTCCGGAGCGGACCACGTTCTGGCGGCCCCTTGGATCGCGCAGGACATCGGTATCGATCCAGACCCGAACCGGGAAACGACGCTCGGGATCGGTGGTGGTCCGCGACGGGTTCGTTTTGCCGACGTGACGGTGCACCTCCTTCCTCCGGCCGTCACCGTGACCGGCGGGGGCTATGACCCGTCCGAAATTCACGAGTGGCAGGCAGAGGTCGGCTTCTTCACTCAATGGGAGCCACCCTGGTCGATCGTCCTTGGGCAAGTCAGCTTCCTCGATCGATTCACCGTGACGTTCAGCCGGCACGCACAGGCCCTCGCTGTGGACGATGTGAGCGCCTTCGACGATCGCTATTCCCAGCCACCTGCATCATCGTCCCATCCGCCGGAACGGTTCAGCGCGTAGTGGGATGTTCAGGGGCGAATGCCCAGTCGAACAATCCGTCGGTTCCCCGGCTCCCGTACGGGCCCAAGATCGGCATCACGAGGTCCCTCTGAACACCCAGATTCCGGAGGCGCATCGCATCTCGGGGGTGCCCAATCACGCACCGAATGCCCGGTTGGCGCCACGCAGCTTCATTGAGGAGTTCGGTGGCGCCAGGCGTCAACAACCCTTCACCCGACAGCCATGCCTCCGGCCGCCCCGATATCATGCCCACGTCGACAGCTGCCAGAATGGCAACTGACCCAGAGAGGGGAAAGAGAATGCCTCGGTGGTCGCTCTCATCTTTCACCGTCGTGTACCCCTTGTCGTTGACGATGAAGCGGGAAGCATCGCCACTCCGCAATAGGGCGAAGCGGCACGCTGCCAACAACTTGGGAGTCTCCCGGAGTGTTCGGACGCGCTCATGCTGGACCAAGTCGGGGTGGGGATCCGGCACCCCTTGTTCCAGTAGGAATGTCCGGGCTCGCTTATCGAAGTCGGGATGGCGAACAGCCAGCCCGTACAGATGTGCCCGGATGGTCGACCAATCGCTATCCCGGACATGCTTCCGTCCAGCCTCTAGCGCCCGCACGGCTGCCGGGAGCCGGGGTTCGTACGAGCTCCAAAGCCGATCGATTTCGTCTCGATCGACGCCGGCGGGCGGGTTCTTTAAGCGGTAGATGCCCTTTTCGCGAGCGATCGAATCCGCCCGGACGCGGGCATGAACCGCGTCGGGCTGCGAGGTGTACCGAACCGCCACCTTCGCATTGCGAAGGCTACGAGCATGGCGTCCTCGGCGCGGCGCCTCGCCGAAGCCACCGATGAGAGCAGCTGGCAAGTAGTGCGCATTGGAATTCTCGATTCCCATTCACCCATGATGGACCATGGAGGTGCCACTACTGAAGGAACACCATCGTGCTTGTCAGAGTGACGCGGTGAGGGCATAGGCCGCCGCAGTGACGGCATCCATTACCCCGCCAGGACATCTGCTCTGCCGAGGTCCCTATCTGGCCTTTCCGTGGTAGTTCTTCCATACGAGCTCGACAGCTGGACCGAGTACGAAGAGGGCTCGCTCAATCTCATCGGGCCGGCACCGATCGCCGGCCCACTCCCTGGCGACCCGTACGTACTCTGCGTAGGCGTCGGGATCTTTCCGGATGTCCCAGGTGCCAGTCACGGCCCAGAAGCCCCACGCCGCTCGGCGGTCCGCGATGAGCGGAGTCCCGGGCTCGTCTGGCGCCGCACATGCGTAGGCGAACTTGCTGGCGAACGCGGGGCCGAGCCCAGCGACGCGGGCTGGGCTGCGCTTCGAGGTCCATGACATCGCAAGCGCCTCCGGGTTGTTCGATCGAGCAAGGTCCCGTAGACGTTCGAGTCTTTCGATCATCGGTTGCAAACTGCCGCCGCTCGCCGAGCTCTCGAGGATTCGGGAAGCACGACGCCACGCCCTGCCGACGCTGTACCCCCAGGCCATCACGGCGACGAACGGCAGGAGGACGCCAGCCTCAGCCGACTCATGGAGATGGTGCCGACGGACAACGTGGCCGTCGCCGGTGGCCGTGCGCTTCTTGAGTTCCTCGACGGCGTCGAGCACGCGATTCAGTTCGGGAATGCCACGTCGTCCCCTCAGGCCTCCTTCCCACGTCGAGGGATGCCAGGCCGTACCGTGCTCGTCGATGGGGTTGACTTGATCGAGCAGCTTGACGAGTTCGAAGAGCAACTCCGGCGGGTGCGCGTGGGGATCGGTCGCCACCGGCCCCGCGCCAGCGGCCTCAAAGGCCTCCGTGAGGGCGGAGAGAACACCCGCGATGTCGCGCCGTGTCGTCATGGGTCGAATTCTTGCACGACCCTGGGGCGAGAAGGGCGGGGGGACCCGACCCGCCAAGGAGCGCCGGGCTTCGTGACACATCCGTGCCACACCGAACGGAGAACAGGGGTATCTGGCGGTCAACAATGGCGGTCGAGTTCGGAACCTCTGGCCATGCTGAGCTGGTACTTTGCCTAAACTCGGAGGCTGCCTGTCCCCTCGAAAGGGCCCTCATCGCGCCTGAAAGGCGCGAGGTCACCGGATCGACGCCGGTCCCGACCACCGGAAAGCCCATTTCGTTCTACCGTCGGCTCGCGCGCGTCCTCACCGTCGTGGTCGGAGTCGTGTCGAGCGGCGGAACGGTGGCGGCTGTTCCCCCGACCGCCCTCGCCTCGCGTGAGAGTGGTAGTCGATGTTTGCGTGGAATTGGCAGTAGAGACCGCGTGAATTTGGTAGTCACTGCCGCGTGAAATTGGTAGTGACGTGCCATGGCCGGCAGCACGGCGGGTAGCACCGCACACTACCGCAGCCGTCTGGCAGACGAGATCTTGGCAGAGCTGTGCCGTGACTTCCCGGCGGTGATGATCACGGGAGCTCGGGCCACGGGCAAGACGACGACCGCTGCCCAGCACGTCGCCCAGGTCGTCCGGCTCGACGAGCCCGGCGTGGCCGCCGCCTACCGGGCAGACCCGGACGCCGCCCTGCGGCGAGCCGATCTGCCGGTCCTCCTCGACGAGTGGCAGGCGGTGCCCGGGGTGCTGGGCGCCGTCAAGCGAGCCGTCGACCGCGATCCGACACCGGGCCGGTTTGTCCTGACCGGCAGCGGGGCTCGACGCTCCGACGATTCTCGAAGACCACTCGTCGGCCGATGGTTCGATGCCTTCGCCACCGCCCAACTGCGCCCGGAGCTTGCTCTCGCCCACCCGCTCCCGGTGCTCCACCACCTTCGCGAGCAGGGCGGCAGGCGGGAGGTCGACCTCGTCGTCGAGCTCGGCGGAAGCCGTGTCGTCGCCCTCGAGATCAAGGCCACGTCGGCACCGACCGTCGGCGATGCCAGGCACCTGTTCTGGCTCAGAGACCGACTGGGCAAAGGCTTCGTCACCGGGGCGATCGTCCACAGCGGCCCGGGAATCTACGAATTGGGCGATCGCGTGTACGCGGTGCCGCTCTGCGCTCTGTGGTCGTAGGCACCCACTGAGGGACGGAGCGCTGAGGCCCATGGCTCAGCCGAAATTCGGAGCCGCCAGCTCGAGCGCCCGATGACGCTTGTGGCATCGGCATCGGCACCGCGCCACCGGCCCGACCGGGTCGTCACGCCGCGTCGCCCATCGGTGGTGAAGAAGGGGTGCGTGCTGTACGCCGACAGCCGGATCGACTGCGACGACCACGCCCTGATCATCCGTCGCTACTGCGACGGTCGAGAAGGTGGAGTGAGATCGGCGGCGCAACGGCAGGGGGTCCCCCACCAGGCGCCTCATGCGCTCTTGAAGACGAGGGCCTTCGAGAGTTGAGCGTCGACTTCGGCCTCGATGAGCTGCTGCAAAGCCCATTGAGCGAGCTCACGGACGAGATCGGTGGCCCCGGCAGCCTCGGAGGTCTCGACGCTCAGCCAGCCTCGCGGAACAGGCAGTAGCGCTCTTCGAGGAAGTCGGGATGGGGTCGATCGGTTCGTCGGTGCGGCACGAACAGTGCCTGGCCATGGCACGCCTGCAGCCCGTGACGAAGCATCGGCCCGTCTTCCTCGTCAAGCAGCGTCTGGCGCACTTCGACCACGAGGTCGGGTCTCACTCCGATGAGGTGATGATCGAAGGCGGCATGGTGGATCTTGCACAGTGCGAGCCCGTTCGGCACGACGGGCTCTCCCTTCGGGTGCCCGTCAGGAAGGATGTGAGCGGCGTCGAGCAGCTCACCGTGCCGGAGATTGCAGATGGCGCATACAGACCGATAGGCATGCAGCACGCGCTGGCGGAACTGGGACTGGTGGAGCCGGCGCTTGACCTCAGCAGTGGCATACAGCCGACGGGCGTCCAGCGACGGGGATGGAACGACCTCGGTGTCAATCTCACCCGCCATATCGGAGGCCACGGTGAAGGTCAGCGCCGCGGGGTCATCTCCGACGACGTAGACGGGCCAGACGGGATGGTAGAGCGCAGGAACAAGGCCGAAGAGCCACACCAGCGGGCGCTGCTCGGCGTGCGCCACGCGGAGCCCGACGTTCTCGCGATGGGAGGGGTCGGTCCCCCGATACCGATAACGAAGCAAGCCGTCGTGGCCGACCTCGTCCTCATAGGGTCGGGGCACGCCTGGTCGCTCGGGTGCCGTGGTGATCGACAGGGGTACAGTCATTCCCTTCGGGATGAAGATGCCCTGCTGGGCGATCACCCTCACGCGCTCCCCTCGGAAGGGAACGCCCTCTTCGAGGGCTCGTCTCGGCACGGCGTCCCCATGACGGCGCACGAGATCGCCGAGCCACGTGAACGCTGCGAGGCGCACCAGGCGATCGACGTCCTCGGGCATCGGCAGGAGCGTAGGTGCAGTGGGTGCCGCGTGCACGCGCATTCGCAGGCGCTCTTGAAGGTTGCTCCAGTGCCGTGGTCGGTGCCCGTTTGCGTCGGCACGCGCCACAATGGATCCCTTGCCAGCAGGTAGGTGAGACCCGCTGCCGAGGCCGACGGGTGTCACACCGGAGGTGCTGGGCGTGATCAGCGACACCTCGGGCGACAGCGACGTGGGAGGCCTACCTGAGGCCCGGCCCCATCAATCGATTCCCCCGCCGGCCACTCGGGACCAGGCGTGGGCGCCGGCTTGCACGGCGTCCCAGGGGCTCCCGAGCGGCGGGGTGTAGGAGAGGTCGAGATCGCTCAGCTGGTCCACGGCCAGCTCGCTGAACAGCGCAGCGGCAGCGATGTCGATGCGCTTGGCTATCTCGGCGTGGCGATGGCCGACGAGCTGGAACCCGAGGAGCCGCCCGGTCTTGCGGTCGCCCGTGCAGCGCATCCGGATCCGGTGGCTACCTGGGTAGTACGCCTTGTGGTCGTCAGCCTCGGACTCGACCGTCAGCGGATCGAAACCCGCGGCGGTCGCTTCGTGGTCGCGCAGGCCGGTCCGCGCGGCCACCCGGTCGAAGACCTTGACAACCTGGGTACCCAGGCTGCCTGCGAACGCGCGGCTTCCGCCGACAGCGTTCTCGCCAGCCACCCGGCCTTGCTTGTGGGCGGTGGTACCGAGGGGGAGGTAGGTGGTACCGAGGAGGCGGTGGTAGGTGGTGGCACAGTCGCCGGCCGCGAAGACGTCAGGCAGGTTGGTCCGCATCTGGCGGTCGACCGCAATGGCGCCCTTCACTCCCAGCGTCGCCCCGGCCGCTGCGGCCAGCCCGGTGTCGGGGCGCACCCCGACGACCACGAGCACCACGTCGGCGGGGACGGCGATGCGGCCGTCCGGGCCTTCGGCCTCGACCACCAGGCGGCCGCCGGAGCCCGGAGCACCCCGTCCGATCCGCTTGACGGCCGTGTCGCAGCGCACGTCCACGCCGTGGTCGGCGAGCTCGCCATGGACCAGACGCCCGAGCTCGGGGTCGATGGTGGGCAGCACTTCGGGGAGCTGCTCGACCTGGGTCACGGCCAAACCGCGGGCGACGAAAGCCTCGGCCATCTCGAGACCGACGTACCCCGCTCCCACGATCACGGCCCGCTGGGGTGCGGCGCCGGTGAGGGTGGCCATCACCGCGAAGGTGTCCGCCATCGAGCGCAGCAGGTGGACGCCATCGGCCGTGCCCAGTGGGTCGTCGCCGGCCAAGCCCTCGATGGGCGGGAGTGCGGGCACTGCCCCGGTCCCCACCACCAAGGCGTCGTAGGCGAGGAGGTCTTCGGCGCCATCGGGGCCGGTCACGACCAGCTCGTGCTCGTCGGCCAGGATGCGCCGCGCCATCGTGTCGAGGCGCAAGGTCATCCCTGCCGCTTCCAGCTCGGCCACGGTGCGATGGGCCAGGTCCTGCCAGCGGGGCACCTCGCCCGACACGTGGTAGGGGATGCCGCAGACGGAGAAATTGGGGAAGGCGTCGGCCACCACGACCGTCACCTCGGTGGCGGGCTCCAGCTCCCGAGCGCGCAGGGCCGCGCTGACTCCGGCGTCACTGCCGCCCACGACGACCAATCGCACCGTTCCTCCCTCCGCTCACGCCGCCGCCACTCAGGTCACGACCGGGGACGAGCCTGGTTGGTGCCGCCCGCTTGCAGGCTGGCCACGGGGGCTGCGGCCTTGCCGCTTGGGGCCGCGGCCCCGCCGTTGCCGGTCGGCTCGTGGTGGGGGACCACGACGCCGGCTGCCTCAGCCGGCGTCACGCCGGGAAAGAGGGACGTGATGATGGCCACCGCAACGCCGGCCCCCACCACCTGGGCACCGATGAACACGGGGGCTGACGAGGGTGCGATGCCGGCGAACGTGTCGGAGAGCATCCGCCCGATCGTGATGGCCGGGTTGGCGAAGCTGGTCGAGCTGGTGAAGAAGTAGGCGGCGCCGATATAGGCGGCGACGGCAGCCGGTGCCGAGCGGGCTCGCCCCGTGCGGGCCAACGCGAAGACGACCAGCAGCAGGCCCGAGGTGGCCAGCACCTCGGAGAGGAAGTGCGCCCCGCTGGCCCGCTGCTTGGTCGAGATGCTGATCGCGGCCTGCGAGAACATGAGGTTGGCCAGCACCGCCCCGCCGACGCAGCCGGCCACCTGGGCCGGCACATAGGCGAGGGCATCCCGCCGCGACAGACCGCCGAAAGCAGCGTCGACGAGGGAGACCACGGGGTTGAGATGCGCCCCTGAGATGCTGCCGAACATGAGGATGACGGCGAACAGCCCGCCCGCGGTGGCCGCTGCGTTCTCGAGCAGCTGGAGACCCGAGTCGTGGGGCGAGAGCTGCTGGGCGGCGATCCCAGAGCCGATCACGACGGCGGCGAGGAACGCACTGCCCAGCAGCTCCGCCACGACGCGTCGCCACAGAGCCGCCTCGGCCACGTCCATCCCTTCCTGCGAGCGTGATCGCGCTCAGCGGCAGGACGGCGTGGGGCTCGCGACGGCGTGGGTCAGCTTCGGCCGGCCGGCGCAGCACGCCTCATGGCTCGGACCGGTCGCGCGCTGCGTCGTGGCCTCGCTGTCGGCGTCGGCCAGCACGGTGTAGACCTCCCAGGGCTCCCCACCGGGGCCCTCGACCCACACCTTGTCCTGGATGGCCCAGCAGCAGTTCACCTGCTCCTCGGTCGCGGTGGGCAGACCTTCGCTCGAGAGGCGAGCCGCGGCGGCCGCGACCTCGCCGGTGGACCCCACCTCGATCCCGAGGTGGTTGAGCGAGCCGGCCGGTGCGTCGGCGTTCTCGATGAGGACCAGCTTGAGCGGCGGGTCGGCAATGGCGAAGTTGGCGTAGGCGGCACGCACCTTTGCCGGCTCGGTGTGGAAGAGCTTGGAGTAGAAGTCGATCGCCTCCCCGAGATCGGTCACGTTGAGGGCCACCTGGACTCGGGACATCGTGCGGTTCCTCCAAGGCATTTACATTCGTCTATGTCTTCTTCATCATGCCCGAGACATAGACGACTGTCAACGTCTCACGGTACGATCTCCTCGTGGCCACCCGCACGCGCCGACCACACGGGCTCCACCTGCGTGCCGAGCGGCACGACGACGGGCCGGCCGGTCCGGTGGTGGCGCTGGCCGCGTGCTGCACCCCGCTTGCCCGCGAGCCCATGTCTGCCGAGGCGGCCGCGGAGCTGTCGGCGGTACTGAAGGCCCTCGCCGACCCGATCCGGCTTCGCCTGGTGTCGCTGATCCAGGCCCACGAAGACGGGGAGGCGTGCGTATGCGACCTGACCGAGCCGGTGGGGCTCAGCCAGCCGACGGTGAGCCATCACCTGAAAGTTCTCCTGGACGCCGGGCTGGTGCTCCGGGAAAAGCGCGGGGTGTGGGCCTACTACCGGATGGCTCCCGGCGCCCTGGAGGCCTTGGGGGCACTCCTCGGCAGCGCGAGCCCTCGCCATTAGGAGGACGTTGGGGTTGGCGGCGGCCGGCACCGGTCGCCCCGTCGCCTCGCGGTCGCTGCGCGCGGGGGGCGGCCCCGCCGATGGCCGCTGAGGCTCAGCCCTCCGGCCGTGACGGAGGGCCACACCTTCCTCGGGCCCTCTACGAGCGGGCCCGTGCGGGGCCGGCCCGGCACCGCAGTGGCATACTCGTGGCGTGCGGCGGCTCGTCCCCTGGGCGCTCGTCACGTTGGCGCTGGCCGGAGCCGGCCTCGGGACGGGGCTCGGGCTGGCCGGCACGACCGCGTCGGGCACACCGGGCAGGACCGGGTCGGGCGCCGGCGCACCAGCCCTCCTCCAGCAGGTCCTGGCCGCCACCCGCGCGGCCGGGTCGGCTCGGTTCACCTACTCCTCTGTGACGCGGAGCCGAGACCCGCTGCTCCGTGCTGCTGCGACCGGCACGGGAGAAGTCGACTTCCGCAATGACGACGTCGCGTTGACCGTCGTCGAGCACGTGCACCGGCCGTCGGGGACGCCGAGCAGTGCACGGCACGGACAGCCGGTGACGGTGGCGACCGACGAGGTGCGGATCGGTCCGAGCGAGTACGTGCGGCTCTCGGACCCGGCGCTGCCCGCCCCCCTTCGGTCGCGAGCGCCGTGGCTCGAGGTCTCGAACCCGAGCGCACCAGGAGCCCTGGGTGGCCTGGAGCAGACCGTCACCACCCTCGCCCTCGGATTGTTCGAGCCGCCCTTCACGGGCATCCACGTCGTGCGCCTCGGCCAGGTTGCCGGGGGACGAACCACCGAGTACGCCCTCGATGCCGCCTGCCCTGCGGCTGGTGGCCACGCCGGGCTCACCGTGCCACGGCTGTCGACCGACATCTGGGTCGACAGCTCCAATCGTCTCGTGCAGGCGCAGAGCACGGTCCACCTGCCCCCGACCGCGCCACGCGCCGCGGCCTTCGGCGGCAGGCCCGCTACGACCGTGAGCACCCTGCGGTTCGGGGAATTCGGGAAGCCCGTGCGCGTCGTGACCCCCAGGGTCGAGCCGGGGTACTCCTCGACCGTGGTCGAGATCACGACGGCGAGCTGCTGAGCGCAGGCCAGGGTCACCGGCACGCCCGGCGCATCGCGTCGTCGCCCCCGACTTCCGAGGCTGCACCCGTCAGGGCAGGGATGGCGAGGCTCGCGAGGCGGCGCCCGATGGTCGTCGACGGGAACGCAGGAACGTCAACGGGCGAAGGCATCCCGCGCGGCATGTGCACATTGCGCATCCTGCTCGTCGGTCCCCCCGCTGCACCCGATGCTCGCGACCAATCTGTCACCTTCTCGCACCGTGGTCACGCTGCCCAAGGGCATCAGGCCGCGGCCTTGGAGGGTCGACAGCGCAGCGATCGTCGCTGCCGGCACCTGCTGCAACTCCGGGCCGTCGCGCCGCAGCAGCGCGCCCGTGAATGCCTTCGCCTGCGACACGTCGATCGACAGCCAGTGCGCCCCGTCCATCCGCGCGAAGGCGAAGAGCCGGCCATCGGCGTCGACGATGGCAGTGGAAATGGCGATCCCCAGCGCACGCGCCGTGTCCTGGCTGGCGGCGATCATGACCTGGGCGAGCTCGCTGGTCAGCGGCATGATCACCTTCTCCTCCGCGCCTTGCCCCGGGCTCCGGGCACTTCCTCAACCAGGTAGGCGCGCCACAGCGGCAGCTTACAACCAGCGTGCCGTCACGCTCGGTGCTCGACGAGCTCGAACAGGGCCCCGCCCACGTCGCCGGGGTCGACCCGGAGGAGCGGCCCGGCAACGGCCTCGCTCTCCTCGTCGATCGTGAAGCGGGTACCTGCCGCTCGCAACTGCTCGGCCTTCGCCTCGAGCCCGTGGACCGAGATGCGGATGTAGTAGGGGCCGGGGCCCCAGGTGCACAGAAACCTGCCGGCCGCACCGTCCCAGCGGACCGGCTCGATCAGGTCGACGGTCGCGCTGTGCGCGAGGGAGAAACCCATCCGCACGCGCTTGTACCCTTCTCGCTCCAGCAGCTCCAATGTTCCGGGCTCCCAGTCCAGGGTCGCAGAGAGGCGGCGAGTGACGTCGGCGAGGTCGCGGACCAGGTATCCACGGGCCACCACCCGGACCAGCGAGCCGTCGGCCGGGTCGCTCGGCTCCGGTGGCGGGATGGCGAACGTGTCCGGGGGCATCTGCAAGGGCTCCAGGCCCATGATCTCGATGCACAGGCCCCCGTCGGCATCTGGCCGGTACCGTGGGTCCTCCGCCGTGCAGCCCAGCCACAGGCGGTCGAACGGCAGGTCCGCAGACCGCGGCGCGACCCGGAACGGCACCCGCCGCTCGTACAGGCGCTGCGCCAGTGCGGGCAGGTCGTCGCTGACGACCACGGTCGCGTGCGTCTTGATCGGCCGCGCCACACCCAGGAACTCCTGGAGGCTCTGCAGGTAGGCCGGGAAGTGCGGATCAGCGAGGTTTGGCCGGTCCAGGTGGCCTTGGACCTCGACCCTCGTGGGCGCCATGGCGAGGGACCGGTGGACCCGGAGGAAGTGGGCGACGTAGGGATTGTCCGGGAACGCCTGGCGCCAGCGGGGGTGGCCGATGATCCCCAGGCGTTCGACGAGCATGGACGCGGTGGCATCGGGATCGGCGACCATCAGGTCCGCTGAGAGCAGCATCGTGAGCACGGGCACTCCTCCAGAAGAGGAAGGTGATGCCGCGGGCGGCGGCGCGCCGAGCCTATCCTTCGACCGGCGCGCCCGGGCCTGGCGGCCGAGCACGCCGCCGGGGGCGGCTCGAGGACATCGAGGCGCGCGGGTCCGCCGCCGGCGCAGCGCCGGTCACGGACGCGACGCGAGATTCACAGGAGCGTGGCTGGAAGAGGGAGGGCAGATGAAGTTCGGCCTCAACTTCACACCGGTGTACCCGTCGGAGATGGCGGCCCTCGCTCGGCGCGCCGAGGAGGTTGGCTTCGAGTCGCTGTGGATCGGCGAGCATGTCATCGTCCCCTTCGACGGAGTCCCCGAGGCCGACCGCGGCAACTTCCGGGCCGACTCGCGCTTCGTCGAACCCTGGGTGGCGCTGTCGCACCTCGCCGCGGTGACCACCACGGTGCGTCTGGGGACCTGCGTCGTGGTCATGCCGATGCACTCGCCCTACCACCTGGCGCGCTCGATCGCGACGGCCGACGTCCTCTCGGGTGGCCGGCTGTCGGTTGGCGTCGGCATCGGGAGCATCAGAGCCGAGTACGTGGCCGTCGGCGAGGAGTTCTCGAACCGGGGTGCCCGGATGGACGAGATGATCCAGGTGCTCCACACCCTCTTCAACGACGAGCGGCCGGAGTTCCACGGGCGCTTCTACGACCTGCCTCCGTCCGGCTTCGAGCCCAAGCCGATCCAGCGACCGCGCCCTCCCCTGCTCGTCGGCGGTGCCAGCGAGGCCGCCCTGCGCAGGGCGGTCACGTCCGGAGACGGCTGGTTCGGCGGGAGCCCGCCGCCACCGCGCGCGAAGGAGGTGATCGGCGACCTCCGGCGTCGCCGCGAGCAGGCGGGCCTCGGCCCGCTCGAGATCACGCTCCTGACCGGCTGGTCGCAAGGCTTCGACGCTGATCTGGTGGCGGCCTACGCGTCGAGTGGCGTGGATCGGCTCGTGGTGACGCCATGGACGAGCAGCCGGCACGCCCGCGAAGGCATCGAGCAGTTCGCGCTGGCCGCCGGGCTCGGCTGACCCGATCCATCCTGCCCCGCGGAGCCAGCGCCACGCCGCAGGCCCACCAGGCGGCCCTCGGCCCGGACGGTCCCCCGGAGAGCGGGCTCCTCGCCCGGGCGCCGTCCTGGGCAGGGGCGCACCACGCCCTCGGCCCGGACGGGTGCGGGGGCTACTCGAGGCCCTCCCTGGGCGGCGAGCCCACGTGGGGGAACAGGTCGAGGAACGAACCCTGGGTGATCCGGTACCGCACGTCGTCCGGCTGGTCGTCGAAGAGCTCGTGCAGCGTCTTCTGGGTGTGGCCGAACGTGCCCTCGAGGTGCGGATAGTCGCTGCCCCATACGACGTTGCGGTACCCCATCGCGGTCAGCGCGGGGATTGCCGATTCGTCGTGCTGGAAGGAGGCGTACACCTGATCGAAGAGGATCTCCTTGGGCAGGCGGCTGAGCCGGTCCTTTACGAACTCGCTGTGCTGGCGGTAGGCCTCGTTGAGCCGGTCGCCGAGGAAGGGCACCCACGACGCGCCGGCCTCCGAGATCAGCAGCTTCAGGTTGGGATGCCGGTCGAGCACGCCCGAGGCGACCATGAACCCCGCCATCGTCATGCCCGGGTACGACGCCCACACGTAGTTCATGGGACCGGCGCCCGGGCCGTGGAAGTGCACGGGATCTTCACCGGTGTTGCCCGTGTGGACGGCGATGACCATCCCGGTCTCGTCCATCGCGTCCCAGAGGGGCTCCCAGTAGGGCCGGTTGAAGTCGGGGATGCCCGGCGGCGTGCCCGACGGCAGGCCCACCGCCTTGAGCCCGAGGCCGGCGGCGCGCTGAACCTCGGCGACCCCGTCGCCCACGTCGAGGGGGGAGATCTGGGCCGGCATCACGTGACGGATCGACTCCTGCTGGACGCTCGCGCACCAGTCGTTGATCACCTTCACTGCCTCGCGGGCGAGCACGGGATCGGTGATCATGGAGTTCCACAGCCCGACGGACGGGTAGATGACCTCGGCCCAGATGCCCTCGTGGTCGAGGTCGCTCCGGCGGACCTCGAAATCGCGGTCTCCCGGCGCCCTGAGGGCCTCGGAGAGGGTCCGGCCGTTCTTCCCCTTCACGATGCCGATCCGCGGCAGGGGGCGCTCGAAGCTCTTCCCGTCGACGTAGATGGTCTCGGTCGTGCCGTCCGCCGACTTCACCGAGCGCGGCATGCGCGCCGCCAGCTCGGGCGGGAGCGCGTCGTAGAGGTCCTTGGGCTCCATGTAGTGGGAGTCACCGGAGTTTGCCCAGATCTTCATGCCTGCTCCTTCCGCATCGAAGGTGTGCCGGGGCCAGGCGCGTCCGGGTGACGCATCCGGTTGGCGGGCAGCGCGGCACCGCTCACTCGGTCAGCGTACGCCGTGGGTCTCGACACGCACGGGGCGGTTCCCCTTCCTCGCCATGGCTGCGCCGGGAGCCCCTCATGGCCCCGGCAACGGCCTCGGCCCACCGTGCCCCTTGTGGAGGCTCGGCGCCCCCCATACTATCCGCAAAGGCTGTTTTCAGCCTGGGTGGCCACCCCCGGCGGTGCCCGGAAGAGGCGTATGGACGACGCGTGGATTGACATGGGCGACGTGTGGACCAGAGCGGGGCCCCTCGCCGGGGTTCGAGTGGTGTGCCTGTCCACGTCGCTCGTTGGGATGGAGGTGGCCCGCTTCCTGGCCGACTTCGGCGCCGAGGTGGCGCTCGTCGAACCGCCGGGCGGGAGCCCGCTCCGCCGGGCGCCGGCGTGGCCCGTGTGGTCGCGGGGCTCCAAGAGCATCGAGCTCGACCTGCGCGACCCAGCGTCGGCGGCCTGCGCCATCGAGCTGGCCGACGGTGCCGACGTGCTCTTCGAGTCCTTCCGTCCCGGGGTAGCAGAGCGCTGGGGCCTCGGCTACGAGGACCTCGCCGCCCGCAACGCCCGGCTCGTCTACGCGTCCGTCACCGCCTTCGGGCGGAGCGGGCCCCTCGCACGCCTCAAAGGCTACGAGGGGGTGGTGATGGCCAAGATCGGGGCCTACGACCAGTTCTCCGTGCTCGTGGACCGGCCGGGCCCCGCCTTCGCATCGGTTCCCTACTGCTCAACCAGCGCCGCCCAGCTGGCCATCCAGGGGATCCTCGCCGCGCTGATCGAGCGGGCCCGCAGCGGGCTGGGCCAGCGGGTCGACACCACCCTGGTGCAGGCGATTGCCGCACACGACGTGTTCAACTGGATGGTCCGCACCGTCGCCCAGCGGTACCCGGCGGCCTTCACCGAGGTGCCCCCCGTCGATCCGAGCACCCAGGTCCCCAACCACTGGATGGCCTACGCGCTGCTGGTGGGCCTGTCGGCCGACGGCCGCTGGCTGCAGTTCTCCCAGGCCACGCCGAAGCTGTTCGGGGCGTTCCTGCGGGCCACCGGGCTCGACGGTCCCGAGTGGGCCGGCGCGTGGGAAGACGAGGACCCAGCCCGGCGCAGCGCGTTTCGTGACCAGGCCCTCGGGGTGATCCGGTCGCGGAACCTGGCCGAGTGGCAGGCGGTCTTCGACCGCGAGCCCGACGTCTTCGCCGAGGTCTTCCGGAGGGGCCACGAGCTGCTGTGGCACCCCCAGCTCGTCGCCGACAACCGGGTCGTCGAGGTAGAGGTCCCAGGGCTCGGACCCGTCCGCCAACCGGCTCCGCTGGTCGCCATGGACCGGACGCCGGGCAGGGCCGGACGCCCGAGCCCGGGGCTCGACGAGCACGGAGGGGAGCTGCGGGCGGGGTGGGCCAGGCGGACCCCCACCTCCACGGCGGCGCCACCCCCCGACGGCGGGCCCCGTGGCCTCCCGCTGTCGGGGGTCACCATCCTCGAGCTGGGCACGTTCTTCGCCGGACCCTTCGGAGCCACGCTGCTCGCCGATCTCGGAGCCCGGGTGATCAAGATCGAACAGCACGACGGCGACCCCATCCGCTGGCAGCTCCCCATGCCGGAGGTCGGCGGTGTCAAGGTGCTGCTCGGCAAGGAGAGCGTCGCCATCGACATCAACAGGGCCGAAGGGCAGGAGCTGGTGCGCCGGATCGCCAGGTTCTGCGACGTCGCGCTCGTCACCTTTCGGGCCGGCGTGGCGGAGCGAGTGGGCCTCGACGAGGCGTCGCTGCGGGCGGTGAACCCGGGCATCGTGTACCACACCGCTACCGGTTTCGGCACTGCCGGCCCCTACGCGCGGCGTCCCGCGTACGCGCCGACCATCGGGGCCGGTTCCGGCATGGCCCGCCGCAACATCGGCACCGCCGTGCCCGAGGGGCCAGCCCTGTCGCTCGACGAGGTCAAGGCGGGCGCGACCCGGCTCAGTGCCGCCAACCTCACACTGGGGCACGCCGACGGCTTCTCCGGGATCGCCGTCGCCACGGGGCTCCTGCTCGGCCTGCTGGCCCGGGGGCTAGGGAAGGGCCAGGCGACCGCCACCACGATGCTCTCGACCATGAGCCACGTGCTCTCCGACGACATGGTCGAGTACCGGCACAGGGCGCCGGTACCGGCCCCGGACCCGGGTCTGCACGGCCTGGGCGCCCTGTACCGACTGTACGAGTGCGCCGAGGGCTGGGTCTTCCTCGCCGTCGCGACGGACCACGAGTGGGCCTCGTTGGTAGAGGTCCTGGGCGACCCCGGCATCGCCTGCGACTCCCGGTTCGCCTCCGCCGCGGACCGGCAGGCGAACGACGGAGACCTCGGCTCGGTGCTCGCCACCGCGTTCCGCTCCAAGCCTGCCCGCGAGTGGGAGTCGGTCATGGTCGGGGCGGACGTGGCCTGCGTGGCCGTGGAGTCCGGCCCCTCGCACGCCGTGCTCATGGACGACGACGGCCTCGGCCGCTCCCTCGGCATGGTGACCGACGTGGTGCATCCGGTGCTCGGACCGCACGCCCGCCTCGCCCCGGTGCTCCGATTCTCACGCTCGGCCACGCGGGCAGAGGGCGCGCCGGCCATCGGCCAGCACACCGACGAGGTGCTCGAAGAGATCGGCGTCGGACCCGAGGCGCGGGCCGAGCTCCGCAGGAACGGGGTCATCGCGTAGCGCTGGCGACCGAGGTCCGGCAACGGCACGTCCGGGCCGACGGTTCGGCAGGCCAGTTGCCGGGTGAGAGGAGGGTGCGAGGGTGAGCGTGAAGGACCGGGCGTGCATCGTCGGCATCGGCACGACGACCTTCTACCGCCGGGGCGGATCGGGCGACACGACCGAGCTCGAGTTGATGTGCGAGGCCACCCTGAAGGCGGTCGACGACGCCGGCCTGTCGGTCGACGACATCGACGGCTTCTCGCTCTACGGCGGCGGCTACGACACGGGCATGCTCTCCCAGACGCTCGGAGTCCCCGAGGTGCGCTATTCGGTATCGATGACCGGTGGCGGCGGCGGCTCGCAGGGAACGGTTGCCAACGCCGCGGCAGCCGTGGCGGCGGGGTACGCCGAGGTGGTCCTCTGCGTGAAGGCGCTGAAGTCCGGCGGACCGGGAGGCCGGCGCATCGGTCGTGCGGTCGAGCGCCAGGGGCGGGCACCCGCCGGCGGGGCGGACGCGGACTTCAACCACCCGTTCGGTCTCATGTCGCCGGGTCAGGCCTTCGCCCTCATGGCGCGCCGGCACATGGAGAAGTACGGCACGACGACGCGCCATTTCGGCGAGGTCGCGGTCTCGACGCGGTTCCACGCCAGCCGGAACCCCGCCGCGCTCTACCGGGATCCGATCACCCTCGAGGACCACGAGGCCTCGCGCATGATCGCCGAGCCGCTTCGGCTGCTCGACTACTGCCTCGAGACCGACGGCGGCACTGCGGTCATCGTCACGTCCCCAGAGCGGGCACGCGACCTGCGCCAGCCCCCCGTGTACGTGATGGCCGCCGCCCAGGGCGGCACGGGCAGGTGGGGCCAGGGGATCTTCTGGCACCAGATGCCCGACGAGTACTACGCGTCGTCCGGGCACCGCGACGTGGCCAAGCGCCTGTTTGCCATGGCGGGCATCGGCCCACAGGACGTCGACGTGGCGGAGCTGTACGACCACTTCACCCCGCTCGTCATCATGCAGCTCGAGGACTACGGCTTCTGCGAGATCGGCGAGGGCGGCCCCTTCGTCGAGGACGGTGGGATCCGGTGGCCCGACGGACGGCTGCCGGTGAACACGCACGGCGGCAACCTGTCCGAGGTCTACCTGCTCGGGCTCACCCACACGATCGAGGCCGTCCGCCAGATGCGGGGGACCTCCACCTCGCAGGTGGATGGGGCCGAGATCGCCCTCGTCACCTCCGGGCCCGGCATCATGCCGACCAGCGCCATCCTGCTCCACCGCTGAGCCGCCACGCGGGCCACTGCAGGCCATCACCGAAAGGGGGCTACCCATGGGCAACGAGACCGGGCCGTACCTGCCGGCTGACATCGCCACGCTGTTCCCCGACCACGTGAGCCAGGGGTTCTGGGAGCGCTGCGCCCGCCACGAGCTTGCCTTTCAGCGCTGCTCGCGCTGCCATGCCTTCCGGCACCCGCCTGCGCCGATCTGCCACGTCTGCCGATCGTCGGACGTCGTATGGGCGCCGGTCGAGGGCCGCGGCAGGGTGTACACCTACACCATCGTCACCCACCCGGTGCATCCCGCTCTCGCCCATCGCGGGCCGTTCAACATCGTCCTCGTGGAGTTCCCCGACGCCCCGGGCGTCCGCCTGGTGAGCAACCTCGTCGACACGCCGCCCGAGGCCATGGCAACCGGCCTCGAGGTCGAGGTCGTGTGGGAGGAGCCCCGCCCCGGCACGGTACTCCCGAGGTTCCGCCGCGCCCGCCCCGCGTGAGACCACGAAGAGGGCCGCCTCGTCCGACCCTGGCGTCAGCGTCGAGCCGCGATCACCTGCTGGCCGTACTCCTGGAGCGCTTCGATCCCGCGCGCGGCACCCGTGGCTGGGATCTCGACGACGAGCTGGGTGACGCCTGCCGCCTCGACCTCGTCGAGCCACGCCCGATAGGAGTCGAACGACGAACGCTCCTCGAGCACGCGCCCCCCACCCCCTTGGAGCTGCACCGCCACGGAGCCGGGGTCACGCCCAGCTTCCGCAAGCCTGCGGCGGAGGTCAGCGACCTTCACGGCAAGGTCGGCCAGGTCCGGGATGGGCGCCGTCCGCGTGGTGCGCGCGAGCTCGGCGCCGCAGAGGATCGGGGTCCAGCCCTGGCCGTAGTCGGCGACCCGCTGACGTGCTCGGGCACTGTTGCCCCCGACCCAGATCGGGGGGTGCGGCGTCTGTACCGGTCGGGGCCTGACCGTGATCCCCGGTGCGTCGAAATGGCGGCCGCTCACCGAGACGGGTTGCCCCGACCACACCGTCCGCCAGACGTCGATCGCCTCGTCGAGCAGCTCGTTTCGCTCCTCGAAGGGCATGCCCAAGGCGCTTGCCTCGGTCCGGAGGTACCCGGTGCCGACCGGCACGATCACCCGGCCCCCCGAGAGCACGTCGAGGGTGGCGATCTGCTTGGCACCCATCACCGCGCTGCGGAAAGCGGGGACGAGCACGTAGGGGAGCAGGGTGATGTGCGAGGTGACGGCGGCGCAGAACCCCAGCATGGTGAACACGTCGAGCGCGTCGTGACCCCCCGCCTGGCGCCACCGCGTGGAGGGAGCGGGGTGCTCGGTGAGCGCAATCGCGTCGAAACGGGCCGCCTCAGCGGTGCGGGCGAAGTCGCGGACGTAGCCGGGGTCGAGGATCTCCGGGCTGTAGACGGGGTGGTGCAGGGGGTAGAGAGCCGTGAACCGCACAGGCCGGCCACGCTAGCTCGGCACGTACTCCCGCGCCGTCGTTCGAGGTCACGGGCGGGTGCGTGCGACTACACGCCTCCGCCGGCCTGACCAACCAGACCTCTGGCGGAGGAGCCAGCGCCGGCGGGGGCGTGTAGGAGCCCAACGGTAACGGCGGGAGGTGGCAGGCAGGTCGCCAACCGGTGGAAACCTGGTAGCAGGTGGCACCGAGGTTGCAGGAGAGGTCGTGGCGCGGGTGCCCAGACGGCAGCGGACGCTGGGACGAGCCGTCGGTCCTTCCCGGGCTCGGGCTGCGGGCTCGGCTCTGCGGACAGCTCGACGTCCCGCTGCCTCGACCCCGGGGCTGCGTCACTCCATGAACTGGTACACGACGTGGAGGTTGCGCTCCGGAGGCAGCATCAGCGTGCCCGCCGCGTCGCCGGGCACGAGCTCGATCCCGCGGGAGGCGAAGTAGGCAGCCGTGGCGCCCAGGTCACGAACGGAAAAGGTGGTGGCCCAGATCCGAGGTCCGTAGCGATCGATGTAGTCGGCAATGGGGCCGGGCCCGGTGGCGGCGACGAGCTCGATGGGAATGCCGATGTCGAGCCCGACCGCGTCAGCCTCGACGCTGGCTCGCCTGGCTCGGTACCGCACTGCGCCGCCTGTCAGCTCGCACCAGAACCGCTGCGCCTCGTCGAGGTCCACGCAGGCAAAGCTGAGATGGTGCAAGCCGCGAAAGCCAATGGGATGCTCGTACTCCCATGCACGCCTCGACCTCTTGGGATTCTCGTAGGGCGCTGGCGGCGTTTCGGCGTGCCAGTCCCCGTCGTACACCTGGAGGCACACGCCCTGGGTCGCCGACGGCCGGGTGTAGAAGTCGACCCCGCGCTCGAGCAGGGTCTCGATTCCCCGCTCCTTGACGACGCCGAGCGCCTCGACGACCGAGGGGACCATGATCTCGACGCCCTGGTAATGAGGCCCGTACTTCGCGAGCTGCTTGCCTTCGGCCTTGTCGAGGACCTTCGGCGCGAGCAGCTCGATGATCTCGCCGCCCACGTCGACGAGACAGCCGGCGGTGACCGGGTTGGCGCCGATCTCCCTCAGGAACACACCCCCGAAGAGGTCCTGCAGGTGATGGAGGGCGGCGTGGTAGTCCTCGACGATCTGGTTGATGTGATTGACCTTGAGGATCTCGAGGTGTCGTGGCATCGAGCGATTCTGTCACCTGGCCGCGAACCCGAGACCACAAGGTCGGGCCCTGCCTGCCGCGGCACGCCAGAACGCCGGCGTGCTCATGCCACTTTCATGATCCGAGCCAGGTTGCCACCCATCACCTTCGCGGCGTCATCTTTCGAGAACTGCGCCTCGACGATCTCCGAGTAGCCGAGCGGGTCCGCCAGGCCCTCGGGGTGCGGGAAATCGGAGCCCCACAGGACGTTGTCGACGCTGCCGATCAGGTCGGCGACTTCCCGGGGGTTCGGCTCCCGGAAAGTGTGGGCGAAGATGTTGCGCCGGAACACGACCATGGGGTCCTCGTCGAACAGCACGGGGCTTCGGTCGTAGGCCTCCCGGGCCCGGCGGACGAAGGGGCGCACCCAGTCCTCGACGAACTCGGTGGGCGCGAACCGGAGCCTCGGGAACCGGGTGGCCAGACCATGGCCGATGATCGACGCGCACCCGTCGATGACCGCGGACTTGTACGACGACATCGCCTGGAAGGCGGGCGAGGTGCCCCGCGCGAAGGGGAGCATCTCCCGATCGTGCGTGCCCTCCCAGTCGTTGAGGTACCGCTGGTAGCCCTGGTCGGTCGAGTGCATGCCGACGAGGAGGTCGGCCTCCTGCACCGCTTCCCAGAACGGGTCGAACTCGGGGAGGGCGAACGAGCGCCGGCCCTTCCACGTCGGTACGGGCGCCAGGCGCATGAGGAACACCTTCGCCCCGTGCTCCACCAGGAACTCGAGCTCCTTGATGGCGTCGTCGAGCACCGAGAGGCTGATGTACGGGGTCGGGTAGATGGCATCGGAGAAGTTGTAGGTCCAGTGCTCGAGCATCCAACGGTTGAGGGCCCGTACGACGGCCTGGATGGCATCTGGGTCGTCCCACAACCGCTCCTCGATGCCGCTGGCCAGCGTGGGCCACATGAGTGCCCGGTCGATGCCCATGTCCTTCATGAGGGCGAGCCGCGGCTCGGGATCGAAGAAGGCGTCGACACTCGGGATGGCTCGCCGATGCTGCGGATCGGCCTGCTGGCCGCCTGGGGGCGCCACCCGGTTGAACGTCGGGTTGGGAATGTAATCGCTGATCCGGTCCTTGAACGCCACCTTCGTGCGGCCGTTGACCTCGACGTACTTGACGATCCCGTCGTACTCGGCCGGGAGGAACTTCGTCAGCGCATCACGGTTCTCGTAGAGGTGGTTGTCGACGTCGAAGGTCGGATAGTCGAGTTGCCGACCGCGCATGTAGACGAACGCATCGGAAACGTAGCTGTCGGACATGTGGGCCCCCGTAGAACCTCGCTCTCGTGGCCATAGCATACCGGGAAGGACGGCCGCGGACCATGGTGGAGTTCGCGCCACTTCGATGGGTGCGCCCCTGTCCCCGCCGGGCCGCGCCAGCTCGTGGCGCCCGGTACCGGCGGGGCGGACCGCAGGCCGCCCCGCCGCGAGCGGGCCGGAGCTCGGCCCCGAAGGCGGGCGCCCTCACGGCTGAGTCCCGTCCCCTCCCCACGGCGGCCACCCCGGACCTGCGAGCGCCCCGCCGCGATCGTCAGGACGGCGTCGTGTAGGTGATCCTCGTGCCGCACACCGGCTTGCCCGAGAACGTCACGAAGTGGTCGCCCTGGAGCTGCTCGTAGTAGGTGCAGGAGGTCTTGGGGAACATGGCCGGGGTGCCGAACCCCTTGAAGGTGACCGGCGAGGGCAGGATGCCCCCTGCGTCGTAGCTGCCGAGCTTGCGCAGGTGGGAGATGAACGAGGCGGGGGTCGGGTTCTTGCCGGCGAGCT
>DATGLW010000013.1:0-30166 GCA_035293965.1 Acidimicrobiales bacterium
GATCGCCCGGGCCCAGTCCTCCACCCGGCAGATCGGGCGGAGCCGGGCCAGGGCGTCGCGCCCACCGTGATGGAGGGTCAGCAGGGTCTCGGTCTCCTCGTCGGGGTAGCCGACGGACGTCGACAGGGCGAAGCGGTCGAGCTGGCTCTCGACGAGGGGGTAGGTGCCGAGCTGGCCAGCGGGGTTCTGGGTGGCGAGCACCACGTGGGGGCACGGGAGGGACCACGATTCGCCGTCGACCGACACCTGCTGCTCCTCCATGGCCTCGAGGAGAGCCGACTGCGTGCGTGGTGGGGTGCGGTTCAGCTCGTCGACTAGCACGACGTGGGCGAACACCGGTCCCGGCCGGAACTCCCAGGTGGAGGTGCTGGGCACGTACACCGACACGCCCGTGACGTCGGTCGGCAGCAGGTCCGGGTGCCCCTGCACCCGGGCCAGACGGGCGCCGAGCGACGTTGCAAGCGCCGATGCGAGAAGGGTCTTGCCCACGCCGGGCACGTCCTCGATGAGCAGATGCCCCCCCGACAGCGCCGCGACCACGGCCGCCGTCACCGCCCCCTGGGCGCCGAGCAGGACCCCGCGGAGGTTGGCGTGCAGTGCCCGCGCCAGCTCGACGTGCTCGTGTGCCGGCGAGGCGCCATCGGTGACGGGCACGGTCGCCGACGCCATCAGAACTCGATCGCCGACAGCTCGGGGATGCTCCGTCGTGCCCGGTCCCGTGCCTCGAGCCAGCGTGCCCGCACCCGGCGGCGCTCGGCGTCGCCGAGCACGGGTTCCACCGTGCGGGCGGGCGTGAAGGCTCGGGCGGCATCCTCCTCGTCCTTCCACGTGCCGAGGGCGATGCCGGCGAGGAACCCGGCGCCCAAGGTGGTCGCCTCGGTCACCGGCGACACGTCCACCGGCCGCCCGCAGGCGTCGGCGAGCTCCTGGACGAAGACCTCGTTGGCCGACATGCCCCCGTCCACCCGGAGCGCGCCGACTCGCAACCCGCTGTCGGCCTCTGCCGCTTCGAGCAGGTCTGCTCCGCGGTGGGCGATGCCCCGCAGCACGGCGCGGACCACCTCGGCCCGGCCCGTGCCCCTGGTGAGCCCCAGCAGGAGGCTCCGTGCGCCGAAGTCCCAGACCGGAGCGCCGAGCCCCATGAGGGCGGGCACGAACCACAGGTCCCCGGTGCTGGCGCTGCGGGCGGCGACCTCGGCCGACTCTGCGCTCGTGGCGAGCAGCCCCAGGTCGTCGCGGAGCCAGTCGATGCAGGAGCCGGCCGAGAGCATCATGGCTTCGCGGCCCCAGGTGTCGACGCCGTCGCGGCGCCACGCCACGATGGGGAAGGTCCCCGCCTCACCGCGCTGGGGCGTGGCCGGACGAGCGAGGCCGGTGCACAGGTCGAGCATGCCCCCGGAGCCGAAGGTGGCCTTTGCCAGCCCTGGCCGGGTGCAGCCCTGGCCGACGAGGGAGGCCTGCTGGTCGCCTGCCAGCCCTGCGATGGGCGGCGAGCCGGCGAGGGCACTGGCCTCGCCCACGAACCCCGAGGAGTCCACGACCGCCGGGAGCATGTCGGCGGGGATGCGCAGCGACGACAGCACCGACGGGTCCCACCGCAGGGACTCGAAGTCGAGCAGCTGGGTGACGGCGGCGTTGGTGGCATCGGTGACGTGCAGGGCCTGGCCGCCCGCTCCGCCCGACAGCGTCCAGGCGACCCAGGTGTCCACCGTGCCGAAGCACAGCTCGCGCGCCCTCGATCGATCGGGGTCGACCTGGTCGAGGACGGCCGCCAGCTTGGTTGCCGAGGCGTTGGGCAAGAAGCGGTGGCCTTCGGCCTGCATGGCGAGGCACGTGCCCACCGTCCGCAGGTCCTGCCAGCCGATGCCGGGACCCACCGGCCGGCCGGTGGACCGCTCCCACACCACGGTCGTGGCGCGCTGGTTCGCGATGCCGACCGCGCCCACAGGGCCACCCTCGGCGGCCAGCGCCGCGCCCGCCACGTCGAGGACGGCACGAGCGACCAGCTCGGCGTCCACCTCGACGAGGCCGTCGGCGGGCGACCGCGCCGGTGTGGCCACGTAGTGCACGTGCTCGACGGTGGCGTCGGGCCGCACCACCCCGGCTCGGACCCCCGACGTGCCGACGTCGACGACCAGCACGCTCGCCGCCGGCCTGGTCACCGCGACTCCCTCACCGGCGGAGCCTCCGTCGGGCCGGTCTCGGTGCCTTGCCGCAGTTCGCGCTCCGATCGGCCGGTCCGCGGGGGCGCCGACCCGCTGGGCCCGGCCCCGGCGCGACGGAGGTCGCGGGGGATGCTCGGAGGCGGCGGGCCGCCGCGGGCGGGCCGGGCAGCCCAGGGCCGTCGGTCACCGGCACAGCCTGCCACACGGGGCAGGCCCGCTTCCCTGGCCGCCCCGGCAGACCTGTCCGGCGCGCCCGCCGGGCTCGCCGGGCCCTTCGGTCTCCACGGCCGGCCCGGGCAAATCGCCAATCATTGTCAACTAACAATCGTTGGTGCTAGAGTGGGATCGATGCGTTCCCCCGACGAGCTCAGCGAGCTGTTCCGGCGCTCCGGCCGCAAGGTCACCGCACAGCGCCAGAGCATCTTCCGCTTGCTCGAGGGCAACGCCACCCACCCGTCTGCCGAGGCCGTGTACGAGGCGGTCCGTGCCGAGGTCCCGACCATCTCCCTCAAGACGGTCTACCAGACCCTTTACGAGCTGGCGGACATGGGGGAGATCGCCGCCCTCGACCTCGGCACGGGCATGGTCCGCTTCGACCCCAACGTCGAGCGGGCTCACTCGCATCTCGTGTGCCGTTCCTGCAAGAAGGTGCGCGATCTGGACGTCGACTATCCGGAGCTGGCCGTGCCCCCCGGGCACGACCAGGGCTATGACGTGCGCCACGCCGAGGTGGTGTTCCGCGGGCTCTGCGAGGAGTGCCGGGGACCTGCACTGGCGCGGGATCGTGCTTCGGAGCGGCCAGGGGCGGGTTGAGGTGAGCCGCCGGCCGCGAGCGGCACTGCCGGCGTCACCTCGTGCAGGAGGGCAGGCGAACAGCCTCGCAGCAGTCGTGGTAGCGAAGGAAAGCTGAAAGACCAAGCGGGAACAGTCCACGCGGACGACGAGAAGACATCGAGAAGACAACGAGAAACGGAGGAGCCGCAAGATGCCCACGCTCAAGGGGTCCAAGACCGAGGCCAACCTGAAGGAGGCCTTCGCCGGGGAGAGCCAGGCCAACCGGCGTTACCTGTACTTCGCCCAGAAGGCGGACGTCGAGGGGTACCCGGACGTCGCCGCCCTGTTCCGCTCGGTGGCCGAAGGGGAGACCGGGCACGCGTTCGGCCACCTCGACTTCCTGCGCGAGATCGGCGACCCGGTCACCGGGGTGCCGGTCGGGGCCACCAAGGACAACCTCAAGTCCGCCATCGAGGGCGAGACCTACGAGTACACCGAGATGTACCCGGGCTTCGCCAAGACGGCGCGCGAGGAGGGGTTCGAGGAGATCGCCGAGTGGCTCGAGACGCTGGCCCGCGCCGAGAAGTCGCACGCTGGCCGGTTCACGAAGGGCCTCGAGTCGGTCTCGTGACGGGGGGGACCGTCCCCCGCCCCCTGACGGTCGACGACGTCCTCGACCTGCGCGCGTACGAGCGCGTGCGCGACGACTACCGGCGCCGGGTGATGGCGCGCAAGCGGATCCGGCGCGTCCCGCTGGGCCCCATCATGACGCTCGTGTTCGAGTGCCTCGACACGGTCCGGTTCCAGGTGCAGGAGATGGCCCGGGTCGAGCGGATCGCCACCGACGAGGGCATCCAAGAGGAGCTCGACGTCTACAACCGGCTGCTCCCGAGCGAGGGAGAGCTGTCGGCGACGCTGTTCATCGAGCTGACCGACGAGGGGCAGCTCCGCCGGTGGCTCCCCTCGCTCGTGGGGGTCGAGCGCGCCCTCGAGATCCAGCTGCCGCCCGGCCCGGGCCGTCCAGCCGTGCCGAGCGAGCCGGAGCAGTCGCACGCCGAGTCCCTCACCCGTGAGGCGGTCACGCCGGCCGTGCACTACCTGCGGTTCGCCTTCGGCAGCGACGAGGTGGACCGTTTCGCCGAGGGCACCGTGGCGGTGGCGGTCAGGCATCCCGCCTACGAGGCCCGGACGGTGCTCGGCGAGCCGACGCGCCAGGAGCTCCTGGCCGATCTCCAAGGGCGTACCGTGCCGTTGCCGCTTGGCTAGGTCCGGACCAGCTCGCGGCGCGGCTGGCACCGCCCGGCTCGCCGTTCGCTCGTCCTCTTGCTCGGCCCCGACCGCCGGCGTGCCCGGGTCTTTACAGGCGGTGTCGGGGTGGGCAATAATCGCCGTTCTGCCGGTTTCGGCGCAGGCGCGGGCTGCCCCGGCGATGCGGCCGGACGAGCGGAACCTGACGATACCGCCTGTGATGAGGATGTGCCTTCCATGAATGCCGCCGCCACGTGGCGCAGGCATGCTGCCTGCCGGGGGCTCGACGTCGAGATCTTCTATCCGGTCACGGACGACGACGCCGACGCGGCGGCGGCCAAGGCCGTCTGCGCGCAGTGCGCCGTGCGACAGGCCTGCCTCGAGCACGCGCTGGCGACACGCGAGCGCGACGGCATCTGGGGGGGCGCGACCGAGCGGGAGCGCCGGCGCATCATCCGCCAGCGCCGCCGCTCGGCCTGACAGGGCTGCCCTTCGGGCGCCACCGGTCCGCAGGGGAGCTCCCTCGCCACCTGCCGGCTCTTGTCACCTGCCGGCCCTGTCACCTGCCGGCCCGGCCGTCCTGGGCACCCGGCCCTTGGCTAACCTGCCCCGGCGTGAGCGAGTTCGACGAGCTGGGGGGCTGGCCGTCCGTGCTCGGTCGCCTGCTCGGTGCCGGGTCGCTCGGCGAGCGCGACGCAGAGCTCGTGATCGGCCAGGTGCTCGACGGATCGGCCACGGCGGCACAGACGGCGGCTCTCCTCGTGGCGCTGCGCGCCAAAGGGGAGACGGTCGAAGAGATGACCGGGCTCGTGCGGGCCATGCTCGCCCGTGCCGAGCCGCTCATGCTCCCGTGCCCGGCTATCGACGTGGTCGGCACCGGAGGCGACCGGCTGCGCAGCATCAACGTGTCGACGATCGCGGCGTGCATCGCGGCGGGTGCCGGCGTGGCGGTGTGCAAGCACGGCAACCGGGCCGCGTCGTCGTCGGTCGGCACCGCCGATGTGCTCGAGGCGCTCGGCGTGGCGGTTGACCTCGGCCCGGCCGGCGTGGCCCGCTGCGTGGCCGAAGCAGGCATGGGCTTCTGCTACGCCCCTCGCTTCCACCCGGCCCTGCGCCACCTCGGGCCGATCCGGCGCGAGCTCGGGATCCCGACGGTGTTCAACTTCCTTGGCCCGCTGGCCAATCCGGCCAGGGTCGACCGCCAGCTGGTCGGGGTGAGCGACCCTGCCATGGCGACCAAGATGGCGAGCGTCCTCGGTGCCAACGGCAGCCGCCGGGCCATGGTGGTCTACGCCGACGACGGCCTCGACGAGCTGAGCGTCACGTCGCCGTCGACCGTGGTCGAGATGGTCGGGGACGGGCAGGGGTCCTTCGAGGTCCGGTCGTGGCGCATGGACCCTGTTGCGCTCGGGTTCGCCCCGGCCACCATGGAGGACCTGCGCGGCGGCGATGCCGCCTTCAACGCCAAGGTCATCCGGAGCGTGCTCGAGGGTGAGCGAGGACCCCGGCGCGACATTGGGCTGCTCAATGCCGCGGCGGCGCTGGTGGTGGCGGGCCGGGTGGACGACCTCGGGGCCGGGATCGAGCTGGCCACAGAGTCGGTCGAGCGGGGCAGGGCGGCAGCGGTGCTCGACCGACTCGTCGAGGTGTCCCAGGCCGCGCGCTGACCCCGCTCGGTCGGCGGTTCAGAGCTCGACGGTCTGGCAGGTGACGGTGCGGGTGATCCCCTCGATCCGCTGGATGTCGCCGACGACCAGGCGTCCGAGCTGGTTCACCGAGCGCGACTCGGCCCGGGCGATGATGTCGTATGGCCCGGTCACGTTGTCGGCCGACACCACCCCTTCGATCGAGCGGACCTGGCGGGCTACCTCGGCTGCCCGGCCGACCTCGGTCTGGATGAGCACGTAGGCACTGACCGACATGGACCCCCCTTCGGGAACCGCCCACCCCTCTCGGCGCTCCGTGACGCCGTCGGGTCCAGGCTAGCCAGCTCCTGGCCAGCAGATTGGCCAGCAGATCAGCCGCTGGTGCCGGAGGTGGGGCACCTACATTGGGGCGCGATGGCCGTGGGCGACCGGATCGTCAGGTTCCGGGTGCAGGTGCAGGAGGCGCTGCTCGTCCTCTTCGACCAACGGCGACCGTTCGGGCGCCTCGCGCTGGTTCACGTCCTCATGGTGGCCGGCGACACCCTGGTCACCATCTCGCTCGCCGGGTCGCTCTTCTTCTCCATCTCGCCCACGGAGGCCAGGAGCAAGGTGATCCTGTACCTCGTGCTGACCTTGGCGCCCTTCGCCGTCGTGTCGCCGCTGCTCGGCCCCGTGATCGACCGAAGCCGGGGGGCGCGGCGAGCCATGGTCGTGCTGTCCGCCGTCGGCCGGGCGGTGCTGTGCCCGCTCATGGCGCGCGACGTGCACAGCCTCCTCCTCTTCCCCGAAGCCTTCCTCATCCTCGTGCTCTCGAAGCTCTACCTCGTGACGCGGGGTGCGCTCGTACCGGAGCTCGCGGGCGCCGAGCCGGCCGGCGTGCCCCCTGCTCCCGGAACCGAGCACCCCGCCTACGCGGCGCTGAACGCCAGGCTCACGCTCCTGGGCACGGCCGCCGGCTTCGCGGCGTCGGCGCCGGGCGTGCCCGTCTTGAAGCTGGCTGGGGCGAGCGGCGTGCTCGTCCTGGACGTGTTCGTCTTCGCCGCCGCGGCTGTGGCCGGCGCCCGGCTTCCGGTCCGCCGCCGGCGCGCCGCGAGCAGCGGGCCCGCGTTCCCGGCTCAGCCCACCCAGCCCCTCCACGGTGCCCCGGGGCCCACCGACCCGTTGCCCGGCACGTGGCAGTCGCAGGCTTCGCGTGACCTGGCTGCGCTCCAGCCGATCGCCCACCCCGAGGTGCTCTTCGGGCTGACCACCATGTCGCTCGTCAGGGGCCTGGCGGGCTTCCTCGTCTTCCTCTTCGCCTTCGGGCTGCGCCGCGAGCACGCCTCGCTCGCCTGGTACGGGCTGGCGCTCGGGGCGAGCGGCGCCGGGTCGCTGATCGGCCTGGCCATGGTGCCGCGGTTGCGGCGCCACCTGGCGGAGCAGCAGATCCTGCTGGTGGCCATCTGGCTCATCGCCCTCGGGGCGGCACTGGCGGCGGTGTGGCGCGTGCTGCCCGCTCAGGTGCTGCTGGCCCTCGTGGTCGGTGTGGCGTCGTCGCTCGCGCAGCCGTCCTTCGACGCCCTGGCACAGTCCCTCGTGCCCGTGCCCGCCCAGGGTCGCGCCTTCGCCCGGTTCGCCACCCGCCAGCAGCTGGTGTGGTGCTGCGGGGCGCTCGTGCCGGTGGTGGTGACGCTGCCCTTCTCGGCCGGCGACATCGTGATGGCGGCCGTGGCCGGTGTCGGCGGCGTCTTCTACGTCACGAGCCGGCGGGCCCTGCGCCTCCGGGCCGTGGCCCGGCCGCCACGTCGCGGCCGCCACGAACGTGCGGGCCCATAGCGGGCAGCCGGCGGGTCGCCGGGGAACCGGCGGGTCGCCGGGGAAGCAGCAGCCGACCCGGTCGCCGCTCAGGCGCCGAGGCGGTCTCGCAGCTCCTCGAGGGACTTCAGCAGCTCAGGCGGGAGCCGGTCGCCGAACGTGGCGAAGTGCTCTTCGATGAGGGGAATCTCGCGCTGCCACTCCTGCGGGTCGACCCGGAGGAGCTCTGCCATGTCGCGCTCGGTGACGTCGAGGCCGGTCAGGTCGATGGCACCGGGCGCCGGCACGTAGCCGATCGGCGACTCCACTGCCTCGCCACGCCCCGCCGAGCGCTCGAAGATCCACTGCAGCACCCGGGAGTTCTCGCCGTAGCCCGGCCACAGCCAGCGGCCTGTGCCGTCCTTGCGGAACCAGTTGACGTAGAAGATCTTGGGCAGCGCGTCGGGGTCGGCGCTCGCACCCACCCGCAGCCAGTGGGCGAAGTAGTCGCCCATGTGGTACCCGCAGAAGGGGCGCATGGCGAAGGGGTCACGCCGGAGATTGCCCACCGCGCCTGCCGCGGCCGCGGTCGTCTCGGACGCCATGATCGATCCGAGGAAGACCCCGTGCTGCCAGTCGAAGGACTGGAAGACCAGCGGCACGAGCGACTCGCGGCGGCCGCCGAAGAGGATCGCCGAGATCGGGACACCCTCGGGATCCTCCCACTCGGGGGCGATGGCCGGGTTCTGGACGGCGGGCGCCGTGAAGCGGGCGTTGGGATGGGCTGCCGGGGTGCCCTTCGCCGGCGTCCAGGGCTGGCCGCGCCAGTCCGTCAGCCTCGCAGGGGGCTCGGACATGCCTTCCCACCACACGTCGCCGTCATCGGTGAGGGCGGTGTTGGTGAAGATGGTGTTGGCGCTGACCGAGCGCATGGCGTTGGGGTTGGTCTGCAGGTTGGTGCCCGGTGCGACGCCGAAGTAGCCGGCCTCGGGGTTGATAGCGCGCAGGCGCCCGTCGGCGCCGAACTTCATCCAGCAGATGTCGTCGCCGATGGTCTCCACCTTCCAGCCCGGCAGGGTGGGAATGAGCATGGCCAGGTTCGTCTTCCCGCAGGCCGAGGGGAACGCCCCCGTCAGGTACCGGACCTCACCGTCGGGGGACGTGAGCTTCAGGATCAACATGTGCTCGGCCAGCCAGCCGTCGTCGCGGGCCATGACCGAGGCGATGCGCAGGGCGAAGCACTTCTTGCCGAGCAGGGCGTTGCCGCCGTACCCCGAGCCGTACGAGACGATCTCGCGCGTCTCGGGGAAGTGGACGATGTACTTGTTGTCGGGGTCGCAGGGCCAGGCGACGTCGTCCTCGCCGTCGCGCAGCGGCGCGCCCACCGAGTGGAGGCAGGGCACGAACTCGCCCTCGTCGCCCAGGACGTCGAGCGCGGGCTTGCCCATGCGCGTCATCGTGCGCATGGACACGACCACGTAGGGCGAGTCGGTGATCTCCACGCCGATGTGGGAGATGTCGGAGCCGAGGGGACCCATCGAGAAGGGGACCACGTACATGGTCCGGCCTGCCATCGAGCCGGCGAGCAATCGGCGGAGCTCGGCGCGCATGTCGGCCGGGTGCCGCCAATTGTTCGTCGGACCGGCGTCGGACTCGCGTGCTGAGCAGATGAAGGTGCGGTCCTCCACCCGGGCCACGTCGCCGGGGTCAGAACGCGCCCAGAAGCTGGCAGGTCGCTTGCTCTCGTCCAGCGGGGTGAACGTCCCCCGCTCGACGAGCAGCCTGCACAGCCGCCGGTGCTCCTCCTCGGACCCGTCGCACCACTCCACACGATCGGGGGTGGTGAGCGATGCCACCTCGTCCACCCACGCGATGAGCTTCTGGTTGGCGGTCGGGGGCATGCAAGCCTTCTTTCCTGCGGGCGACGTCCGGTGGCCATGGCCCATCGCGGCGGGCCTCCGCCAATGCTAGGCATGAGCCGTGGCGCTCCCAAATCGGGCTGGCCATCGATGAGCGACCCGGGATCTCGGCGGCCGGCCACCGAAGAGCAGCTCCTGGCCCGGATCACCGGCGCTCTCCAGCGCGCCACCGGCCAGCCTCCCGACGGAGAGATCTGGATCGGCGACGACGCGGCGGTCGTGCACATCCCCGGCACCTCGGTGGTGCTGGCAACCGACGCCACGGTCGGCGGCGTCCACGCCGACCTGTCGCTCGTGAGCCTCGACGACCTGGGATGGAAGGCCCTGACCGCAGCCGTGAGCGACATCGGTGCGATGGGCGCGTGGCCCCGCCATGCCCTCGTCGCCCTGTGCGCCCCGCCGGGCACCGACGTCGAGCTCGTCAACCGTGGCCTCGCCGAGGCCGCCGCCCGCTGGGGCTGCCCGATCGTGGGAGGGGACCTCTCTGCTGCCAGCACGGTGGTGGTGGCGGTCACGGTCACCGGCAGCGTGGGGGAGGGTCCCGGCCCCGTCACCCGCTCCGGTGCGTCGCCTGGCGACCGGCTGTTCCTGACCGGGCCGCTCGGCGCCTCCGCGGCCGGGCTCCGGCTGCTCCGGGGCCCGGCGGCCGGCTCCCCGGCTGAGGGTGCCGCCCGGGGGTCACCGGGGGTCGGCGCCGGTGCCGGCACACCCGCGGCCCGCCACCGGCGACCCCTGGCCCGCCTCCTCGAGGGGTGGACGGCGCGGCTTGCAGGAGCCACGGCCATGATCGACGTCACCGACGGGCTCTCGCTCGACCTCGACCGCCTGGCTCGGGCGTCAGGCGTGGGAGCCCGGCTGGACGGGGTGCCCGTTGCCCCCGGGGCGACGCAGGCCGAGGCGCTCGGCGGTGGCGAGGACTACGAGCTCCTCATCGCCACGCCCGACGGGGACCGGCTCCGTGGGGCCTTCGCCCGTGCGGGCCTCCGCCCGCCGCTGCCGGTGGGTGTGTGCACCGACGACCCGGCTGAGCGAACCTTGGCGGGAGCGCCCCTCGGGGTCAGCGGGTGGCAGCACTCGTTCTGACCAGAGGGCCGGACCGCTCTCAGGCGAGGACCCTTCCTCGAGCGCGGGCGTCGCGCATCGCGCAGGCGGCCAGGATCGCGGCGCGTGCGGGCGGCGATCCCGGGCGGCGGGCGGTCAGTGCGAAGCGGTCGGGACCTCGCGGCGGGGCGGCTTGACGACCTTTCCCGAGCGGATGCATGCCGTGCACACGTGCAGGCGCCGCGGGGTGCCGTCGACGAGGGCCCTCACCCGCTGGACGTTGGGATCCCAACGTCGCTTGGTTCGCCGGTGGGAGTGGCTGAGGCGCATGCCGAACGACGGCTTCTTGCCGCAGAGCTCGCACACCGCAGCCATGGTCGGATCCTCCTCGGTGGCGTGTCGGCCGGGATGCGCACGGTGGGTCGGGCCGCCGGGGGTCGGGCCGCCGTGAACGGCGCAAAGGTTAGCATCCCACCGATGGCGGTCCTGACAGCGCTGCAGGCGGCCGACGTCCGCTCGGCCATGATCGCCTACCGCGACGTGCTCCGCGCGCACCAGGACCGGATCAACCGCCTCAACGTCTACCCCGTCCCCGACGGCGACACGGGCACCAACATGGCGCTCACGCTCGACGCCGTCGTGGCCGAGCTGCAGGCGGCGGGGGACGCCGGGATGGGGGCGGTCTGCAAGGCCATCGCGCACGGGTCGCTCATGGGCGCGCGGGGCAACTCCGGGGTCATCCTGTCGCAGCTGCTGCGGGGGGTGGCGGAGTGCTTCGGGCGGCACGAGGCGGTCGAGGCCCCGGTGCTGGCCGACGCCCTGGCGACGGCCGCCTCCCTCGCCTACAAGGCCGTGGTGCGCCCGGTGGAGGGCACCATCCTTACGGTGGCCCGGGCGGCAGGGGAGGCCGCCACCACGGCCAGTTCGGCGGCGCCGGCAGACCTGCCGGCGGTGGTCGCGTCGGCCCGGGAGGCTGCGGCGGACGCGCTGGCCCGCACGCCGGAGCTCCTGGCGGTGCTGGCCCGTGCCGGCGTGGTCGACGCCGGTGGCGCGGGGTACCTGCTGCTCTTCGACGCCCTGCTCCACGTGGTGGATGGCCGGGCGCTGCCCGCCCTCTCCGGTCCTGACACCCTCGAAGGGCGCGCCGCCGACGTGCTCGCCCCCCTGGCGGGCGACCGAGCCGACACGCGCGGCGGGCTCCGCTTCGAGGTCATGTACCTGCTGGAGGCGCCCGACCACGCCATCGACGCCTTCAAGGAGGTGTGGGCGGGCGTCGGGGATTCGATCGTGGTCGTCGGCGGCGACGGGCTGTGGAACTGCCACATCCACACCGACGACGTCGGTGCCGCGATCGAGGCGGGCATCGACGCCGGCCGTCCGCGGTCCATCCGGGTGACGGACCTCGACGAGCAGGTCGAAGAAGAGCGCTGGGTGCGAGAGGCGGCGTCCGAGCCGCCCTCGGCCCACGGACCACCGCCGGTCACCGACGTGGTCGCGGTGGTGACAGGCGACGGGGTGGGCAGGATCTTCCGCTCGCTGGGCGTGCACGCCCAGGTGCGGGGCGGCCAGTCGATGAACCCGTCGACCGCGGAGCTCCTGGCGGCAGTGGACGGTGTCGAGTCGGACCAGGTCGTCATCCTCCCCAACAACCCCAACATCACCCCGGTGGCCGAGCAGGTCGACGCCCTCACGAGCAAGTCCGTGGGGGTCGTGCCCACCGGCAGCGTCGTCGAGGGCTTCGCGGCCCTCCTGGCCTACGACCCCGAGGCAGGCCGGGAGGCGAACGTTGCCGCGATGGCCGCCTCGGCTCGTCGGGTGGTGCCCGGCGAGGTGACGCGGGCAGTCCGCGACTCGCACACCGAAGCTGGCCCGGTCCGAACCGGTCAATTCATCGGCCTCTCGAGGGAGGGCGTCCTCTCCGTCGGCAGCTCTGCCGCGCTCGCCGCCTGCGGTCTCCTCGAGCGGCTGCTCGCCGACCATCACGAGCTGGTCACCATCATCGAAGGCGAGGGGTCGAGCGCTGCCGACACGAGGCAGATCACCGAGTGGCTGCACGAGCGGCACCCGGGGATCGCGACCGAGGTCCACCACGGCGGCCAGCCCCTCTACCCCTACCTGCTCGGGATCGAGTGACCCGGCGCCAGGCGGACGGTCCGGCGGGCACCCGTCGCCGCCTCCCGGCACCCCGGGGCGCCGCAGGGGGCGTGCCGGCAGACCCTGGCGGCGGGCCGGTGGAGCAGGGTGCCCGGGGCGCCGCACCGCCAGGGCCGGCGGCAGGCGGGAGGCGGCTCGGGGCGCTGAGCAGGCTGCCCGTCACGAGGCTCGAGGGCGTGGGGGCCAAGCGTGCGGCGGCGCTGGCGGCCTGGGGGGTGGAGACCGTCCTCGACCTCCTCACCACCTACCCCCGCCGGTACGTGGACCGGACCCGCCAGGCCGACCTGGCCGACCTCGCAGTCGGGGAGGAAGCGGTCGTGCTGGCCGAGGTCCGCAGCACGCGCGCCCGCCGGGCTCGCACGGGCAGGGTCGTCGTGGAGCTCCGGGTCCACGACGGCACCGGGGCCATGACCGTCGTCTTCTTCAACCAGAGCTGGCGTGCCCGCCAGCTCCCCGCAGGTTCCCAGGCCCTGTTCTTCGGCAAGCTCGAGACCTTCCGGGGAACCCGGCAGATGGTCAACCCGGTCGTCGACGTGCTGGTCGGGGTGGACGGGGACCGCCCGGGCGCCGAGCGCACCGGCAGGATCGTGCCCGTCTACCCGCAGTCGGCCAAGGCTGGCCTGTCGAGCTGGGAGATCGGCGGCCTCGTGGCAGAGGCCCTCGAGCGCTCGGGGCACTTCGCCGACCCCCTCCCCGAGCCCTGGCGCCGGCGCCTCCATCTCGTGGACCGCAGCCGGGCGATGGCCGGCATCCACCGGCCCGAGACCATGGACGACGTCGGCCCGGCTCGGCGCCGCCTGGCCTTCGACGAGCTCTTCCGCCTCCAGCTCGCCCTCGTGCTGCGCCAGCGGGCCCTCGAACGCGACGCCCGGACGATCCGCCACGCCGTGTCGCCGGGCGAGGTGGCCCGCCCCCGGACCGCAGACCGCGGTGGCCCACCGGCCACCCTCGTCGAGTCGTTCCTGGCCGGGCTGCCCTACGACCTGACCGGTGCTCAGCGGCGGGCTCTCGAGGTGATCTTCGCCGACCTTGCCGGGCCGGTGCCGATGCACCGCCTGCTCCAGGGCGACGTCGGGTCGGGCAAGACCGTGGTCGCCGTGGCCGCCCTCCTCGCCGGGGTCCAAGGTGGCCACCAGGGTGCCCTCATGGTGCCCACCGAAGTCCTCGCCGAGCAGCACTACCTGGTCGTGCGCTCGCTGACCGAGGGACTGGTGGTCCCCGACGCCACCCGGCTGGAGGGGAGCCGGCCGGTGGCCGTCGGCCTGCTCACGAACCGGACGTCCGCCGCCGAGCGGGCGCGCCTGCACGAGGGCCTGCGGTCCGGAACCGTCGACCTGCTGGTCGGCACCCATGCACTGCTGACCGACGAGGTCCGGTTCCGCTCCCTCGGCGTCGTCGTGATCGACGAGCAGCACCGCTTCGGCGTCGAGCAGCGCGCCGCGCTGCGCGAGAAGGGGCGCGACGCCGCAGGGCCGGCCCCCGACGGGGGCGACCCGGACCTGCTCGTCATGACGGCCACCCCCATCCCCCGCACGGCGGCCATGGTCGTCTTCGGAGACCTCGACATGACCGTGCTCGACGAGCTGCCACCCGGGCGCACCCCGGTCACCACCTCCTGGGCCAGGACACCCCTCGAGGAGGTGGGGGCCTGGGCCCGGGTGCGCACCGAGGTGGCAGCCGGCCGGCGGGCCTACGTGGTGTGCCCACTCGTCGAGGGATCGGACCGTGTCGAGGCCCGCTCCGCTGTCGACGAGCGCGAGCGGCTCGCTGGCGAGGTGCTCACGGGCATCCCCCTCGGCCTGCTCCACGGCCAGATGTCGGCGCCGGAGAAGGACGCGGCGATGCGGAGCTTCCGCTCCGGCGAGGTACCGGTGCTGGTGGCGACGACCGTCATCGAGGTGGGCGTCGACGTGCCCGAGGCGACGGTGATCGTGGTGGAGGACGCGGGGCGCTTCGGCCTGGCCCAGCTGCACCAGCTGCGGGGGCGGGTCGGCCGCGGCGGCTGGCCGAGCTGGTGCTACCTGCTGGGCGAGGCGCCCGGCCCCGAGGCGAAGGCGAGGCTGGAGGCCATGGAGGCGACCGCCGACGGCTTCGAGCTCGCCGAGGTCGACCTCCTCCTGCGCGGCGAGGGCACGATCCTCGGGACCCGCCAGAAAGGGCGCAGCGACCTCAAGCTGGCCTCGCTGCAGCGCGACCGCGACCTCCTCGACCAGGCAAGGCGCGTGGCGGAGGACCTGGCCGCGAGCGATCCCGTTCTCGAGCGCCACCCGGTCCTCGCCGAGGAGCTCCGGCTGTTCCTCGACGAGGAGGAGGCGGCCTTCCTCTTCCGCAGCTGACGCCGACCGCCTGGCGCGGCCCGGCATTACCCTGGCCAGGATGCGAGTCATCGGCGGCCGCAGCCGGGGCCGGCGCCTCCGGGCGCGTCTGCCCGGCCGGGTCCGCCCGACCTCCGACCGGGTCCGCGAGGCGGTCTTCGACATCCTCGGTTCCATGGGTGGCGTCGCGGGGCTCACCGTGGCCGACCTGTTCTGCGGGAGCGGGGCCCTCGGCATCGAAGCCCTCTCGCGCGGCGCGGCGTCGGTGGTGTTCGTGGACGAGGACCCGGCCGCCCTCGCCGCGGTGCGCGCCAATCTCGAGGCCACGGGCCTGGCCGGCGAGCACTGCCGCTGCGTCCGGGGCGTGCTGCCCGGCTGGGTGGCGAGGGCAGCGCGCGTCGACGTGGCGTTCTGCGACCCCCCGTACTCGTACACGGCCTGGGAGGAGCTGCTCGCGGCGCTCCCGGCACAGGTGGCCGTCCTCGAGTCCGCCGGGCCGGTGGCCGTCCCCGGGGGCTGGACCGTGGCCAGGACTCGCCGATACGGGGGTACGCTCGTGACCGTGCTGCACGCCGCCGCCCCGCCGGACCCCGTCCCTGGCCCCCAGGCAGGCGGCTCGTGACCGTCGCGCTCTTCCCCGGCTCCTTCGACCCCTTCCACAACGGGCACCTCGAGGTGGTCGAGCGCGCGGCGCGCCTCTTCGACGAGGTGGTCGTGGCCGCCGTCCGCAATCCCCAGAAGAGCGAGCCGCTCTTCGGGCTCGACGAGCGCAAGCACATGGTCGAGGAGTCCCTCGCCCACCTCGAGGGGATCCGGGTCGTGTCGATGTCGACCCTCGTGGTGAACGTGGCTCGCGAGGTCGAGGCCACCGCCATCGTGAAGGGACTGCGCGCGGTGTCCGATTTCGAGAACGAGCTCCAGATGGCCCAGATGAACCGGCAGCTGTCGGGTGTCGAGACCCTCTTCATTCCCACGAGCTCGAAGCACTCGTTCATCGCCTCCCGCCTGCTGCGCGAGGTGGCGAGGTTCGGTGGCGACGTGTCGGCCTTCGTGCCCAAGCCCGTTGCAGCCCGCCTGGCCGAACGCTTCGGCGGCCTCGAGCTCCCGGGCGTCCCCGAGCGTTCCCCGCTCGAGGAGTGACCGTGGCCGCGGGGGAGCCGGCGGCCCCGGAGGCGGCCGAGCAGCTCGACACCGAGCAGCTGCTCCGCCGGGCGGTCGACGTCGTCCGCGGCGCCAAGGCGATGCCCCTCTCGGCGTCGGTGCTCGTACCCCGCGACGAGCTGGTGGACCTGCTCGAGGCGGCGATCGAGCGGCTGCCCGACGAGCTCCGCCAGGCCCGGTGGCTTCTCAAGGAGCGCGACGTGTTCATGGAGGAGCGGGCACGGGAGGCCGAGGCGCTCATGGAAGAGGTGCGCGCCCAGGCCGAACGGATGGTGTCGCGCACCGAGATCGTCCGCCAGGCCAAGCAGGTGGCCCAGCGGATCCTCGACGACGCCAACGAGGAGGCCCGACGGATGCGCCACGAGGCCGAGGACTACTGCGATCGCAAGCTCGCCGGCATGGAGATCGTGCTCGACCGGCTCGTGCGCACGGTACGCTCTGGGCGCGAGAGGCTGCAGGCCACGACGCCGTCCGCGCCGGCTCCCGAGGGACCCGCCGACACCCCCGACACGCGCGACGGGTTCTTCGACCAGGACCTCGCCTGACGACAGCCGCGCCGGGGCGGGGGAGCGGGGGCGGAGGAGCGGGATCCTGCAGCCGGAGGAGGAAGCCGTCATGGTCGTCGACCCCTTCGTGGTGCACGTGGCGCGGCTGCGCCGGGTTTCGGGCACGCGCTGGCACGAGGTCCGCACCGGCGTGCTCGACCCCGACGGCTCGCTGCGGCCACCCACTGCGGCCGACAGCGCATTCCCCGAAGGGGGCGAGGCGACGTGCGACGTCGTGCTCGAGTCCTTCCCCGGCGGGGTCATGGTCACGGGCACCGTGAGGGCTCCCTGGAGCGGGGTCTGCCGACGTTGCGCCATCGGGGTGGGCGGTGAGCTCGACGTGGCGGTGAGGGAGCGCTTCGTGGAGCGCCGCGCCGCGCCGGCCCCGTTCGACGACGAGGCGTACCCGATCGTCGACGACGAGCTCGACCTGCGCCCGATGGTCCGCGACGCGGTGGCCCTCGAGCTGCCCATGGCCCCGCTGTGCCAAGAGGGCTGCCGCGGGCTGTGCCCCTCGTGCGGCGCCGACCTCAACGTGGAGACCTGCGACTGCGTGGCGCCCAGGGACCCGAGGTGGGCTAACCTCGACGTGCTCCGGTCGACCCCCGAGGAGGGTCCGCCCGCGGGGCGTGCCCGGCGCGCCACCTGAGGTCGGCCGCCGGAGAGACGGGCGAAGCCCAGCCGGCGGCAGGCGCCGGCAGCAGCCAGCAGCCGGGCTGATCGGGAGTTGAACGAGGATGGCAGTCCCCAAGAAGAAGACGTCCAAGGCCAAGAGCCGCAGCCGCCAGGCCGCGAACTGGCGCCTGACACCGCCGCCGAGGAGCGTCTGCCCTCACTGCCACCAGGCGAAGCTGCCCCATGTCGTGTGCCCGAACTGCGGGTGGTACAAGGGGCGCCAGGCCGTCGAGGTCGACTGACGTGACCCGCCGGGGCCGGCGCCTCTCGCCGGCCGAGCTGGCGGCCCTCCCCGTGGCGGTCGACGCGATGGGTGGTGACCGGGCCCCGGGGGAGATCGTCGCCGGCGCCCGGCAGGCCGCCGAGGAGCACGGTGTGCCCGTGGTGCTGGTGGGGCCGCCCGAGCTCGTGGGCGATCCTGCCGGTCTCGAGCTCGTGGCGTGCACCGAGGTCATCGGGATGGAAGAGGACGCCGGGCAGGCCGTCCGGCGCAAGAAGGACTCCTCCCTCGTGCGGGTGGCCGAGCTTGTCCGCGACGGCAAGGCATCGGCCATGGTCAGTGCCGGCAACACCGGCGCCACCATGGCTGCCGCCCTGCTGCGCATGGGGCGCCTGCCGAGCGTCGCCCGCCCGTGCATCGCCACCCCGCTCCCGCGACCTGGCGGCCCGCCGGCCGTGCTGGTCGACGCCGGCGCCAACGCCGAGTGCACGCCGGCCATGCTGGTCCAGTTCGCCCAGATGGCCGCGGCGTACACCAAGCAGCGCTACGGGGTGGCGGACCCGGCCGTCGCCCTCCTGTCGATCGGGGAGGAGGCGACCAAGGGCACCCCGCTCGTCAAGGAGGCCCATGCGCTGCTGGCCGCCGGCGACCTGGGCCTGCGCTTCGTCGGCAACGTCGAGGGTCGGGACCTTCTGCCCTGCCCCGCCGACGTGGTGGTGACCGACGGGTTCACGGGCAACGTGGCCCTCAAGTCGCTCGAGGGCGCCGTCCGGTTCCTCCTCGACGTGCTCGTGTCGGTGTTCGGCACCGACGACGCCACCAAGGCGGCCGCCGAGGTGCTGGTGCCCCACCTCGTGCCCGTGGCCGTGGCGGTCGATCCCGAGCAGACGGGCGGCGCCATGCTCCTCGGGGTGGACGGGGTGTGCGTGATCAGCCACGGTTCCTCGACGTCGACGGCGGTGTGCAACGCGGTCATGGTGGCCCGCGAGCTGGCGACGGGTGGTCTCGTCGAGCACCTTGCAGCTGCCATCGCGCCGCCTGCCACGGGCAGCGCCGGCCGCGAGCCCTCGTCGGCGGCCCCGGTGGCTGCCCGGTAACATCGCACCCGACGATCCCGAGGCGCAGGAGCCGCCGTGCCCGCAGAGACCCACATTGACCGAGGCCCCCTGGACCGCAAGGCGGTGTTCGACCTCATCAGGGAGCAGCTGGCCGACATCCTCGAGATCGACCCGGCCACCATCACCGAGGGCGCCTCCTTCGTGGAGGATCTCGACGCCGACTCGCTCGCCCTCATCGAGCTCGTCGAAGCCCTCGAGGAGGAGCTCGGCGAGCGCACGGTCGGGTTCCGGATCGACGACGAGGACCTCGAGGACCTTCGGACGGTGCGCGACGCCGTCGACTACGTGGTTGCGAAGCTCGCATCGGCCTGACGCCGCACCGCTGGGCGGGCCGGACCGGGCCGAGGCGCGCCTCGCCGAGCGGCTCGGGCACCGATTCGCCGACCCGGGGCTCCTCGAGCTGGCGCTGTCGCACCGGAGCTGGTGCGGCGAGCGCGACGGGGCACCATCCAACGAGCGGCTCGAGTTCCTGGGCGACGCCGTGGTGGGATTGGTGGTGGCCGAGCGCAGCTACGAGGACTTCCCGTCCCTGGCCGAGGGAGCGCTGGCCAAGATCCGCTCGGCCGTGGTGAACGCCAAGGTGCTGGCCGAGGTGGCAGAGGAGATCGGCGTCGGCGAGGTGGTGCGGCTGGGCAAGGGTGAGGAGGCGTCGGGCGGCCGCAGGAAGCCCTCCATCCTCTCGGACACCTTCGAAGCGGTGATCGGGGCCGTGTACCTCGACGCCGGGTGGGACGCGGCGCGGGCGGTGGTGCTCGAGCTGCTCGGGGACCGCATCACCCGGGCGGCGGCCGTTCCCGACGACTTCGACCACAAGAGCCGGCTCCAGGAGCTGGCGGTGCGGGTCGGTGAGGGCCCGCCCCAGTACCAGGTGGTCGGCACGGGCCCGGACCACGACCGGACCTACGCCGCCCGGGTGACCGTGGGCGGGGTTGTCGTCGGCACCGGCCGGGGGCCGTCCAAGAAGGAGGCAGAGCAGGATGCCGCCCGCCGGGCGTGGCAGGAGCTGCACCGTGCCTGAGCTGCCCGAGGTCGAGACGCTTCGCCAGGACCTGGCCAAAGAGGTCGCGGGGCGCAAGATCAAGGCGGTGGCGGTCGCCAATGGCCGCTCCGTTCGCCGGCACCCGAGCGCCAAGCACTTCCGGGCCCTGCTCGAAGGCCGGACGATCAAGTCGGTCGGGCGGCTGGGCAAGTACCTGCTCCTCACCCTCGACAGCCGCGACACCCTCGTGATCCATCTCGGGATGAGCGGCCAGCTGCTGCGGGTGAAGAGCCCCAAGGAGCCCAAGCCGAAGCACACCCACGTGGTCCTCACCTTCACCCAGGGCGGGGAGCTGCGCTACGTCGACCCGCGCACCTTCGGGGAGATGTTCGTGTCCTCCCCGGCGGGCACCGAGAACGGCGCGGCGCCCCCCGGGCCGGTGCCGGGAATCGTGGGCGACGGGGCGGCCATCCGCCGCTCGGTGCCGGAGCTGGCCCATCTCGGCTTCGACCCCATCGAGGACACGATGAGCTGGGATCGCTTCGCGCTCCTGCTGCGCCAGCACCGGACAGGGCTCAAGGCTCTCCTCATGGACCAGACCTTCGCCGCGGGCATCGGCAACCTGTACTCCGACGAGATCCTCTTTGCTGCGGGCCTGCGCTACGACCGGCCGTCCGACAGCCTGTCGACGACCGAGGTGCGTCGCCTGTACCGGGCCATGGTCGAGACCCTGAGCGAGGCGATCAAGCATCGCGGGTCGACGCTGGCCGACGAGCAGTACCGCGATCTCTTCGGCGAGGTCGGCGACTATCAGGGCTCGCACCAGGTCTACGACCGCGAGGGCGAGGCCTGCCGCCGGTGCCGGAACAAGATCGTCCGGGTGAAGACGGGCGGGCGCTCGACCTTCTTCTGCGAGCACTGCCAGGTCTGACCGGCGCGTGCCGGCCACGCCCGCCCCGGCGGGGTCACCTCCCGTCGCGCCCCTGCCTTGGTAGGGTCCGGACGGTGTTCCTGCGATCCCTCAGCATGAAGGGGTTCAAGTCCTTCGCCGATCCGACGGTCCTCGAGTTCGAGCCCGGCATCACCGTGGTCGTCGGACCGAACGGCAGCGGGAAGTCCAACGTGGTGGATGCCGTCACGTGGGTGCTCGGCGCCCAGGGGCCGCGCTCGCTGCGCTCGCAGAAGATGGAGGACGTGATCTTCGCCGGCACCTCGTCGCGCCCGCCCCTGGGGCGCGCCGAGGTGTCGCTGACGATCGACAACTCCTCTGGGCGGCTGCCGGTCGACATGGCAGAGGTCACCATCACGCGGACCCTGTTCCGCTCCGGCGACAGCGAGTACGCGATCAACGGCGCGCCGTGCCGCCTTCTCGACATCCAGGACCTGCTGTCGGACTCGGGGGTGGGGCGCCAGCAGCACATGATCGTGGGGCAGGGCCAGCTCGACACGATCCTCAACGCCCGCCCCGAGGACCGCCGGGCCATCGTGGAGGAGGCGGCCGGCGTCCTCAAGCACCGGCGCCGGCGCGAGCGGGCCGAGCGCCGGCTCGAGTCGACCCGCGAGAACCTCGACCGGCTGGGTGACCTCGTCCGCGAGGTGCGGCGCCAGATCCGGCCGCTCGAGCGCCAGGCGGCCGCCACCCGCGCCCACGCGTCGCTGACCGAGGAATTGCTCGCCGTGCGCCGCCACCTCGCCGGGGCCGAGCTGGCAGACCTGGGGGCGCGCCACCAGGCGGTGGCGGCCGAGCTCGCCGCGCTGTCGGTCGAGGAGCGGCGGCTGCACGACACCCTGGTCGGGCTCGACGAGGCGTCGGCTGCGGCCGCCCGTGAGCTGTCGTCGCGGCGCGAGCAGGACCTGGCAGCGGCCCTCGGCCGGGTGCAGGGGCTCGTCGAGCGGAGTCGCGGCGCCGCCGGCTTGGTGCGAGAGCGCGCGCGAGCGCTCGCGGCGGCGATCGATGCTGCCGTCGACGTCGACGTGGTGTCCACCCTCGAGGCAGAAGCGACGCGGCTCGGTCTCGAGCTGCATGCCGCCGAGGATGAGGAAGCCTCGCTCAGCCTCGAGGCTGCCACCATCGCCGAGGCCGAGCACCGCCTCGAGGCCGACGAGCGCCGCGCCGTCGAGGAGGTGGGAGAGGGCGGAGACGCAGAGCTCGAGGCGGCCCGGCGAGCTGTCGCCGACGCGGAGCGCCGCCAGGAACTGCTCCGCCAGTCGCTGGCCCGCACCACCGAGTCGCTGGGCGGCGCCGACCAGCGCGGCTCGGCGCTCGCCCGGCGCAAAGAGGAGCTCGACCGGCACGCCGAGGAGCTGGCCGCCGGGGTCGATGTCGCCCGGGCCGAGGGCGTGCGGCTGGCCGCGGCCGCGGAGGCCGCGCAGCGGTGGGCAGCGCGGGCGGCCACGGCGGCAGCCGAGGCCGAGCAGGCTGCGACCGACGCCGAGCGTGCCCGCCACCGCGGCGCGGCACGCGCGGAGGCCCTCGCCCGCGCCCTCCACGAGCTGCTCGGAGCCGGCAGCCACGAGCTGTTGGCCGACGTCGACGGCGTTGTCGGGTCGCTCCTCGACCTGGTGGACATCGACCCGGGCTGGGAGGCGGCGTTCGAGGCGGCTGCCGGGGCCGCCGTCACGTCGGTCGTGGTGCGGGGCCACGTTGCCGCTCGCAGCGCGTTGGCGCGCCTGCGGGAGCGGGGTGCGACCGGTGTGGTGCTCGCCCCGGGGCCCGGCGGGCTCGCCCAGGGGGCCCTGCCCGAGGGGAGCGAGGCCGTCCGCCCCCACGTCCGGCCCCGTTCGGCACGTGACCTCCTCGAGGTCGACCGCGTCCTCGACGCGCTGGTCGGCTGCGCAGTCAGGGTTGCCAGCTGGCACGGGGCGATCGACGTGTCGCTGGCGCGGCCGGAACTGGTCGTCGTGACGCCCGAGGGCGACCGGTTCGCGGCGTCGGGCTGGCGGGTGCGGTCCCGCCGGAGCGTGGTGACGGCCGCGGCCGTCGAGCAAGCCCGTGCCGAGGCCGAGGAGGCCGCGCGCCATGCCGACGAGGCGTCGACCGCCTTCCGCCGGGCGCGCGACGACGGTGAGCAGGCGCGCCAGGAGGCGGCCAGGGCCGCTCGCGACCTCGACCGGCACGAATCGGCCGTGGCAGCGCTCGAGGCCGAGCGTTCCCGCCTGGACGAGGAGCGAGCCCGGGTGGCAGCAGAGCTGGGAGACGTCGAAGGGGCTCGCCGCGAGCTGGCCGAACGGGCGGCGGCGGATCGCAGCTCGCTGGCCGACGTCGAGCGGTCCCTCCCCGAGCTCGAGGCCCGCCTCGGCGCAGCGCGCCAGCGAGCCGAGGCCGCCCTCGGGGTGCGGCGCACCCTCGAGGAGCGCCGGGCAAGGCTGGCCGCCGATCGCCACGACCTCGGGGTCCGGGCCGCCGGCCTGGCCGAGCGCCGGCGGGTGCTCGCCGGGCGGCTGGCCGAGGTAGAGCGGCGCCTGGCCGGGCACGCAGAGGAGCGCCGCCAGGCTGCCCTGCGCCGGAGCCGCCTCGAGGCCGGCGCACGCGCCCTCGGATGGCTCGGTGCCGTCGTCGAGGGTCAGCGCGCCCGCCTCGAGGCGGTGCTGGCCGCCCTCCAGGGCGAGTACCGGACCCAGGTCGATGCGGCCCGGGCCGGGGGTGAGCGGCTCCGGGAGATCCAGGCCGAGCGCACGGCCACCGAGCAACGGCTGGCCGGGGTGCGCGAGCGGACCGGGTCGCTCCAGCTGCAGGCGGCCGAGTTGGCGCTCCGCATGGAAGCGCTGGAGGACATGGTGCGCCGCGAGCTCGGCACAGAGCCCCGCGAGCTCGCTCGGGTACCGGCTCCCGAGCTGCCCGAGGGGACTTCTGCCGAGGAGCATGCTCGGCGCCTGCGGGACCGCCTCGGCGAGCTGGGCCCCGTGAACCCACTTGCGCTCGAAGAGCTCTCGGAGCTCGAGGAGCGCCATCGCGAGCTCGAGCGCCAGGTCGACGACGTGAGGTCGGCCCGGCGCCAGCTGCAGGAAGTGGTCCGCTCCCTCGACGAGGAGATCGTCCGGTCGTTCGCGTCGGCGGCTGCCGACGTCAACGAGCACTTCTCGTCCCTCGTCGCCACCCTGTTCCCGGGCGGTACCGGTCGGCTGGTCCTGACGGAGCCCGACGACCTCCTCCACACGGGCATCGAGGTCGAGGTGCGCCCGGCCGGGCGCAACGTCCGGCGGGTGTCGCTCCTGTCCGGCGGCGAGCGCTCGCTGGCCGCGCTCGCCTTCCTCTTCGCCGTCTTTCGTAGCCGCCCCTCGCCCTTCTACCTGATGGACGAGGTCGAAGCGGCGCTCGACGACGTCAACCTGCACCGGTTCCTCGGCCTCGTGCGCGAGTTCCGCGAGGAGGCGCAGCTCATCATCGTGAGCCACCAGAAGCGGACGATGGAGACGGGCGACGCCCTCTACGGGGTCACGATGGCTCCCGGCGGCTCCTCGCAGGTGGTGAGCCAGCGGTTCGACCGCCGACCGCAGCTCGCTGCTCCCTGAGAGCGCCCTCGCGGGCGAGCGCGGGCTCATCCCTCGGCCTCTGGCCGGCACGCGGCCCCGTCCCGGCTCGGGCCGTAGGCTGCTTGGCTCATGATCGCTGTCTGGGTCGTCATCGCCGTTGCCGTCGTGGCGCTGCTCGCCACGGCGGTCGTCACCGGTGCCAGGCGCCGGGCACGGCATCCGTCGGGCCCGGCGCCCCGGCTGCCAGCCGAGGGGCCCAGCCGGCCGCCGCCGACTCTTCCGACCTCCCTGCAAGGGGCGGGCACGCCGGCGCCTCCCGGAGCCCCCGCCCCAACCGAGGCGCCAGGAGCCATGCCCGTGGCCCCGGCCCCAACGGGCGCCCCGGCCCCAACGGGCGCCCCGGCCCCAGCAGACCCCCCGGCCCCAGCAGACGTCGCCGTCCCGCCCGCACCGGGCGAGGAAGCCGCCCCCCCCGGACCTCCCACGTTCCGCGACCGCCTCGGCAAGGCCCGGAGCCTGTTCGGCGGGGTGGTCACCTCCCTGCGCGCCCGCGGTGGCGTGGACGCCGCGACGTGGGAGCAGCTCGAGGAGGCGTTGATCCGGGCGGACGTGGGCGTCGGCGCGACCGAGAGGGTGCTCGCCAGGCTGCGCGAGCGCGTGGCGGCCAGGGAGGTCGCAGGAGGCGAGCAGCTCGTGCAAGCCCTTCGCCAGGACCTCGTGGCACTCCTGTCTGGCATGCCCGCCCCCGGGGCGAACGGCGGCAGGCGCCCACCGGCACCCGCCGACCGGTCGCTTCGGTTCGCCGGCGCTTCCGGCAGGCCCGACGTGTGGCTGTTCGTGGGCGTCAACGGGGTGGGCAAGACGACGACCATCGGCAAGGTGGCCCGCCAGCAGGTGGCCCTCGGCCGGTCCGTGCTCCTGGCGGCCGCCGACACCTTCCGGGCCGCCGCGGGCGACCAGCTGGCGACGTGGGCGGAGCGCACCGGCGCGGAGATCGTCCGCGGGACCGAAGGCGGCGACCCGAGCGCCGTCGTCTTCGACGCCGTCCAGCGGGCCGCGGCCCGGGGCAACGACCTGGTCCTGGCCGACACGGCCGGCCGGCTCCACACCAAGGTCAACCTGGTCGAGGAGCTCCGCAAGATCCGCCGGGTGGCCGATCGCGACCCTGGCCACGTGTCGGAGGTGCTGCTCGTCCTCGATGCCACCACGGGGCAGAACGGATTGGCACAGGCCCGCACGTTCACCGAGGCGGTCGACGTCACCGGTGTGGTGCTGACCAAGCTCGACGGCACGGCCAAGGGCGGGGTCGTCATCGGCATCCAGCAGCACGTCGGGGTGCCGGTGAAGCTGGTCGGCCTCGGGGAGGGGCCCGACGATCTCGTCCCCTTCGACCCGGAAGCCTTCGTGGATGCGCTGCTGGCCGGCTGAGGTCCGACACTGGCGGCCCGCCGCCCGTGTGTCCGGGTAGCCTGTCGTTCCACATGTTCGACGCCCTTTCCGAGCGCCTGGAGCGGGTGGCCGGCCGTCTCAGGAGCAGGGGGCGGCTCTCCGAGGCCGACCTCGACGAAGCCCTGCGCGAGATCCGTTCCGCCCTGCTCGAGGCCGACGTCGAGCTCGGGGTCGTTCGCCGGTTCGTCGACTCGGTGCGGCAGCGTTGCGCCGGCGAGGCCCTCTCGAGGAGCCTGACGCCGGCCCAGCAGGTCATCAGGTCCGTCCACGAGGAGCTGACCAGGGTCCTGGGCGGCGAGACCCTGAAGCTGACCTACGCGCCTCGCCCCCCGACCGTGGTGGTGCTTGCCGGCCTCCAGGGATCGGGGAAGACCACGGCGGCAGCGAAGCTGGCGGCGTGGTGGAAGCACCAGGGCCGCAACCCCCTGCTCGTCGGTGCCGACCTCCAGCGGCCCGCGGCCGTCGAGCAGCTGCGCATCCTCGGCCGCCAGGCGGGGGTCAGGGTCTACAGCGAGCCGACCGACCCTGTTGCCGTGGCCTCGGCGGGGCTCGAGGAGGCGCGGCGCCTCGGACGCGACCTGTGCATCGTCGACACGGCGGGGCGCCTCGCCATCGACGAGGAGCTCATGGACGAGGTGCGCCGGATCGCGGCGGTGACGCAGCCGCACTACACGTTCCTCGTCGTCGACGCCATGACCGGGCAGGACGCGGTCGCCACTGCCACCGCCTTCCACCAGGCGCTCGATCTCGACGGCGTGATCCTCACCAAGCTCGACGGCGACGCCCGCGGCGGAGCGGCGCTGTCGGTGAAAGAAGTCGTCGGACGACCCATCGTGTTCGCGTCCACGGGCGAGCGGCTCGGGGACTTCGACCTGTTCCACCCCGACCGCATGGCGGACCGGATCCTCGGCATGGGCGACGTGCTGACCCTGATCGAGCAGGCGGAGCGGGCCATGGACCGCGACGCAGTCGAGAAGTCCGCTACCCGGCTGATGGAGGGACGCTTCACCCTCGAAGACTTCCTCGAGCAGCTCCAGCAGGTGAAGAAGCTGGGCTCGCTCGGCGGCGTGCTCAAGCTGCTGCCGGGCGTGAGCCGCGAGCTGCGCCAGGCTGCGGGGCAGGTCGACGACCGGGAGCTGGACCGGGTCGCGGCGATCATCCGCTCGATGACACCCGCGGAGCGCCACGACCCCTCGATCCTCGACGGGTCGCGGCGCGTTCGCGTGGCGCGCGGCAGCGGCCGGACCACCCAGGAGGTCAACGCCCTCCTCAAGCAGTTCCGCGAGATGCAGAAGATGATGAAGGGCGGGGCCGGCGGGATGACCGCCCCCGCAGGCCTGGGGCGCCTCGGCGGCTTGCTCGGCGGGCGCGGCGGGCCCCCGGCGGCGGGGCTCCAGGAGCTGCTGTCGGGCGCGGCCGACGGAGGCCGGAGCCCCGGGGCACCCCGCCAACTGCTGCAGGGGGTGAAGACGGGCGCCGACGAGTTGGCCGGTTCGGGGCTTCGCCCGGGTGCCAAGGGTGGGGCCAGGAACAAGAAGAAGAAGGGCGGCCGGGTGACGCCGCCCAAGGCTCGCTGAGCCTCTCGGGCTCCGGCCGCGGGCGAGCCGGGGCGGGTCGGGCACGCGGTGGGTGCGGACCTGCGAGAATGGGCACATGCTGATGCAGATGGAGGGACGACGCTCGTGGCAGTGAAGCTCCGCCTGGTGCGGATGGGCAAGACCAAGCAGCCGACCTACCGGGTGGTGGCGGCCGACAGCCGCTCGCCTCGCGACGGCCGCTTCCTCGAGGTCGTGGGCACCTATGCCCCCAGGGGCCGGTCCAGGAGCGAGCCCGACGCCGTGGTCGACATCGACAACGCCAAGGCCGTGCGCTGGCTGGCACGGGGCGCCCAGCCGACCGAGCGCGTCGAGAAGCTCCTGCGGTCCTCGGGGGCCTGGGACGAGTACACCGCGGCCCGGTCGCGATGACGACCGCCGAAGAGTACGAGCCCGCCGATGCCAACACCATCGGCACGGTGGAGTACGAGGAAGGGGACGTCAACGCGGTCGTCGGCGAGGAGCCCGAGGACGACGAGGCCGGCAACCGGGCGCGCGGAGGCACCCCGGTGGCCGTGCTCGAGTACGTGGCCCGCTCGCTCGCCGAGGAGCCCGACGCCGTGGTCGTCCACACCGAGGAGCGCCGCGGGACGCTCCGCCTCCAGCTGCACGTGGCCCCGGGCGACATGGGCCGCGTGATCGGGCGGCGCGGCAGGACGGCCCAGGCCATCCGAACCCTCGTGGGCGTGGCCGGGGCCCGCGACGGGGTGGACACGAGCGTCGACATCGTCGACGAGTGAGCGGGGGCGTCCCCGACGGGTGACGACGTGGCGGTCCCGGGCCGCGGTGTGCCGGAGGGAGCAGGCCCGCACCAGCGCGCGGGCCCCGTCGGCAGCGGCGATGCCCCCGGGCCAGGCTCCGGTGCCCGCCTGCTCGACGTCGGCCGGGTGGACCGGCCGCACGGCCTGAGGGGCGAGGTGGTCGTGGATCTCTGGTCCAACGTGGCGGCCCGGCTCGACCCCGGCTCGGTGCTCGTCGCCGGTGACCGGGCGGTGCGTGTGGTCGCGTCGAGACCGATCGGCGGCCGCCACCTGGTCCGCTTCGAGGGCATCGGCGATCGCCCCGCCGCCGAGTCGCTGCGGGGAGTGGTGCTGCGTGCCGAGCCGGTCGAGGTTCCTGGCGCCCTGTGGGTCCACGAGCTGGTCGGCGCCGAGGTGGTCGACGTGCGTGGCCGTCGCCTCGGGCGTGTACGGGCGGTCGAGGCGAACCCGGCGAGCGACCTGCTCGTGCTCCACGAAGGCGGGCTGGTGCCCCTCCGCTTCGTCGTGGAGCACCTTGCCGGTCGGGTGGTCGTCGACGTGCCTGCCGGGCTCCTCGAGTGATGCCGAGGCCCCGCGCTTCCGGCGGCGAGCCTGGCGGGCACGCGCCCGAGCGTGGCCCTCGAGGGCGGAGCGGGCTGCGCGTCGACGTCTTCACCATCTTTCCCGACGTGGTGGAGGGCTACTGCTCGGCGAGCCTCCTCGGGCGGGCCCGGGCGCAACATGTGCTCGACCTGCGGGTGCACGATCTGCGGTCCGGTGCGGGCGACCGGCGCCGCTCGGTCGACGACGCGCCCTTCGGAGGCGGGGCCGGCATGGTGCTGATGCCTGGGCCGGTGTTCGCCGCCGTGGAGGCGGTCCAGGCCGCCGAGGGCCTTCCCCGGCCCCTGTTCCTCCTCAGCCCGAGCGGGAGGCGCTTCGACCACGCCCTGGCCGCCGAGCTCGCCGGCTCGGCCGGGTTCTCGTTGCTCTGCGGCCGGTACGAGGGCGTCGACCAGCGGGTGGCGGACCACCTGGTCGACGGCGAGCTCTCGATCGGCGACTTCGTGCTTGCCGGTGGCGAAGCGGCGGCGCTGGTGGTGGTGGAAGCGGTCACGCGCCTCGTGCCGGGCGCCCTCGGCAACGACGCGTCGGCTGCCGAGGAGAGCTTCGCCGGTGGCATCCTCGAGTTTCCCCAGTACACGAGGCCGGCAGTCTTCCGGGGATGGGAGGTGCCCGGCGTGCTGCGTTCCGGGGACCACGGCCAGGTCGCCCGGTGGCGGCACGCCCAGGCGCTGCGGCGGACCCTCGAGCGGCGTCCCGACCTGGTGGCTGCCCGGGGCGGGCTGACCGGCGAGGAGGTCGAGCTCCTCCGCGAGGCCGGCGAGGTGCAGCTGCTCGTTCGCCACGGCTACGATGGCAGCTCCCGCTGACCCCGCCGAGCCCCGAGGACCGCGATGCACCCGACGGAGATCATCGACCGCGACAGCCTGCGCGCGGACCTCCCCGACTTCCGGCCCGGCGACACCGTCAAGGTGCACGTCCGGGTCGTCGAGGGCAACCGCGAGCGCGTGCAGGTGTTCCAGGGGGTGGTGATCCGGCGCCAGGGGTCCGGCGTTCGAGAGACCTTCACCGTGCGCAAGATCAGCTTCGGCGTGGGCGTGGAGCGCACGTTCCCCGTGCACTCGCCCACGATCGCCCGGATCGAGGTGGTGACGCTCGGGGCCGTGCGGAGGGCGAAGCTGTACTACCTGCGGGACCTGACCGGCAAGGCGGCCAAGATCAAGGAGCGGCGGAGCCCCACCCGCCCGTGAGGGGTCCCTGGGCGTGACCGGTCGGCTGGGCTCGCCGTGAGCGAGGAGGAGCTCGAGCGCTACGAGGCCGAGATCGAGCTCGGCCTCGTGCAGGAGTACCGCGCGGTGCTCCCCATGTTCCGCTACGTCGTCGAGACCGAGCGCCGCTTCTACCTCGCCAACGAAGTCAACGTGACTGTACGCGACGCGACGACGCCGACCTGCATCGAGGTCGAGATCAACGACGCCTGGGTGTGGGACATGTACCGCCCGGCGCGCTTCGTGCCGTCGGTGCGCGTCCTCACGTTCCGCGACGTGAACATCGAGCGCCTGCCCGAGGCCGATCTCTGACCGCGGGCTCCCTCTGGTCGCCGAGGACCTCGATC
>DATGLW010000014.1:0-39466 GCA_035293965.1 Acidimicrobiales bacterium
CCCAGCTTCTCGGAGCAATACAGGCGACGGATCTCTGCCCAGTCGTCCACGTTGATCATGTCCTTCCTCCCTGGCCGCAGCTCCGGCCAGGGTCCGTGATCCAGCACTCTCCGTGGTGGACCACCAGGAAGGGGGGTCAAGGTTCGAGCGTCGATAGGGGGTCAGTTTTCAGCCGGCGCTGACACGGTCGGCACCACTGCTGAGCAGCCGGTTGAGCTCCTCACGCACTTGCATCGACGGCGGTACCCTTCTCATGGCCTGGGCCTCCTTGCTCGCTTCTCGACGCCACCATGGTGGTCCAGGCCGACCTCGATTTACAGGAACCGTAGGACATCACCGTTTGAGCAGGTCCACATCGGCCTGCAGGCGCTTGTTCTCCCGCCGAAGCCGGGAGAGCTCCTCGCGCTCCTCAGTGCTCAGGCCCGGACGCTCGCCGGCGTCGATGTCGGCCTGGGCCACCCACCTGCGCACTGCCGACGGCGTCAGGTCGAAGTCCCGGGCCACCTCGGAGATCGACCGGTCACCGGCTCGACACCGGTCCACGATCTCCGACTTGAACTCCGGGGTGTACGACCGACGGTCACGGCGCTTGCTCCGCTCCATGGTCTCCATGATGGGCATCCTCTCCGGCGCCACGCGCCTCTTGGTGATGTCCGTCAGACCGTGCCAACCCCAGGACCTGTCTGGCATCGCCGAGGAGATCAACCCTCAGGTGCGAGGCTGGATCAACTACTACGGGGCCTTCTACCGCTACGAGTTGTCCTTCCTGGCATTGCGCATCGACCAGCACCTGGTCCGATGGGCCATGCAGAAGTTCAAGCGGCTGCGGGGGAGACCGCAGGCGGCGTGGGCTTTGCTGAACGCTGTTCGCCAGCGTGACCCGAAGCTCTTCGCCCACTGGCACCTCCTCTCGCCCACCAACGGCCGGACTGCAAGAGCCGGATGAGTCGAGAGGCTCATGTCCGGTTCCGTAGGAGCCGGGGGGTGAGATTCCCCCCGGCTACCCGACTGGGTATAACTCCAAGGGTCTTCGCGAGGGGCCAGCTGGCAGGGCGATCATCGCAGCGTCGAGCCGGCGACGGACCTACCTGCCGGTGCGCTGGCGGTGTCGGCATCCCGGCCAGCAGCAGGGCCGCCGTTGTCCTTCCTCCAGCTCCTCCCAGGTGCGCTGGATGCGGCGCTGTCGAGTCGCCTCCTTCTTCGCGTCCTCGACCCAGCAAATGAACTCGTTGCGGGCTAGAGGCGTGATGTCGCACCACGCATGCAGCGCGCCAGGGTTGGCGAGCAACGCATCCCGCAAGTCCGCAGGCAGCTCGTGCACGACGCCACCGGGCAGCTCGTGCACGACGCCACCGGGCAAGGGTCCGCCCTCCACGTGGCCAGGGTAGCGATCCCAGGAGGTTGTCCCGGTCGTCGTGGAAGTTGAGGTGGCGGTCCCCCGCCTGGCACCCGCCTGAGTGGTAGGTGTCGGGCGTCTCCCAAGACATCCGACCAAGCGGAGGGACCACCACGATGAAGGACTACCAGACGACCGAGACCGCCGGGGCGATCCCGCTGCCAGACAGCGTGCGCCTGGCGATGGACGACATCGCCGGGACGATGCGTGAAGGGCTGCTGGCGATGGCGGTGACCGCCGGGCTGGGGGTGATGAGAGCGTTGATGGAGGAGTCGGTGACCGCCATCGCCGGCCCGAAGGGCAAGCACCAGCCCGGTCGGCGAGCGGTGCGCCATGGCAGCGAGGCGGGCTCGGTCACCCTCGGCGGCCGGCGGGTCCCGGTCCGCCGCCCCAGGGTCCGCGCCGCCGACGGGTCCGGCGAGCTGCCCGTTCCCGCCTACGAGCTGTTCTCGGGCACCGACCTGCTCGGGGCGATGGCGATGGAGCGGATGCTCGCGAAGCTGTCGTGCCGCCGCTACCAGGCCGGCTTGGAGCCCGTCGGCGCCGAGGTGACCGCCCGGGCACGCTCCACGTCGAAGTCGGCGGTGTCCCGCCGGTTCGTGAAGGCCACCGAGACCGCCCTGGGTGAGCTGCTCGCCCGGGACCTCTCCGGCGTGGACCTGGTGGCGTTGATGGTCGACGGGGTCCACTTCGGCGACCATCTCTGCGTGGTCGCCCTCGGGATCGGCATCGACGGCACCAAGCACCCGTTGGCCGTGGTCGAAGGGGCGACGGAGAACACCACCACCGTGACCGACCTCCTCGTCGGGCTACGAGACCGGGGCCTGGACGTCACCCGGCCGATCCTCGTGGTCATCGACGGCGCCAAGGCGCTGCGCTCGGCGGTCGAGACGGTGTTCGACTGCCCGGTCTTAGCCCGCTGCCAGCTCCACAAGATCCGGAACGTCCAGTCCAAGCTGCCCGATCGGATGGCCGCGACGGTCGGCACGAAGATGCGCGCCGCCTACAAGCTGACCAGCGCGCTCGAGGCCGAGGCGACCCTGGTCGAGCTCGCCCGCCAACTCGACCGGTCCCACCCCGGCGCGGCGGGCAGCCTGCGAGAGGGACTCGCCGAGACCCTCACCGTGATCCGCCTCGGGGTGCCGCCCACCCTGGCCCGCACGCTGCGCTCGACCAACGCCATCGAGTCCATGATCGAGATCTGCCGGGACCACTCCACCAACGTCAAGCACTGGCGGGACGGGACCATGGCCCTCCGCTGGTGCGCAGCAGGGATGAACGAGGCAGCCAAGCAGTTCCGCCGGGTCAACGGACACCTCCACCTCCCCGCCCTGCGCGCCGCCCTCGAGGCCGAAGCCGCCCGCCGCCAGCGGGGCGAGACTGTCACACCCCCCAACTACGATCAGAACGTGGCCTGAACCAGCCACCGACCGTCACCGAAGTTCCACGGAACTCGGGACATCCTCGATCCCCAGAGAAGGGGAGCGATTCGGGAGCGAGCGAAGCCCGCTCCGAGCGAAGATCCTTTTGCGCGCGTCGCTCAGCCCATCGTCTTCTGGCCGTCGATGGCCTCCCTCAGAAGGTCGGCGTGACCGGCGTGCTGGGCTGTCTCGGCGATGATGTGCAAAAGGACGCGGCGCGCCGACCAGTGCGTGTCCGGGGGAAACCACGGTGCGTCGGGAAGGGGGTGCGAGTCGTCGAGCGACGGCAGGCTCCGGACCAGCTCGTCGGTCCGCTCGCCGATCTCCTGGTAGCGCGCCAGCAGGCCCTCGAGGGTCTCGCCCTCGGCCATGCGGAAGGTCGCCGCATGCTCGGCCATCGCCGCCTCGTCGATCCTGCCGAATGCCTCGGGGCCCTGCACCATGAAGGTGGCCCATCGCTGCTCGATCGCCGCCACGTGCTTGACCAGGCCGCCGAGGCACAGCTCGCTGACGGTCGTGCGGGTCGCGGCCTGCTCGTCGCTCAGCCCCTGGACGGTGAAGCGGAGGAAGTCGCGGCGGGATCGCAGGATGTCGAGCACGTCGCTCCGCTCCTGGTCGCTCGCCCGCGGGTGGCGTTCGGGCGGGAGGCCCGCCTGGTCCTGTGTCGCGGGGGTCATAATGTCCTTCCTGTCGGATTCCGCTTCGTCCACGCCGGGGCGCCGGTGGTGCCTGGCGGAGCCAGCATGCCAGAGCAACGTGGCGCGGCCTTGCCGCGCTCAGCGAGGCCGGCTTGCCCGTGTGCGACGAGCGTGGGCGCGGTGGCGGCTGGCGCCTCCTCGGCGGGGGGCGGACGGACCTGTCGGGGCTGACTGCGGGAGAGGCCCGGGCGTTGTTCCTTGTGGCCGAGCCGGCCGCGGCGGTCTCGCGCGAGGTCAGGCGCGCTCTGCGCAAGCTCGTCCGGGCGCTTCCCGAGCCGCTCCGGGAGCGGGCCGAGGCATCAGCTGCGGCGGTGACGATCGACAACGGCGGGTGGGGGAGTGCCCGGCGCGTCACCCGGCCGGTCCATCTCGACGCGCTCCAGGCGGTCGCCGTCGAAGGCCAGAAGGTGCGGCTCGGCTACCGTGGCCCCATGACGCGATTGGCCCTGGCGCCCGGGGCAGGCTTCCAGGTCGGATCGGACGGGGATCTCGACCGGTACCTGGGAGCGGTGGCCGCCGCTGGGTTCGAGGGGGTGTCCCTGAGCCTGCAGCAAGCAGGTGCGTGCGTCAGCATGCTCCCTACGCTGCTCGCACGCCACGGCCTGCGGTGCTCCGACGTCCTCTCCCTGGCGGTCACGCGCCACGACGACGAGGTGCTGGCGGCGGCCCGCGGCCTGGCCGGGCTGGCCGAGGCGGCCGGCGCCGAGTTCGTCCTCTCGTTGTTCTTCACCCGCGTCAGCGAGGAGTCCCTCGACCGCTACGGCAGGTGCGCGGACATCGTCGCCGCCGCCGGGGCGAAGCTGGCGCTCGAGATGCCACCGATCGGCGAGCTCGACAGCATCACGGCCGCCCTCGGGGTCGTCGACGCCATTGGGCGAGACCGGTGCTGCATCATGGTCGACACGTTCCACTTCTCCCGCGGGTCGAGCACCTGGGAGGAGCTCCGGGCCCTGCCCCTCGACGCGCTCGGCTACGTCCAGTTCGACGACGCCCTGCCGGCGATCACCGACGACGTCATGTTCGAGACGATGGACCGCCGCGCGATGCCCGGCGACGGGGAGCTCGACCTCCATCGCTTCAGCGACCTCCTCATCGAGCGAGGCTGGTCCGGTTGGGTGAGCGTCGAGGTGCTCTCCGCTGAGCTGCGGGAGCTGGAGGTGGAGGAGTTCGCGCGCCGCGCGTACGCAACCAGTGCCCCGTACTGGCTGGCGGGCTCGGCGGAGGCCGCCAGCCCGGGGCGCTGAGGCGCGTGGGGCTCGGCACCCCCTCGCCCGCCAGCCATCGCGCCGGCCGAGCTGCGCCCCGGAGCGGGCTTCCTCGCCTGGGGGTGGGTTCTTCAGCTGGCGGTGACCGCGATCACCGGTGAGCGCAAGGTCTGGCTCGTCATGGAGCCGGGATAGCGGGCGTCGCCGAAGGCGAAGACCCCGCCGTCGCCGGCTCCGAGCAGGTAGCCCCTGCCCGTGGGACTAGGCGCGATGCCCACCACCGGGGCGTTGAGCGCCCTGCCGGCCATCGAGCCGTCGAACCCCGCGTCACCGAAGGAAAAGACCCCGCCGTCGGCGGCGACCAGCCAGTAGCCCCTGCCCGTGGGGGTGGAGGCGATGCCCACCACCGGGGCGTCGAGCGGGCGCCCGGCCATCGAGCCGTCGAACCCCGCGTCGCCGAAGGAAAAGACCCCGCCGTCGGCGGCGACCAGCCAGTAGCCCCTGCCCGTGGGAGTGGAGGCGATGCCCACCACCGGGGCGTTGAGCGCCCTGCCGGCCATCGAGCCGTCGAACCCCGCGTCGCCGAAGGCGAACACGCCGCCGTCCCCTCCGCAGAGCCAGTACCCGGTGTGCGACGGCGACGCGGCGGCACCGGTGATCGGGCCGGCCAGGTCGACGCTGTCCAGCGAGCCGAAGAAGGCGGCATTGCCCAGGGAGTACACCCCACCGCTCCTCGACGCCAGGACCAACCCCAACGTGCCGCCCGCGAACCACCCGTCGACCTGCTGGTCGAACGCGGCGGCGATGACGCTGTGGCCGGTGTCGTTGGTGTGGATGTCGGCGTTGGTGCACATGAACGTCCAGTTGCAGATGTTGGCGACGTCGTGGGGGAGCGTCTGGCCGTTGTACGAACCGGTCATGGCCACGTCGTCGGTGGCGAAGGCGTCGGCCACGTCGGCGGTCGGGTAGCCAGCGGCCCCGTAGATCTGGGCAAGGTCGTCGTTGAGCTGGTCGGCCAGCACCACTGACTCGACGGCGAGTGCCTGGCCAGCGCTGCCGAGGAGCCAAGCCGCGAGGAACGGGTCGTAGTAGTTCATGCCGAAGACCGGGAGCCCGGGGTCGGCGCGGGCGAGCCCCGCCAGGATCTGGGGGAGCTGGCTCTCGATGGCCGCGATCCCCTGCTGCAAGCAGGAGAGGTCGATGAAGGTCCCTGCGGTCACGCAGTGGTCGACGTCGTTGGCGCCGATGTCGATGGTCACGAACGCGACCTGGCCCTGGTGCGCCTCGAGGAAGGCTTCGGCGTCCCCGAGCTGGGTTCCCGAGCTGTACGCGCAGGTGCCGCCTCCGTCGAGCATGGTGCCGGTGGTGGCCCCCGCACAGCTGAAGTTCTCGAGCTGCAGGCCCGGGAAGCGGGCGAGCTCGTGCTGGGCGACGAGGTCGACGTAGCTGTCCGCGGCTGTCGTCGCGCCCACCCCCGCCGCCAGCGAGTCGCCGAGCGCCACGTAGTAGAGGGGCGTCGTCGCCCTTGGCTGAGGCCCCCGCAGGGCTGGCGATCCGGCCGCTCCGCCCGCGGGCGTGCCAGCCAGCAGGCCGCTCAGGACCACTCCGGCCACGAGCGCCGCCCTCCCCACGCGCCACGACCGCACGAGGCCCGACCGCGAGCTGCGTCCCATGGGACCCCCTTCCCCCGGTGCACGGCGCTTGCAAGCTCAACCCGTACCGAGCCACCCCGGGGCCCCTTCCCCCGGTGCATGGCGTCTGCAAGCCTGCCCGATCTGCCCACCCTCGTGCGGGCACACCTGAGGGCCGCACCCGGACGGCCGCCCACACGCATCTCGATGCAAGGCGGGCAACCGTCAAGCCGCCCGGAAGCGGCGAGCCGCCCGGAACCGGCGAGCCGCCCGGAGCGGTCACCTGCCTCCCCCCGCACTGCGCGCCCGGCGATGGCCGGTGGCCCGGTGGTGCGGGGTGGTTTATGGTGTCATGACCATTGGCCCGGCCCGGCCGGCTCCGTGCCGATCGGGCTGTCGCAGCAGGGAGGGATTCGTGAAGACGCCCCGGTTCGAGTACCACGCGCCGCGGACGCTCGACGAGGTGCTCAACCTGCTGGGCGACCTCGGCGAGGAGGCCAAGGTCCTGGCGGGGGGGCAGAGCCTGGTTCCCTTGCTGGCCATGCGCCTGGCCCGTCCCGAGCACGTCATCGACGTCAACCGGGTGCCCGAGCTCGCACGGATCGACGAGCGCGACGGCGCGCTCGTGCTGGGCGCCATGGTGCGACACCGGCAGGTCGAACGGTCGCCTGTCGTGGCCGCCCGGTCGCCGCTGCTCGCCGGCGCGGTTCCCTTCATCGGCCACGTGGCCATCCGCTCGCGCGGGACGATCGGCGGGAGCCTCGCCCACGCCGACGCCTCCGCCGAGCTGCCCGCCGTGGCCCGGGCGCTCGACGCCGAGCTCCTCGTACGCAGCACGAGGGGGGATCGGGTGGTGGCGGCAGAGTCGTTCTTCCTCGGTCACTTCACCACGGCCCTCGAGGATGACGAGTGCCTGGTCGAGGTCCGGGTGCCGGCCTGGCCGACCGGAGCCGGGTGGGGGATCTACGAGATGGTGCGCCGCCACGGCGATTTCGCCGTCGCTGGTGCGGTCGCCATGATGGCGCTCGGGGATGGCGGCACGATCGCCGACGCCCGCGTGAGCCTGTTCGGCGTGGCGGACGTACCGGTGCGCGCACAGGCGGCTGAGTCGGCCCTCCTCGGTCAGGCGCCGACGAGCGACGTGCTCGACGCTGCCGCGGCGGTGGCTGCCGATCCGCTCCGCCCGGCGTCGGACCTGCACGGCTCCTCCGCCTATCGCCGCCACGTGGCACGGGTCGCGGTCCGCAGGGCACTCGCCGACGCGGCAGAACGAGCGAAGGAGGCGGCATGACGAGCCAAGGGGGCGCCACGACGAGCGGGCAGGCGATCGCCGTGGAGGTGAACGGCACAGAGCGTGCCGCCACCGTCGACGTGCGGACGACGTTGGCCGATTTCCTGCGCGAGCACCTCGGGCTCACGGGCACCCATCTCGGGTGCGAGCACGGGGTGTGCGGGGCCTGCACCGTGCTGGTCGACGGGGAGCCCGTCCGATCGTGCCTGATGCTGGCGGTGCAGGCGGACGGCTCGAGCGTGGTGACGGTCGAGGGCCTCGCCGAGGGCAATGCGATGCACCCGGTCCAGGAGGCGTTCTGGGAGAGCTTCGCCTTCCAGTGCGGCTTCTGCACGCCGGGGTTCGTGATGTCCGCCGTGGCCCTCCTGCGCGAGAACCCCGACGCCGACGAGGCCACCGTCAGGGAGGCCCTGTCGGGCAACCTCTGCCGGTGCTCGGGCTACCAGACCATCGTCGAAGGCGTGCTGGCGGCGGGCCGCAAGGTCCGCGAGGAGGGAGCAGTCCTGTGACCGACCTGATCGGAGCCCGCAACGTCGGCGCGCGCGTGAAGCGGGCCGAGGACCCCCGCATCCTGACCGGGCGGGGCCGCTACATCGACGACGTCGTGCTCCCGGGCATGCTGCACGGGGCTTTCCTGCGCAGCACCGTCGCCCACGGGCGGCTGCGCAGCATCGACGTGTCGGCCGCCCGGGAGCTCCCAGGGGTCGTGGCCGTCTTCACCGGTGAGGACATGGCGGCCCTCTCCACGCCCGCCCAGGCAGGCCAGACGATCGGGATGACGCAGGTGCCCGGCATGAAGCTGCCGGCCGTGTACGGCCTTGCCACCGACAAGGTGCGGTTCGTCGGCGACCCGATCGCCCTCGTGGTGGCCGAGAGCCGGTACGTCGCCGAGGATGCGCTCGACCTCATCGACATCGACGTCGAGATGCTCGAGCCGATCGTGACCTATGCCGACGCGCTCGACCCGGCCAAGCCGCCGCTCTTCGACGAGCTGGCCGACAACGTCGCCTACCGCGGGGAGATGGCTCTTGGCGACGTCGACGGCGCGTTTGCGCGAGCGGCGCGGGTGGTGACGGCCTCGATCTCGGTCCACCGCCACCAGCCGGTGCCCATGGAGGGGAGGGGCTCCATCGGCAGCTGGGACGCTGCCGAGGGCAAGATGACCTTCTACACCTCGACCCAGTCGCCGCACATGGTCCGCCAGCTGCTGGCCCCCCAGATCGGCGTCCCGATGGAGCAGATCCGGGTCCTCTCCGGCGACGTCGGCGGGGGATTCGGGCTGAAGAACACGGTGTTCCGCGAGGACGTGGCGGTCGCGGTCGCTGCCAAGGCCCTGGAGCGGCCGGTCAAGTGGGTCGAGGACCGAATGGAGCACCTCGCCGCCGGCGGCCAGGCTCGTGAGGAGATGGCCGACATCGAGGCGGCGGTGACCGCCGACGGGGTCCTTCTCGGGCTCCGCATGGACAACAAGCTCAACGCCGGCGCCTACCCGTCGGACCCCTTCCCCGGGGCCATGTTCGTCAACTCCCTCGCCACGGCGTTCCAGGGCCCGACACGGATCGAGGGGCTTGCCGCTACCTCGACGTCGGTGTTCAGCAACAAGGGCACCTACGTCTCCTACCGCGGTCCGTGGGCCACCGGCGACTTCCTGCGCGAGCGCATGCTCGACGTCGTCGCCCGCGAGCTCGACCTCGATCCCCTCGAGGTCCGCCGCCGCAACTACGTCGTCCGGGGCGAGCCGCCGCTCGCCATGTTGACCGGGCAGCCGTTCGCCGGCGTGACGACCAGGGAGTGCCTGGAGCAGGCAGCCGCGATCGTCGACTGGGACGGGTTCCGCCGCCGCCAGGCCGAGGCCCGTCGCGACGGGCGCTACCTCGGCATCGGCGTGGCCTCCTACCTCGAGGCGGCACCCGGACCGCGCGTGCCGGGCCAGCTCCGCGGCGGCGGCATCCTCGGCGACGAGACCACCCACGTCTGGCTCGAGCGCGACGGCAAGGTGGTCGTCGTCACCCAGCAGCATCCGCACGGGCAGGGCCACCAGACCACGCTGGCCCAGGTGGTCGCGGACGAGCTCGGGGTCGCGTTCGAGGACGTCGAGGTCCGCTACGGCGACACGGACGTCACCCCGTACGCGCTGGTGGCGACGGGGGGGAGCCGGGCCGCGACCATGGCCAACGGCGCGGTGCTGCACGCCTCGCGCGAGCTGCGCCAGCGGGTGCTGTCGCTCGCGGCCGAGCTGTTCGAGGCGAGCGCGGCCGACCTCGAGATCTCCGACGGCACGGTGGCCGTGAAGGGCTCGCCGGCCACCTCGATGCCCCTCGGCGAGCTGGTGCGCGTGGTGGAGGAGGAGCCGGGGCGCCTTCCCGCCGGCACGGACACCGAGCTCAAGGTCACGCGGGTCTTCGACGGCGGCGAGGGCGGCTGGTCCGGCGGGACCCACGTGTGCGAGGTCGAGGTGGACGTCGAGACCGGGCTCGTGCACGTCGACCGCTACGTGGTCGTGGAGGACTGCGGTGTGCCCGTCAACCCCGCCATCGTGGAGGGCCAGATCCGCGGCGGGGTGACCCAGGCCATCGGCGCCGTCCTCCTCGAGCGCTCCGCCTACGGCGACGACGGGCAGTTCCTCGCGAGCACCTTCATGGACTACCTCCTGCCGACGACGACCGAGGTACCGAACTTCGAGATCCACCACGTCGACACCGTGCCCCTCGACCCCGACGTGAACTTCCGGGGCGTCGGCGAGGGCGGGATGATCGTGGCGCCGGCAGCCATCACGAACGCCATCGAGGACGCCCTGGCGACCCTCGGGGTGCGGGTCCGCGAGCAGCACCTGCCGCCGGCTCGCCTCCTCGAGCTCATCGGCACGGTCCCCGCCGAGTAGGCCCTCCGCCCGAGCCGGCACCCCGGCGACGGGTAGGGGCGCCGTCACGCCGCGCCCCGGCGTCACCGCGGGTGCGACTCCTGGTCCCAGCGCTGACGCGAGCGTCGCCGTTGGTGCGACCCCGGCCGCCACCGCTGGCGTAGCCGCCGCAGCGGGTTCGGCCCCCTGCCGCCGCGCCCCGGCGTCACCGCAGGCGCGACCCCCCGCCGCGCCCGACGAGCCGGGCCTCGCCGATCGAGAGGGATGGGTGTATGGTGTACGCGAGCGGCGCGGCTGGGCCCAGCGGGGGCTCTGGCGAGGCCGCCAGGGCGCGGTGCGCCCCCGTGGGGGCTGCCGTGCCGGTCGCGCACGAGGAGGAGGGGACGGCACATGACGACCACCACCGGGCTGCGGTACATCGACTCCGACGGGCACATCCTCGAGCACCCGACGGCGATGCCCGACTACGCGCCGGCCAAGTACCGCGATCGGATCTGGCACATCGAGACCGACGAGGCGGGCGAGGAGTGGCTCGTCTACAACGGCAGCCGCACGCCGGCCAACATGCTCTCGGCGGCAGGGGTGGCCGGGGCGAGCGACGAGGACCGTGCCCGCGCCTTTCGCGGGGAGATGCGCTACACCGAGACCCGCCCGGCCGCCTGGAACGCCAAGGCCCGCCTCCAGGACATGGACCAGGACCACATCGACCTGGCGGTGCTGTACCCGACCATGCTCCTCGGCCTCCAGTCCGAGACCGACGTCGACTTCGCCGAGGCTCAGGCGCGCGCCTACAACGACTGGTGCTCCGACCACGTCCAGGAAGGCGAGGGCCGCCTCTTCGGTGCCGGTGCGGTGCCCCCCATGCACCACGCCGATGACGTGGCGCGGGTGGCGGCAGAGATCCGCAGGGTGGCCACCCTGCCCGGCATGGTGTCGATCTTCATGCGCCCCAACCCGGCCGTCGACTGGCGGCCGTTCAACGACCCGGTCTACGACCCCATCTGGCAGGCTGCCTCCGACACGGGGCTGCCCATCGCCCTCCACCCGTTCCTGGCCCCCGACCTCCCCGGGGCCTGCAAGGGCCTGCGCCTGGCCCGTCCCCGGCGCCCCGACGGAAGCTACGTGGAGAACTTCGATCCGGATCGCACCGTCACCCAGGACGAGCAGCTGGCTCATCCCGAGAACCGCCCGTCGACGTTGTTCACCCAGGCCATCGCCAACCCGGTCGACGTCATGAGCTGCATCGCCTACCTGCTGGCAGGCGGGGTGTGCGAGCGGTTCCCCGGGGCCAAGTTCATCTTCTTGGAGGCCAACGGCGGCTGGCTCGTGCCGTGGCTCGAGCGCCTCGACCATCACTGCCGCAAGTTCCAGTGGGAGGTGACGGACCTGTCTCTGCTCCCCTCGGAGTACTTCCGTCGGCAGTGCTGGATCAGCTTCGACCCGGACGAGGCCATGCTGAAGACCACCGCCGAGTCGCCCCTCGTCGGTGCCGATCGCATCATCTGGGCCAGCGACTACCCGCACCCCGACGCCAAGTTCCCCGGCGTGACCGAGGAGCTGGGCGAGGCCCTCGACGGCCTCAGCTTCGAGCAGCAGCGCATGATCACCTCCGAGAGCGCCGTCGCCCTCTACGGGATCGGCTGACGAGGCGGGAGGAGGCAGGACGAGAAGGAGAAGGGAGCCACCCATGCGCATGGAGGACATGATCCTCGTCAGCATCGACGACCATTCGATCGAGCCCCCCGACATGTACGACCGGCACCTGCCGGCCAAGTACCGCGACCAGGCGCCCAAGATCGTGCGGACGCCCGAGGGGATCGACCAGTGGGTCTTCCAGGGCGAGGCCGTCTCCACCCCGTTCGGCATGGCGGCAACCGTCGGCTGGCCCCATGACGAGTGGGGGTTCAACCCCGGTGCCTTCTCCGAGCTGCGCCCGGGGTGCTTCGACGTGCACGAGCGCGTGCGCGACATGAACGTCAATGGCGTGCTGGCATCGATGTGCTTCCCGACCATGGCCGGGTTCAACGCGCGCACCTTCACCGAGGCGGGCGACAAGGACCTGTCCTACGTCATGCTCCAGGCCTACAACGACTGGCACATCGACGAGTGGTGTGCCGCGTACCCGGGACGCTTCATCCCCCTTGGCATCGTGCCAATGTGGGACGTGGACCTGGCCGTCAAGGAGGTGCATCGCCTCGGCAAGAAGGGCTTCAGGGCCGTGAGCTTCCTCGAGGCTCCCCACGCGCAGGGCTGGCCGAGCTTCCTGTCGGGCCACTGGGACCCGATGCTCGAGGCGATGATCGACGAGAACCTGGTGCTGTGCCTCCACATCGGTGGCGCCTACGGGCTCATCCAGCTGGCACCAGAGGCGCCCATCGACCACCAGATCGTCCTGCCGACGCAGGTCACGATGCTCGTCGCCCAGGACCTGCTCTTCGGCCCCACCTTCCGCAAGTACCCGGACCTCAAGGTGGCCCTGTCCGAGGGCGGCATCGGCTGGATCCCCTTCTACCTCGACCGGGTGGACCGCCACTTCAAGAACCAGAGCTGGATCCACAACGACTTCGGGGGCAAGCTCCCCTCCGAGGTGTTCCGCGACCACGTGCTGGCCTGCTTCATCACCGACCCGTCTGGCCTCGAGGCCCGCAAGCGCATCGGCGTGGACATCCTGGCTTGGGAGTGCGACTACCCCCACACCGACACCACGTGGCCGAGCTCGCCCGAGGTCCTCTGGGGCGAGCTCACCGCCGCCGGGGCGACGGACGAGGAGATCCACAAGATCACGTGGCAGAACTCGGCGCGCTTCTTCGGCTGGGACCCCTTCGCTCACATGGCGAAGGAACAAGCCACGGTGGGTGCCCTCCGGGCGCTCGCGACCGACGTCGACACCTCGCGGATGTCGCGCCACGAGTGGCGGCGGCGGAACGAGGCCGCCGGCATCGGGGTGCTCTGACCGCCTGACGGCCGGCCGACGCTGGCGGGGGGCCTGGCGCTTCGATGGACTCGCTCGAGGGCAAGGTGGCGGTGGTCACCGGCGGCGCCAGCGGCATCGGGCTGGCCATGGCGCGGCTGTTCGCGGCCGAGGGGGCGAGGGTCGCCTTGGCCGACGTGGCCGCGGGCGCCCTCGAGGTCGTGGCATCCCAGCTCGCCGCCACCGGGGCCGAGGTCATGGCGGTGCCGACCGACGTGGCTGACGGACCGGCGGTCGACGCGCTGGCGCGTCGGGTCGTCGATCGCTTCGGCGCGGTGCACGTGGTGTGCAACAACGCGGGCACCGTCGTGACCGGGCGGGCATGGGAGATCCCACTCGCCGACTGGCAGCGGATCGTGGGTGTCAACTTCTGGGGCGTCGTGCACGGTATCCGGAGCTTCGTGCCCCTCCTGCTTGCGAGCGGCGAGCCGGGTTACGTCGTGAACACCGCGTCGATGGCCGGTGTGACGTCGCTGCCCACGCTCGGACCGTACGTGGCGACCAAGCATGCCGTCGTGGCGCTGTCGGAGGTCCTGTACCAGGACCTGCGGGAGGTGGGCGCACCGGTCGGGGTCAGCGTCGTCTGCCCTGGGATGGTGGCGACCCACCTCGGCCAGGCGGACAAGCTGGCGCCGCTGCCCGAGCTCGGACGAGGCGTCAAGTCAGCCGACGAGGTGGCGCAGGACGTTCGTGCCGCCATGGCCGAGGGGCGCTTCTACGTCTTCACCCACCGTGGTTCGGTCGACCAGGTGCAGGCCCGGATGACGGCGATCGTTGACGGGCGCACGCCCGACGTTCGCCCGGTCCCCACCCGCGACAGCTGACCACGCCCGCCTCGCCTGCTGCCCGGCCCGCCGTGACGGTGCTCCCCCCATGCCGATGGGCGCGGCGTGCCGAGCGCGGAAGCCTCAGGGCGTGCCGCAGACCACGTAGGGCTGGAGGGTCATCGAGTGGCCGGCTCCGAGTGCGGCGGTGACCATGGCGACCGTCCTCCACGAAGATGTCGTGAGCGGGAAGGACGAGCGGAGCTCGACGTTGCGATCGGCGACGACCCCGTTCGCGTACACCTGGGCGCCTCCGTCGAGGAGCACCGTCTTGGACGGGCACGAGGTCGTGGCGACGAGAACGGTCCCGACCGGCGGGTCGGGCGCGGAGACGACGGCCGTGGCCGAGATCACCTTGGTGGCGGCGATCGTGCCAGCAGGACCTCTGGGCCCGGCCGGACCGGGCGCGCCCGCTGTTCCGGGCTCGCCCCGCGCACCGACCGGTCCGGCTGGCCCTGGGGGGCCTTGGGCGCCGCGGGGCCCTGCCGGTCCCGAGGAGGTGCCCGGCATGGTGGCCAACGCGACGGCCCCGACCCCCACCCCGGCGAGGGCGATGGCTCCGGCGCCGAGCACGCCGGTGAGTCCTACGCGGTGGCGCGCCCGCGGGGCACCCCCTGGCTCCCCGGCCGTGCCGCCATTGCTCGCCACCTCTGGTCGGTGCCGCTGGATCTGTGCCATGACGCCCCCCTCTCCTGGCCGCCTGAACATGACGATCAGATGTCGATCGCGTTGAGCTATCTATCCAGGGGCCGGGTCGCTCAAACCGAGGCGGATCGCCGGGGCGCTCCTCGAGCGGCGCCGACCCGAGGGCCGCACGCATCAGGGCTGTCGGTGGCGCTCACGACCCGTGGCGGGTGCGTCCTTCCCGGACGTCAGGCGAGACCTGTCAGCCCGGGTCGGCTCCGCGTGTGCCCCCCGCACGGGGGTACGGAGTCACGGGGCGGAGACCCAGGACGAGCCGTCCCAGTGGATGCGGGCGGTCCACGCGGATCCGTCCCAGTAGCGCTGGTGGTACGGGTCCTCTCCCTCTTGGTGCCAGCCGATCGCAAGGGCTGCCCGTGCCGCGGCACCGGTTCCGCTCGGAGGCGGGGTGTCGGGGGAGTGCGGGACGTGAGGCCCGGCTCTACCCGGTGGCGCCCCGGCGGCCGAGAGGAGAGCGGGTCCGACTGGTGCCCCCGGACCCGACCCTGCAGCCGTCGCCTGGCCGGGGAGCGGGGGCGCCCAGTTGCCGAGCCCGGCGACGGCCATGCGGCTGCGCCGACGGGCGGCCCGGGCCCGCAGCGCGATGGCGAGGAGGCCAGCGGCCACCGCGGCGATGATCACCCCGCCGACGATCGGGCCAGTGCTTGCCGGCGGGGCAGGCAGTGCCTGGTACTGACGTGCCGCGACGTCGCCGAGTGTGCGCAGGGACAACGGTGCGGTGCCGCCGAGCCCGATGGACTCGACCATCTCGACGTCGGGCCCCCGGTGGGCCGTCACGACCGCCAGCTGCACGGCCGCCCCCTGCTGCGCGGCGCACCTGGTGCCGAGGGAGCCGCCGAGCGCGGCCACGGGGGAGACCGAGGGGGGGTTCTGGCCGGTGGTGGTCACGCACTCGTCATCGAGGCCGGTACGCATGACCTGGTCGACGTCGACGTTGGACGGCCACATGATCACGGTGATCGCGAGGATGTCGGTGGCTCCGGGCGACCGCCACAGCTCGGCCGCGACGCGGACCTGCTCGCCCTGGACTGCGTTGCTGTCGAGCTTCTCGAGGCGGTCCACGATCTGCTGCACGCTGGCGCTGTCGGTGGCCTGCGTCCAGCCGGGCTCGGGGTCGTGCAGGATCATTGCGTCGAGCGATGGGTCTCCAGCCGCGGCAGCCGGACTCGCGGCGAGCGTCGCCCAACCGCAGAGCACGAGTGCACAGCAGGCAGCAGCGACCTGTTGCGATCGCCGTCGGGCGGAGCGGGGACGCGGGGCTCGGGTCATCGGGATCAGGCCCCGTGCTCTGCTGGCGCGGGACGCTCAGGGCACACTACCCCGGGCGCCCGCTCGGAGCCGGGACCACCCGAGGCTGGTCGCGGCCTTGTATCGTGCCGTCGTGGCTCGGTTTTTGGCCCCGTGCCCGGCTCGGCCCTCGACCCCTCGGTTCCCCTAGAGCCAGCCGCGGCGAAGCTCGCCCGCGCCGACCGGTACTGGCGGGGCCGGCTCGCCGCGGACCTGGTCGAGGAGCCGTTCGAGAGCCTGGAGGATGTCGGGCACCGCCTGGCGCAGGCGGGGTGCGTCGCCGCGGTCCACCCGCGCCGGGTCGACGCCGGACTGCTCGACGAGGCGGTCGAGGTCGCTCAGGCGCGCGCCCACCCAACCGAGCGGGTCAGCCGAAAGTGCGGCATCGAAGACCCTCGGCCCGACCTCCCAGCCGGCGATCACCGGATGGTGATGGGCACGGTCGAGGCTCCCCGGCACGCCGTCGACGGACTCGAGCAGGTCCACTCGCCAGATTGGCTCCGCCACCGAGATCGGCTGGGCCGAGTAGCGGCTACCACGGAGCGCCTCGCGCACGAGCAGCCGGACCTCGAGCCGGACCCCGCGCTCGAGCCCCTCCTGGCCGGGGAGCGGGTCGGGATCGAGGAAGGAGAGGTCGCCGAAGACGACGCCGGTGGTCTCGAAGCCGACCACGTGGAGCACGCCCGCGACCCTAGCGCCGGTCCCCGGGCAAGTCGGCCCTGTCGGCGTCGGGAGGGGTCGAGTACAGGGCGGCGACGGCGGCGATGTCGGCCGCGTCGGGGAGATCGGCGGCCGTCCGGCGGTACTGGTCGCCGGCCGCAGCGGCCATGGGCAGCGACACGCCCGATTGGCGAGCCAGGCTGACCGCGAGGCCCGCGTCCTTGGCCCCGAGGAGCGGCGGCCACCAGCCGTCGCGGCTACCGGCGAGCACGCGGTCGAAGCGGTTGGCGAGCCCGGGCGCCACCATCGGGCTGCCGGCGAGGAGCTCGTGGAGCTGGCCGTCCGACAATCCGCCCGCGCGCCCGACGGCGACGGCCTCGGCCAGGGCGACGACGCCGGCGAGGAGCAGCAGGTTGCTGGTCAGCTTGGCCGCGGAGGCGAGGGGCGCGGCGCCATAGCGACGGACGCCGCCCCCGAGAGCGGCCAGCACCGGGTCGAGCCGCGCCAGCGCGTGGTCGTCGCCGCCGGCGAGGTAGGTGGCCTGCCCGGCGGCCACCGCCGCCGGGGCTCCGAGGATCGGCAGGGCCACGAACCGCCCCGGCCCGAGCGCGCCTGCCAGCTCGGCGCTCAGGTCCGGCGACACGGTGGAGCAGTCGGCGTAGAGCGAGGTCAGCCCGAGGGTGGCCGCCACGCCACCGGCGCCCAGGGCGACCTCGCGCACCGCACCGTCGTCCGCCAGCGCCGTGATGGCAAGGTCGGCTCCCGCAACGGCATCCCCCACGCTACGGGCCTCGCGGGCGCCGTCAGCAGCGAGGCCAGCCGACCTGCCGGGGGAACGGTTCCAGACCGCAACGTCGTGACCGGCACCGAGAAGCCGTGCCGCCAGCGCCCTCCCCATGTTCCCGAGCCCGAGCACGGCCAGCCGCATTGCTCTCTTCTACCCCCAAGCGGGTGGGCGCAGGCACGCGGGGCGGTCAGGCAGTCAGCAGCACGGCGCCGGCGAAGACGCCGACCCCGTTGGACCAGACGGCGACCTCTGCCCCAGGCACCTGGCGCTCGCCGCACTCGCCCCGCAGCTGCCGCACGGCTTCGATGCAGAAGTTGGCGCCGTGGCGCCGCCCGACGTTGCACGCCCCGCCGTCGGTGTTGAGCGGCAGCCGGCCCCCGAGGCGCGTGTTGCCCTCTGCCACGAAGGGGCCAGCCTCGCCGGGACCGCAGAACCCGAGTGCCTCGAGCCACTCGAATGTGATGACCGAGAACCCGTCGTAGAGCTGTGCGCAGTCGACGTCTGCCGGGGTGAGGTCGGTGCGGGACCAGAGGGAGTCCGCGCACGTGACGGTGGCGTTCCGGACGAAGTCGTCCAAGAGGGCCATGTCGAAATCGCGCACGGCCGAGAGCGCGTAGGACTCGACCATCACGGGCTTGCTCCTGCGGTCGCGGGCACGCGCCTCGGTGGTGAAGATCACTGCCGAGGCCGAGTCGACGGGGTAGTCGCAGTCGAGCAGGCGGAGCGGCTTGCTGACATAGCGAGAGCTCAGGTAGTCCTCGACCGTCAACGGGTCGCGGAAGATCGCGTCGCTGTTGAGGGCCGCGTGGGATCGTGCGGTCACGGCGTTGTGCGCGAAGTGCAGCTCGGTCGTGCCGTACTGCGCCATGTGGCGCTGCATCTGGAGCCCCCCGATCGTCGGCGCGGGAGCACCGCCCCCGAAGGGGGCCGAGAACTGGGCGTCGCCGCTGACGTGCGCCGGCGGGCGAGGACCGGCGGCCTCCTCGTCGCCGCGCGCCGCCGGGTTGGCCGGCCCGAGCTGGCGGATGAGCCGGACGGCGACGCACGTGTGGCTCAAGCCCGAGGCCACCGAGGCGATGGCCATGACGGCCGGCTCCGCGAACGCGGGCGCCAGCTGGGAGGACGTGAAGAAGAAGTTGAGGGGCATGATGCCGAGGAGGTGGCCCATGCGCATGGCGTCGCCGCCCATCGTGCTGATCCCGTCGATGTCGGCGACCTCGAGGCCGGCGTCGTCCATGGCCGCCGTGATCGCCTGCCGGACGAGCTCGTCGTCGGAGAGTGGGAGCCGACGTCCGACCTGCGAGTAGCCCACCCCGACGATGGCCACCCGTTCCAGCGCGTTGCTCACGCTCGCTCCTCCTGGTGGGAGGCCGCCGGCCGGAACAGCGGCAGGGTCACGCCCGGCGCAACCTCTCGAAAGGCCACCTCCAGCTCCATACCGAGGCGGAGGTCCGCCTCGGCGCAGTCGACGACGTTCGTCACGAGCTTGAGCTTCGGCTGCTCGGGCAGCTCCACGACGGCCAGCACGTAGGGGAGGTGCGCCCGGTAGTAGGGGTCTGGCGGCTGGGCGGGCAGGGTCCACGTGTCGAGCACGGCCCGGCCCGACACCTCGGCGGGGGCGAGGTCGGTGGACCGGCAGGCCCGGCACACCGGGCGGGGCAGGTGGATGAAGGTGCCGCAGGCCCGGCACCGCAGCAGGAGCAGCTTGTGGTCGGCCACCCCCTCCCAGAAGAAGCGGGTCAGGTCGTCGGGCGCCGGCAGGGGGGGGCACGTCTCGGCTGTGAGCTCCATGGCCCTCCTTCCGCACGCTGGGTTCGGCACGTCGCGCACCCTGCCGGCACCGGCGGGAGCGCCCTTGTGCTACCACGCAGGAGGACGCGCCGCCACACGCGGCGGCCGCACCGGCGAAAGGTGGTCAGACGGTCGCGATCTCGATCCAGCGCCCGCGCACCACCCCGTCCGCGAGGAGCAGGCGGCCGAACGTCGCGTGGGGCTGCCGCCGGCGCTGGGTCGGCGATCCGGGATTGAAGAGGAGCTGGCCTTCCCGGCCCTCCTCGACGAGGGGCACGTGGCTGTGCCCGAACACCACCACGCCGGCAGTGGGGAAGCGGCGCTGGAGGCGGGCGGCGCGGCCGCGAGCCGGTCCCGCGTCGTGCACCAGGGCGACCGTCACGCCGGCCAGCTCGAGCACCAGGTCCTCGGGCAGCGCCGCGCGCAGCTCCAGGTCGTTGTTGCCGAGCACGGCGTGGGTCTCGGCGCACCCCCGCAGCTCGGCGAGGGCGTTCGGCGACGTGAGGTCGCCTGCATGCAGCACGACGCCCGCCCCTCGCACCGCGCGGATCACCCGGTCCGGCAGGCCGTCGAGGCCGTGCCGGAGGTGGGTGTCGGCGAGGACCACCACCTCCAGGGCGGTCGGTGGCCTGCGCCGCACGGCGCGCACCGCGGCTGCCACGGGTGAGGACGCTACCGTCGGGCCGCGCGCCGGCGCCCGGCAACTTGCCCCGGCCCGGCAGGCGCAGGAGACTGCCGCACGGCCGGTGCCCGGGTGGGGGCGCGCCGGCGCGAGCCACGAGCACGGCACCAGAGGAGAGCGCCATGAAGATCGACGTCTCGCTCGGGAACATCGCCACGGGTCCTGCCGATGTTGCCGACGCCGCCGCGCGCATCGAGGCGGACGGCTACGACGGGATCTGGCTCGGGGAGACCGCGCACGACCCGGCCGTCATGGTCACCCTGGCAGTCGGGGCGACCGAGCGGGTGACCGTGGGGACGGCCGTCGCCATCGCGTTCGCCCGCACCCCCATGGTCATGGCCCACATGGCCCACGACCTGCAGGCCCTCAGCCGCGGCAGGTTCGTCCTGGGGCTCGGTTCCCAGGTGAAGGCCCACGTCGAGCGCAGGTTCTCCATGCCGTGGGGGCGTCCGGCGGCCCGCATGCGCGAGTACGTCCTCGCGCTGCGCGCCATCTGGGACGCCTGGGAGCACGGCACGCGGCTCGACTTCGCCGGCGAGTTCTACACCCACACCCTGATGACGCCGTTCTTCAGCCCACCCCGGCACGACTGGGGACCCCCGCCAGTGGCGCTCGCCGGCGTGGGGGAGCGGATGACCGAGGTCGCCGGCGAGGTGGCCGACGGGTTCTTCTTCCACCCCTTCACCACCGAGCGCTACCTGCGCGAGGTGACGCTCCCGGCGCTCGAGCGCGGGCGGGCGCGATCGGGCAGGACCCTCGAGGGCTTCCTCGTCACCGGCCCGTCCTTCGTGACGGTCGGGCGTGACGACGCCGAGCTCGGAGCGGCGATCTCCGGCACCAAACGCCAGATCGCCTTCTACGCCTCCACCCCCGCGTACCGCCCGGTGCTCGAGCTGCACGGATGGGGGGAGCTCCAGGAGCAGCTCAACGCCCTGGCACGGTCGGGGCGGTGGGACGACATGGCAGGCCTCGTGACCGACGAGATGCTGGCGACGTTCTCGGTCGTCGGCGATCCGGCGTCGGTCGGGCGCGCCCTGCGGGCCAAGCTGGGCGACGTCGTCGAGCGTGTCACGCCGTATGCGACCTACGACACCGACCCCGGGCTGTGGACCGAGCTCCTCGGCGAGCTGCGCCGGACGTGAGCCGGACCTGAGCGGAGGCCGCCCGCGCGAGGGTGCGACCTCAAGCAGCTGCGCGACCAGGCGATCGAGATAGCGGAGGCCGCCCGCGCGAGGGTGCGGCGCCGCGCGCGTGCCCGGGTGGCAACGCGCTGGACGTCGGGGCCGGTCGCCTGGCTCAGCGGCGTGGCCTCGCCCACGCAGGCGTCCGGTGCCGGCGGACGGCCTTGGCCCCTCGGGAGCGGACGCCGTAGCGGGCGCGGGCGAGCTGCCTGGCGGCCCGCCTGGCGCGGAGGCGGTGCGCCCACGACGGGAGGGCGAGCGGCGCGGGCACGACCAGGAGGGCCACGATCCAGTAGACGGTCGACGGTCCTGCCGGGCGCTGCGTGACCGACAGGGAGAAGCCGGGTTCGCCGGTCGCCAGGAGGCCGTGCTCGGCCCGGGCGAACGACGCGGCGGCGGCTGCCCCCACTGCGGGGGTGGTGGTCTGCAGGAACGTCAGCGCCACCACCCGGCCCGAGTGGAACGCGACGACGTACCCCGTGCCCGTGCTGGGCCCTCCGGGGCGGACTGAGTTGTAGGAGACGCCCTGCGAGCCGGGCACGCCTGGCACGGTGAACTGGGAGGCGATGGCGAGCGAGCTCGCCGCGAGCGCCCGTCGGTCTGTGTAGCGCTGGATCGCCTCGGCCTGGACCTGCCTTGCGCTCGCCGGGTCGGGCAGGGCCTCGAGCACGAGGTTGGCGGTGACGGCTCGCCCGCCAGCGCCGGTCGGCGACGTGGCCCGGGACTGCCACTCTGCCGTGTAGCCACCGATCTGCTCGGGGTGGCGCGCCGCGGCGCGCGAAGGGGAGAAGGGCAGCTGGCTGGCGGTGAGGGGCCGGCGGCTGCCGGCGACCGCCTCGAGCCCGGGCACGCCCGGGCGGGTGACGACCAGCTCCGACAGCCGGCCCGGGTCGGCTCGGACGGTCGACACGAACAGGAAGTAGCCCGCCACCGCCACCACCGCCAGCAGTGCCGAGGTCACCGCGCGCGCCCTCGGCCAGGGGCCGCTCACGCCGGTGGCTCGGTCAGCACCTCGGCACCGCCGGCCGTCACCACCAGCATGTGCTCGAACTGGGCCGTGCGGCTGCCGTCGGCCGTGACGGCGGTCCACCCGTCGTCCCACCGGACGTCGCGCCACGACCCGAGGGTGATCATCGGCTCGATCGTGAAGGTCATGCCTTCCTCGAGGACGGTGGTGGCTGAGGGGTCGTAGACGTGGGGGATCACGAGGCCATTGTGGAAGACCTCCCCGATACCGTGACCGACGTAGGCTCGCACGACGCCGCAGCCGTTGGCCTCGGCATGGCGCTCGATGGCGCGCCCGATGTCGCTCACCGGTCGACCGGGCCGCACCGCGGCGATGCCGAGCTCGAGGCAGCGGCGGGTGACGTCGATGAGCCTGGCCGATTCGGGGTCGATCTTCCCCACGGCGAAGGTAGCGTTCGTGTCGCCGTGGACGCCGCCGACGAAGACGGTCACGTCGACGTTGACGATGTCGCCGTCGGCGAGCGGCCTGCTGTCCGGGATGCCGTGGCAGATGACCTCGTTCACCGACGTGCACACCGACTTGGGGTAACCGTGGTAGTTGAGCGGGCTCGGGTACGCGCCCCGCCTGATGCACTCGTCGTGGGCCAGGGCGTCGAGCTCGTCGGTGGTCACCCCGGGCGCCACCGCCCGGCTCACGGCGTGCAGCACCTCTGCGGCCACCCGGCCGGCGTGGCGCATCGCCTCGATGGTCGCAGGCGGCTTCACGAATGGCTCGGTCACCTTGACCGGCCGTCCGGTGTCGGCGTAGTCGGGGCGGGCAATGTGCGGGGGCACGTGCCGCCGCGGGCTCACGATGCCGGGCCGAACGCGCTCGCGAGCAACCCGGTGGCAGCGCTTGTACTTGCGGCCGCTGCCGCACCAGCACGGGTCGTTCGCCTTGGGCGCGGGTGCGGATCGGGCGGCGGAGCTCCGCGCGCGTCCGGTCATGCGCGCGTGGAGCGGGCCGTCGTCACGGGGGCAGTCTACGGTCCGCGCTCGCCGGTCCGTCTTCAGGGCTCGGTTACGCGTCCGGGGCGGGGCCACGACCCGCCGGTGGACCGGAGCGTCCACCCGTTCCGTCGGACCCACCCGTTCCGTCGGACCCACCCGGGCCGTCGGGTCCACCCGCGCCCTCGGGCGGCCAGGAGGTAACCTGCGCCCGGCGGCTGGGGGGCTCGCCCGAGCCACCCGTCCTCCCGGGCCTCCGTTGGCCGGGTGGACCCGCCGAACGAGGGGGCAAGGGAGACCAGCGCAATGGCCCGACACGAGTACCGCGAGTACCTGGCCTGGGTGCCGCTGTTCGCGCAGTGCAACAAGAAGCAGCTCGAGGAGATCGGGCGGGTTGCCGACGAAGTGGTGGTGAAGGCCGGAGAGGAGTTCATCCGCCAGGGCGACGTGGGCCGTGAGGCCTTGATCATCCTCGACGGCAGGGCCACGGTCACGACGGACGGCGCGGTGGTCGCCACGCTGGGCAAAGGGGACGTGGTCGGCGAGCTCTCGCTCTTGCGGCCCGGCCACCGGCGCAACGCGTCGGTCAGAGCCGACACCGACATCGACGCGCTGGTCCTCACGGCCTCGGGCCTCGACCAGCTGCTCGACGACGTGCCGGGCCTGGCCAAGCACCTGCTCTACGAGGTGGCGCGTCGCCTCAGTGCCGACGAGGACGTCCGCACGCGGTCCTGAGCCCTCGCCGGGCCCGCCCCGGCGCTCCGGTGGTTACGCTCCATCCATGGCCGATGCGGCCGACCTCGCGCTCGTGGTCGACGAGGGAGCGCCCGGTGCACCCGCCCGGGGTGCGCCCGCCCGGGGTGCGCCCCTGCCCGCACGTGCGTACCGGCAGCGGACCCTGCTCGCCGGCGACCTGGTCGCTGTCCTCGGCGCCCAGTGCGCGGGAGTGGCGGTCGACCTGGCGCGCGGCTCGCTGCGTCCCGCGGGCCACGGGGCGCGCCAGATCCTGCTCGTCTCGCTGCCCCCGGTGTGCCAGTTGGTGGTCGCCGTGGTGTCCGGCCAGCACCGGGCCGGCTCGCGTCGGCTGCCGCCGAGCGGCCGCGGCGACGCGCCGAGCGTGCTCGCTGCGGCGGTCGCAGGGCTTCTCCTGGCGTCGGTCGCCACGGTCGTGCTGGTCGAGGAGGCGTCGTGGCCCCGCCCCGACCCGATGGCGGTGGCAGCGTCCGCGGCGTGCGCGCTCGTCGGCACCCTCGCGGCTCGGGCGGCCGTGCACCTCCTGTGGCGATTGCGCCGCCCGGTGCGGGTCCTGATCGTCGGGTCCGGCACCGTCGCCACGCAGTTGCGCGCCCACCTGGAGCGAGAGGCCGGCGCCTGCGTGGTGGGCTTCGTCGACGACGACCCTGCCCCGCCCACCCCCGTCCTCGGGAAGATCTCGGAGCTGGGGGCGCTCTGCCGCCGTCTGTCGGTCGACCGGGTGCTGGTTGCCTTCTCGCGGACGCACCCGGCAGACCTCGCCGACACCCTGCGCGAGGTGCACGGCATCGTGCCGATCGCGGTCGTCCCGCGCTACTTCGAGCTCACCACGTGGCGCTCGAAGGTCGAGGACGTGAGCGGCCTTCCCGTCGTGGCCGTCGCCGGCCCGGCCTCCGGCCCCCTCGAGGGGGTCGCCAAGCGGGCCTTCGACATCGTCGTGGGGGGAGTGCTCCTGGTGGTGCTGAGCCCGCTCGTCCTCGCGCTGGCCGCGCTGGTCGTCCTGACCTCGCCCGGCCCCGCCCTCGTGTGCGAGCTGCGGGCCGGGCGCGAGGGCCGCCCCTTCAGGATGCTCGGGTTCCGTACGAGGTGGCGCGATGCCGACGAGGTGGAAGCCCGGCTCTGCGACGGCCCCACGCCGGCACCACCGAGCCTGGGCCACGACCCTCGGCTCACCCCGGTCGGGCGCTGGATGCGAGAGCGGGGCCTCGACGGCCTGCCTCGGCTCGTCAACGTGGTGCTCGGCCACATGTCGCTCGTCGGCCCCCGACCCCAACCGCCCGAGATGGCCCGAGCCAGGTACCCTGCCCGGCCGTACGGGGGTGTCCGCCCCGGCTTGGCGGGCCCCTGGTGCCTGGCGGGCCCCGAGCACCTCGACGCCGAGCACCTCGTCCGGCTCGACGCCCAGTACTTCGAGTCCTGGTCGCTCGCCTGGGACCTGCGGATCCTATGGCAGTTGCCGGCTGCCGCCCTTCGATCCCGGCGGGGCCGGTGACTGGCGCGAGGGCGCGAGGTCGAGGCGGTCGCCTGCACAGGGGCAGCCGTGCGGCAGGCCGGGCCAAGCTGTGGGCTCGCTGTGGATGGACCGCGGGATGCCCCCATGCGGGGGGGCAGCGCGAGTAGAAAGGGAACCCGATGGAGCACGTACTCGCCACGTGGGGCTACCTCGCGCTGTTCGCCGTCACCTTCCTCTCCGCCATGGGGCTGCCGGTGGGCTCCGAGTTGGCGATCGCCTCGGCCGGGGCGCTGGCGAGCGGCCAGGTCCTGGCGGGCCATCGCGACCACCTGAGCCTGGGCCTGGTCATCCTGCTGGCCACGCTCGGCGAGGTCTTGGGTTCGTCGGCCGGCTATGCCATCGGCCTCTTCGGCGGGCGGCCGCTGGTCGACCGGGTGGGCAAGTACGTGCTCTTGACCCACCGTGACCTCGACCGTGCCGAGGCCTGGTTCGCGCGCCGGGGCGACACCTTCGTGTTCGTCGGCCGGTTCGTGCCCTTGCTCCGCTCCTTCGTGTCGCTCGCGGCTGGTTTGGGGGAGATGGCCCGAGCCAAGTTCCTCGCCTTCACCCTCGTCGGGTGCGCCATGTGGTGCGCCGCCCTGTCCAGCGTCGGCTACAGCCTCGGCGCCAGCTGGCACCGGGTCGTCAAGGACTTCAGCTACGCGGGCTACGTCGCTGCCGCCCTGGCAGTCGTCGCGGTCGCCGTCGTGTTCGCGCACCGCGTCAGGGCAGTGCGGACCGAGCAGGCGGCCGCGCGGGCCGACGTGGACCTCGGGCTTCCCCTCGAGCCGACCGGCACCCGCACGGAGCCGTAGTCAGCCCGAGCCCGGAGCAACCGGGGCCGGTGCGAGCCCGGGCCGGCAGGCAGCCCGAAGCGGCATCAGCCTGAGCCGGAATCAGCCTGACGGGGGTCCGGCGGATGGCCGGCCGCCGGGCCCGGGCGCGCCACGTCGACCACGTCGTAGGACCACAGCTCGGCGTGCACCGCCACGGGTCGCTCACCCTGCTTCTCGGTGGCTCCCCGGTGACCGTGAGCGAAGGCGGGCGACTCCGTCCAGGCGCGGAACGCCGCCTCGTCACGCCACCGGGTGACGACAAGCCAGGTCCGGCGCCCATCGGTCGGCCTGAGCAGGTCGAACCCCTCGAACCCCGGCGTGCCCTCGACGGCGCCGGCCCGGTGAGCAAAGCGGCGGGCCAGCTCGTCACCCGAGCCCTCGGGAACGGTGATGGCGTTGATGCGCACGACGGTCATGGCCGGCAATCTTCGCGCCCTGCAGCGGTGCTCGTTCTTCCATCCGGCCGGACCCACCGTCCTCGACGGGCCGGGGAGGCTGCCGGGGCACCTGGGAAGGGAGCAGGCGGAGGCCCGGGAATAGAGGTACACCGCGCCTGGTTATCTGATTACTCTATTACAGAACACCCGGAGGGAAGCAGTGGCGGAAGGAAAGCTGGACGAGAACGTGGGCGAGCGGAACCTCGCCTTGCCGCTGCTGCCGCTCACCTCGGGGGTGGTGCTTCCCGGCATGGTGCTGACCGTTGCCCTCGAGTCGACTGAGGCGCGGGCTGCCGCTGACGCTGCGGACAGTGCGGGCGGCCAGCTGGTGCTCGTGCCCCACGTCGACGGCCGCTATGCCAGCGTCGGCGTGGTCAGCGACGTGGTGGAGAAGGGCGCCCTGCGCGGTGGGCTGCCCGCGCTTGCGGTTCGCGGTGTCCGCCGGGCAGCCGTCGGTGCCGGCGTCGCCGGTACTGGCAGTGCGCTGTGGGTCGAGGCCGAGCCGATCGAGGAGCCGCCGCCCAGTACCGCTGCCGTGGAGCTCGGCCGGGAGTACCGGGCAGTGCTCGAGAGCATCCTCGAGCACCGCGGTGCGGGGCGGCTGGCGGCACAGCTCCGAGACGTGACCTCGCCCGGTCGCTTGGCTGACCTGTCGGGCTATTCGCCTGATCTCACGCTGAACCAGAAGGTGAGAGTTCTGGAGACCCTCGATGTCGAGGAAAGATTGAGGCTCGTGTTGGGCTGGGCGCGCGAGACCCTGGCTGACCTGACGCTGCGCGAGCGCATCCGTTCCGACGTGGAGGAGGGCATGGAGCGCATGCAGCGGGAGTTCCTCCTGCGGCGCCAGCTCGAGGCGATCCGCAAGGAGCTCGGGGAGCTGGGGGGAGAGCCCGCTGGCGCAGCCGACGACTACCGCATGCGCATCGCCGAGCGGGCGCTGCCGGAGAACGTGCGGGCAGCCCTGGCGCGCGAGGTGGATCGCCTGGAGCGCACGCCTGAGCAGAGCCCGGAGCACGGGTGGATCCGCACCTGGCTCGACACGGTGCTCGAGCTGCCGTGGGGGACCGTGTCGGAGGAGCGCCTCGACGTGGCCGAGGCCGCCCGGATCCTCGACGAGGATCACGACGGGCTGGCCGACGTGAAGGAGCGGATCCTCGAGCACCTTGCCGTGCGGAAGCTGCGAGCCGAACGCGGCGTCGGGCCCGGCGATGGCCGGGGCGCGGGCGCGATCCTGGCCCTCGTGGGTCCCCCGGGGGTGGGCAAGACCTCGCTCGGGGCGTCGGTGGCCCGGGCCCTCGGGCGGCCGTTCGTGCGGGTGGCCCTCGGCGGGGTCCGCGACGAGGCGGAGATCCGCGGGCACCGGCGCACCTACGTGGGTGCCCAGCCGGGGCGGCTGGCCCGTGCCCTGCGCGAAGCGGGCACCATGAACCCCGTCATCGTGCTCGACGAGGTGGACAAGCTCGGGACAGACGTTCGTGGTGATCCGTCGTCGGCCCTGCTGGAGGTGCTCGACCCGGCGCAGAACCACACCTTCCGGGACCACTACCTCGAGGTCGACCTCGACTTGTCGCAGGTCTTCTTCCTGGCGACGGCCAACGTGGTCGACACCGTGCCGGCCCCCCTCCTCGACCGTATGGAGGTGATCCGCCTGGACGGTTACACCGAGGCCGAGAAGGTGGCCATCGCCCGGCACCACCTCGTCGGACGGCAGCTGGCGCGGGCCGCGCTGCACCCCGGAGAGGTGCGCATCAGTGACGAGGCACTTCGGGCCGTGGTCGAGGACTACACGCGGGAGGCCGGCGTGCGCTCCCTCGAGCGCGAGCTGGGCCGGCTCCTGCGCAGGGTGGCCACCAAGCTCGCTGCAGGTGAGCGGGCGGCGCCGGTCGAGATCGACGGCGACGGCCTGCAGGAGTGGCTCGGCCGACCGCGGTTCACACTGGAGGAGGCCCAGCAGGTGTCCCCGCCCGGGGTTGCCACCGGGCTGGCGGTCACCGGTGCCGGCGGTGACGTGCTGATGGTCGAGACGAGCGTGTCCGACGGCCCCGAGGAGCTCGTCCTGACGGGCCAGCTGGGCGAGGTCATGAAGGAGTCGGCGGAGATCGCCCTCTCCTACGTCCGCTCGCACGCCCGCCAGCTCGGGATCGGCGCGGGGGCCTTCACCGGCAAGAGGTTCCACGTCCACGTGCCGGCTGGTGCCGTGCCCAAGGACGGCCCCTCGGCCGGCGTGACGATCGTGTCGGCGATCGTGAGCCTCCTGCGCCAGCGGCCGGTGCCGACGTCACTCGGCATGACCGGCGAGGTCACCCTCCAGGGGCGGGTGCTGCCCGTCGGCGGTGTCAAGCAGAAGGTGCTGGCTGCGCACCGCGCGGGGCTGACGGACGTGGTCCTGCCCGCTCGCAACGAGCCCGATCTCGAGGACGTGCCGGCCGAGGTCCGTGCGGCCATGCGGTTCCACCCGGCGCGGACTGTCGACGACGTGCTCGAGGTTGTCCTGGCCGAGAGGTCGCCCGTCTCTGGTGGCCCCGATGGCACCCGCCCGCCGGCGCCGCTCGCGGCCCGCGGCGTGACCGAGCCGCTCGCGGGCGGCGGGAACGGGCGGCTGGCGGCCGTAGCCTGACGGTGACCGCAGCCCGACGGGAGGAGGCCTTCAGCCCCAGGCTGGGGCAACGGCTGGGCCACCGCTGCACACGACGGGCGCGGCGAAGGAGCCCGGCCTGCGCCGGGCACGGTGCGACGGAAAGGGCAGGGCGGCATGGACGACGAGGAGATCATCAGGCGGATCGGAGCCCTCGCGGACGAGGAGCGGCACCTCGAGGAGGCCCATGCCGGTGAGGGCCTGTCGGAGAACGAGCGGGAGCGGCTGCGGGCTCTCGAGGTGACCCTCGACCGACTGTGGGATCTCCTGCGCCAGCGCCGCGCCCTGCGGCGCTCCGGGCGGGACCCCGACGCGGCGACCGAGCGCCAGGGCGACGTGGTCGAGCGCTACCTCCAGTAGCACCGCCTCCAGGAGCACCGCCTCCAGGAGCACCGCCTCCAGTAGAGGCAAGGGGTCCCCGGGGGTCGGCCGCTCACCGCCCCGAAGACCGGCCGACGACCCTCAACAGAACGGGTGCGCCACGGTGAGGAGGAACTCACCCTCCTCGGCGCCGAGCATGGCGTCGACCACGAACCCGGCCGCCTCGAGCTCGGCCGCCAGCCCCTCGGGGGTGAAGCGGGCACTGATCTCGGTGAGGAGGTCCTCGCCTTCGTCGAACTCGACTGCCAGCCCGAGGTCGTCGATGGCCACCGCCTGGCGGCACGTCGAGCGCAGGCGCATCTCGATCCACTGCGCGGCCGCGTCCCACCGGGCCACGTGGTCGAAGCGGGCGACCTCGAAGTGAGCCCCGAGCTCTCGGTTGAGGACCTGCAGGACGTTGCGGTTGAACGCCGCCGTCACCCCCGCAGGGTCGTCGTAGGCGGCGACGATCCGGGCGGGGTCCTTCACGAGGTCGGCTCCGAGCAGCAGGTGGTCGCCGGCGGTCATCGAGCAATTGAGGTCGAAGAGGAAGCGCCCGCGGGCGGCCGGGTCGAGGTTCCCGATGGTCCCCCCGAGGAACGCCACGAGCCGGCGCCTGCCGGTCGGGATCCGGTCGAGATGGCGCCGGAAGTCGCCGACGATCAGGTGGACGTCCAGGCCTGGATAGTCCTCGGCCAGGCCCGCAGCCGCCGCCCGCAGGAACTCGTCGCTCACGTCGAGGGGGACGTAGCTGCGCAGCGAGCCGGCGGCGCGCAGTGCATCGAGGATGAGGCGGGTCTTGTCGCACGCGCCTGCGCCCAGCTCGACGAGGGTGTCGGCTCCGGACATGGCGGCGATGGTGCCCGCGTGCCGGCGGAGAAGGTGCCGCTCGGCGCGCGTGGGGTAGTACTCGGGCAGCCGGGTGATCTCCTCGAACAGGCGGCTGCCCTCCTCGTCGTAGAACCAGACGGGGGGGATGGACTTGGGCTGCGCCCCGAGACCGCTGCGCACGTCGTCCATCAGCGCGGCGCGCAGGTCGCGGGCGGTCAGGTGAACGTCCACCCGCAGCGACGAGCCCGTGGCCACGGCCGCTCAGGCGTCCTTGGCGAGCCGCAGGCCGCTGAAGGCCCACCGGGCATGGGCGGGGAAGAAATTGCGGTACGTGGCGCGGACGTGGCCGGCGGGGGTGGCGCAGCTGCCGCCCCGCAGCACGTACTGGTTGACCATGAACTTCCCGTTGTACTCGCCGACCGCTCCCGGCGCCGGCCGGAACCCCGGGTAGGGGCCGTAGGGGCTCGCCGTCCATTCCCACACGTCACCGAAGAGGCCGGTCGCCGAGTCGCCGGTCGGCAGCGGGTGGAGCACCCGCAGGTCGAGCCAGTTCCCCGAGGCCGGCGACGATCCCCTGGCGGCCACCTCCCACTCGGCCTCGGTCGGGAGCCGGCACCCGGCCCAGCGGGCGAACGCGTCGGCCTCGAAGTAGCTGATGTGGCACACCGGCTCGGCCGGGTCGACAGGCCGCGGGCCGCCCAGGGTGAAGACGAACCAGCTGGACGCCGGCGCGCTCGTCGTCTCCTGGAACCAGTACAGGGGGCACGTCCATGCCCCCTGCGCGACGGCGGCCCATCCGTCCGACAGCCACAGCTCGGGTCGCGAGTAGCCGCCGTCCTCCATGAACCCGAGCCATTCGCCGCACGTGACGGGCCGGTCGGCAAGGGCAAAGGGAGTGAGGTGCTCGAGGTGGCACGGCAGCTCGTTGTCGAAGGCGAAGCCCGTTCCCGGCCGATGGCCGATCTCGGCCAGCCCTCCCTCGTGCTCGAGCCACCCGAGCTTCCGGGCCTCCGACGGGTGTGCGCCGGCCCCCGGCCGGTAGGCGGGCAGGAGGGGGTTGCGCGAGAGCGCGTGCTTGATGTCCATGAGCAAGAGCTCCTGGTGCTGCTGCTCGTGATGGAGGCCCAGCTCCACCAGGTCCGCGGTCGCCTCGTCGAGCTCGCCCTCCAGCAGTTCGCCCATGGCGCTGTCCACATGGTGCCGGTACGCCGCCACCTCGGCCACCCCCGGGCGAGACAGGATCCCGCGCTCGGGACGGGGGTACCGGGGGCCGACCGCCTCGTAGTACGAGTTGAAGATGTATGCGAACGCGGGATCGTACGGCGAGTAGCGGGGCTGGCCCTGGAGCAGGAAGGTCTCGAAGAACCACGACGTGTGGCCCCGGTGCCACTTGGTGGGGCTCGCGTCGGGCATGGACTGCACGGTCTGGTCCTCGGGGGAGAGGGGTGCCGCGAGCTCCTCGGTCGCGGCCCGCACCTCTCGGTAGCGGGCGGCGAGCACGCGGCGGCGCGCCGTGCCGGCATCAGCCATCGCGGGCCTCCCTTCGATCGCCCGGCACCGGGGTCCGCCCCCGGGTCACGACCCGAACCTAGCCAACGGACGGGCCTGTGCCATCGTCGCCGCCGCTCGCCCGTGCCTCCCGGGCTCAGCTGCAACCGGCGCAGCGCCCGAGGACGGCGAAGTGGTGCGGGTCGATGGTGAAGCCGAACTTCGCGAGCACGGTGCGGGCGAGGCCCTGGAAGAGGCGGTCGGGAGCCTCGATCATCGTCCCGCACTCCTCGCACACGAGGTGCCCGTGGGCAGCCGGCGCCAGGTGGTACGTGGCGGGGCCGTGGCCGAGGTGCGCGTGCACGACCACGCCGAGACGCTCCAGCTCCTCGAGGTTGCGATAGATGGTCGACCGGTGGACGTCAGGCGCCTGCGCCTGCACCTCGAGGGCCAGCTCCTCGGCCGTGCGATGGTCTTTTGCTCCGAACAGGGCACGAAGCAGGAGCCGCCTTGTCGGCGTCGCGCGTCCACCGTGCCGGCGGACCAGCGCGAGCACGCGGTCGACGTCGTCGGCCGCGGCGGCCCCTTCGGCGTGCGCCTCGGCACCCTCGGCGGGGGACGGGCGTGTGCCGGGACCGCCGTCGAGGGCGCGGACCCCTCCGGATCCCGACCTCGTGGCCACGCGCCAACGATAGACGACCGGGCATCGACCCGCCGCTGGCCCCCGGCGGCTGGACCACGTGCCGGCCGGCCCGGCCGATCCGAGGCGACCGGGCCCCGGGGCCTCTACGGTGGAGGAGCCACCATCAGGCCCGAGGAGGCGCCATGGCACGTTTCACCACCACGACGTCGATGGTCGATCCTGCGAGCGCGTTGCCCGGGCGCGCGGAGCCGCTGCCGCCCCCCGGGCCGCACCTCGTGCTCGGCACCCCCACCGTGCCCCCCTTCCCCGAGGGCTTGGTCCCGGCGTACTTCGCGATGGGTTGCTTCTGGGGGGCCGAGCGGCTGTTCTGGCAGGTCGAGGGCGTGTACGCCACTGCAGTGGGCTATGCGGGCGGCTCCACGCCGAACCCCACGTACCACGAGGTGTGCAGCGGGCGGACCGGGCACGCCGAGACGGTGCTCGTCGTCTTCGACCCCGGCCGGGTGAGCTACGCGTCCTTGCTCGGCGTCTTCTTCGAAGGGCACGACCCCACCCAGGGCATGCGCCAGGGCAACGACGTCGGCACCCAGTACCGATCCGCGATCTTCACGACCTCCGAGGCACAGGACCTCGCGGCCCGCCAGGTGCTCGCCGTGTACCAGTCGGCGCTCAGCGCCGCCGGCTACGGCGGCATCACCACCGAGGTGGCTCCCCTCGCCGCCTTCTACTATGCCGAGCCCTACCACCAGCAGTACCTGGCGGCCAACCCCGGGGGCTACTGCGGGCTGGGCGGCACCGGGGTCGCCTGCCCCACCGGCACCGGGGCGGCCGGCACCGGTGCAGGAGCGCTCGCCGGCCGGCCGGGGGGAGGCCGGCACGGGGAAGGGGAAGGGGAGCGCCGTGGCTGAGGACCACGAGCTGAGCCAGGGGGGGGCGCGCCCGCCGCGCAGCCGCTCGCGCGACGCCCGCCTGGTGGCGACGGGCGTGGTCGCCGTCCTGCTGACCTGGTTCGCCCTTGCGAACCTCCAGCAGGTGACCATCCATTTCTGGCTGGTCACCGCGCGCTCCCCGTTGATCGTCGTCGTCGCCATCGCGGGAGTCCTCGGCGCCGCGGCCGCCCGTCTCGCCGGCCGCCGGCGCCGCCGCGGCCGCGGTCCCGGCCGTCGGGTGGACGCGTTGGGGGGACCGCCGTGATCGCGTCGCGGCGGTGCCGGCGCCGGGCGCACGGGACACTCCCCATCCGGCTCGTACAATGGACCCGTCGGCTCGGGGCGGGCGTGTCGGAGGCGCTCCCGTTGTCGGGTGAGACGAGGTGCGCGAACATGACAGCCGGATCGCCGGGGCGAAGGGGGTCACAGGGCGTGCCAGCACGGCAGGGCGGGCAGAAGGAGGATGTGGGTGCCGCTCTCCGAGCATGAACAGCGGATCCTCGCTCAGCTCGAGGAATCGCTGGTCCGCCAGGACCCGCAATTCGCCGAGCGCGTCCGGTCCGAGACGATCTACCGTCATGCCGGCAGGGCCTGCAAGTGGGCGGCTGCCGGCTTCGTGGCCGGCGTCGCCGTCCTGGTCGCCTTCTACTCGCGTTCGGTCCTGGTCGGCTTCCTCGGGGTGGCGGTGATGTTCGCCTCCGCGGTGGTCTTCGAGCGGAACCTGCGACGCCTGGGCAAGGCAGGCTGGCACGACCTCACCCACCCCAAGGGGGGGGACAGCCCGGTCAACCCGGTCGAGCACGCCGTGCACGACGCCCGCGAGTGGCTCCGAAGCCGGTTCCGACGCCGCGATCGCTGACCGCGCCCGGCCCTGGGCCCCTGAGCCTGGCCGTGGACATCGGCGGCACGAAGCTGGCGGCCGGCCTCGTCGACCGCTCCGGGGCGCTGACATGTGCCGAGCGTGTCCCAACCCCCGCCTCCGGGTCTGCCGAGCAGGTGTGGTCGGCCCTGTCGGCACTCGTGGACCGGGTGCGGCGGGCGGCCGCTCCGGGGTCCGTCGTGGTCTGCGGGGTGGGGTGCGGGGGCCCGATGGACCGGGGCGGCCGCGAGGTGTCGCCCCTCAACATCGCGGGGTGGCGCCGGTTCCCCCTGCGGGACCGCCTGGCCGAGCTGACCGGGCTCCCGACGTTCGTCGACAACGACGCCAAGGCCCTCGCCTTGGCCGAGGGCTGGATCGGTGCGGCCCGCGGTTGGCGCGACTACCTCGCCGTGGTCGTGTCCACCGGGGTCGGCGGCGGACTCGTGCTCGACGGCAGGCTCCTCGACGGCCGGCTCGGCAACGCGGGGCACGTCGGCCACGTCGTCGTCGAGCCGGAAGGACGCCGATGCACCTGCGGCGGCCGCGGGTGCCTCGAGGCCGAGGCGTCGGGCACGGCGATCGAGGAGGTGACGGGGCGCCCGGCGGCAGAGGCGGGCCCGGCCGAGGTGCAGCGATCGGGCATGCTGCTCGGACGTGCCGCTGCGTCCGTGGCCAACCTGCTCGACCTCTCGCTGGTCGTGGTCGGCGGGTCGGTGGCGCTCGGCTTCGGCGAGCCGTTCTTCGTCGCCGCACGCCGCGAGCTGGCGGCACGCGCCGTGCTGGAGTTCTCCGCCGGCACGAGGATCGTGCCAGCCGGCCTCGGCGCTCAGGGGCCCCTCATCGGAGCTGGCGCAGTCGGCTGGCGCGGGCACGATGCCCGTCGCACGGGAGCACCGGCGTCGACGGCCGGCCTCCCCTTCACCGCAACGGGCACCCCGCACCATGACCGCACCATGACAGCGGATCGGCCGCCGCCAGCACCGGTCGCAACGGCGCCGCCAGACGACTTCGACGCGCGGTACTGGCGGCGCGCTGCCGCTGGCGTCGTCCGGGCCATCGCCCTGCGGCCGGGCCTGTGGCTCACCGCGGTCACGGTCACCGGGCGCCTGGCCAGGCGCGGTTGGTGGTACCGCTGGCCCCTCCTGCCCGTACCCGATGCCTCGTACTGGCGCTTCAGGATGATGACCGCGTACGGCGGGCCTGGCACGGAGCTCCCGTGCCCAAAGGACGTGGTCGCGTACCTCGAGTGGTGTCGCGGGCTGCGGAGGGGACGCGGGTAGCCTCTGGCGACATGGAGCGGGTCCTCCTGCTCAACGCGACCTTCGAGCCCCTGGCACTCGTGTCCGACCGCCGAGCCGTGGTGCTCGTCCTCGCGGGCCGGGCGGAAGCGGTGGCATTTCGCCCGTCGTCGGCGGTGTTCCACTCGGCCAAGCTGGCCGTCGAGGTCCCCTCCATCGTGCGGCTCTTCCACTTGGTGCGGATCCCGCGGTGGGCCCGCACCCCGCCGTTGACGCGCCGTGCCGTCCTGCGGCGCGACGGGGGCCGGTGCGCCTACTGCGCCGAGCCGGCCGACACCGTCGACCACGTGGTTCCCCGCAGCCGCGGCGGCCGGCACGAGTGGTCGAACGTCGTCGCCGCGTGCAAGCGCGACAACCTGGTCAAGGGTGACCGGCTCCTTTCCGAGCTCGGATGGACGTTGCACTTCAGGCCCACGGTCCCCGACGGCCATCTGTGGCGGCTCCGGCACCTGACCGAGGTGGACCCGCTCTGGGAGCCGTACCTGGCCGCCGTGTCGTGACGGCCAGCGGCTCTCGGGCGGCGGCAGGCGGGCCGGCGCGGGGCCGGGACGGCGCCGAGGGAATGCACCGCTGGCTCGACGTGGAACGCTTCCGGTGCTCGGGCGTCCGTGTGGTCGAGCTCCGGCGCGTCGAGCGGCCCGCCGTGGTCCTCGGCAGCACCCAGCGGGCTGGCACGCTCGACGCGGCGGCGTGCGCCGCCGCCGGAGTGGACGTGGTCCGCCGGCGGAGCGGCGGCGGGGCGGTGCTCGTCAGGCCTGCCGACCCGCTCTGGTGCGACGTGTGGCTGCCCCGCCACGACCCCCTCTGGGACGACGACGTCACGTCGGCCCCCCACTGGGTCGGCGAGTGGTGGTCGTCGGCACTGCGAGCCCTGGGCGTGGACGACGCGTCGGTGCACCGGGGCGGGATGATGGCGGGCCCGCTGTCCGACGTGGTGTGCTTCGCCGGCATCGGGCCCGGCGAGGTGACCGTCGCGGGCCGCAAGCTGGTCGGCGTGGCCCAGTGGCGCTGCCGTCAGGGGGGCCTGTTCCACTGCGCGGCCTACCGGCGCTGGGAGCCCTCGAGCCTGCTGCGCCTGCTGGCAGGTCCTCTCGACGCGGCAGCGCGCGAGCCCGTCTACGAAGCCGCCGTCGGGCTGGAGCAGCTGCTCGGGCACGACGAGGCACCGGCCCGGATCGTCGACGCCCTCGTCGACGCGCTCCCGCCGGGCGCCACCTGGGAGCTGGTCCGGGACTGACCTGCGCGCGGGGGATCGCGCCCCGCGGCGCCCGGGCCCGCCGGCCCTCTTCTCGCCCCGCCTTCTCGCCCCGCTCCAGCCCCGGCTGGGTTGCCCGCCCGCGCCGTGGGCACGGCAGCCGCACGCCCTGGCCCTCCTGCCGTCGCCGTCTCTTCCGTCTCCTCCGGCGCGGTCCTCCGGCGCGGCCCTCCGGCGCGGCCCTCCGGCACGGTCCTCCGGCACGGTCCTCCGGCACGGCCCTCGCCCGTGCCCGGTTGCGAGCGGCTCGGCGAGGCACGTCGTGCTCGTGGCGCCCTGGTCGGGTCGCCCCGACTGGGGACGCGCCCGTGCACGGGGCGTGAACGGGCCCCGAGGTGTTGACGGGTGGGGGGGTGGGGCGTAAAGTGGCGCGAAGTGGATCGAAAGGGCGGGAGAGGGCGGAGTGCCAGGGTTCGTCGGCCGGTACGAGCATTCGCTCGACTCCAAGGGGCGGGTCATCCTGCCGGCGAAATTCCGCACCGATTTCGAGCGGGGCGGCTACCTGTCGCAGAACAGCGAGGGTTGCCTGGCGCTGTGGACCCCGGGCGAGTTCGAACGGCAGATGCAGGCGATGCAGCAGCGGGCTGCCGACAGCCGGACCAATCGCAATCTCGCCCGGCTGTGGGCCGCCACCTCGCACGAGGTGGAGATCGACCGGCAGGGGCGGATGCCGATCCCGGCTCACCTTCGGGACTTCGCCCGGTTGGAGGGCGACGTGCTCGTGCACGGCGCCATCGACCGGGTGGAGCTGTGGAACCCCACCGTGTGGGACGAGCGTGTCAGGCCGGACGAGCGGTGGCTGCTCGCCGGCGAGGAGGTGTGAGGGCAGGAAGACACGACACGACTGTCTCCGGGTCGCCTCGGGTGCCCCGGACCATGTGCAGCCCCTCGACCGGCGCGGTGGAAGACTCCTCCTCCGCCCTCTTCCCCAATGGCTGCCCCGGGGCGTTCCCCAGGAGCACCAGGCCGGTCGAGGGGCTGCCGATGGCCCAGGAATTCGCCCACGAGCCGGTGCTCGCCGCCGAGGTGGTGTCGCTGTTCGCGCCCGTTCCCGATGGCGTGCTGGTGGACGCCACGGTGGGCGGCGGCGGGCACGCGGCCGCCCTCCTCGACGCCTACCCACGGCTGTCGCTGCTCGGGCTCGACCGCGACTCGACCGCCCTGCGCGCCGCAGCGGCCTCCCTGTCGCGTTTCGGCGACCGGGTGGCCTTGCGCCGTGCCCGCTTCTCGGAGCTGGAGAGGGCCGCGGGCGACGCGCTCGAGGGGCGTCCGGTGGCGGGTGTCCTCTTCGACCTCGGCGTGAGCTCCCCCCAGCTCGACCGACCCGAGCGGGGGTTCTCCTACCGCCTGGCGGGCCCGCTCGACATGCGCATGGACCAGCTCGCGCCTGGCCCCCGAGCGGCGGACCTGGTCAACGGCTCGAGCGAGGGCGAGCTGGTGGCGCTCTTCGCTGCCAGCGGCGAGGCGCGCCACGCCCGCCGGATTGCCCGGGCACTGATCGCGGCGCGTCCCATCGAGACGACGACCGAGCTCGCAGCGGTCGTGGCGGGAGCCGTGCCGGCGGCCGGGCGGCGGCGAGGCCACCCGGCCCGCCGGGTCTTCCAGGCGCTGCGCATCGCGGTCAACGACGAGCTGGCCGAGCTCGGCCGTGCCCTTCCGGCGGCCGTGGCGGCGCTGGCCCCCGGCGGGCGGTGCGTCGTCATCGCCTACCACTCGGGCGAGGACCGCCTCGTCAAGCAGGTGTTCGCCGAGGCTGCCCGGGGCGGCTGCACGTGCCCGCCGGGGCTGCCCTGCGTGTGTGGTGCCCGGCCCCTCCACCGGCTCGTGTTCCGAGGGAGCCGCAAGCCCAGCGCGGCCGAGGTGGCGAGGAACCACCGAGCCGAGAGCGCTCGCCTCCGTGCCCTCGAACGGCTGGCCGGCCCCGTGGAGGAGCCGTGACCCCGCCGGTGGGCGCCGCAGCGCGCCGCCCGGTGCCGGGCCGGGCAGCGACGCCTGCCCGCCTGCCGGCCAGCTCCCGCCCGCCGCTACGCGTCGTCACCCCTGCACCCCGCCGGCGCCGTGGGCGGCGACCGGTGGCGGTGCTGGTGTCGGTCGCCATGCTGGCGGCCAGCATGATCACGATCGTCGTCGGCCACGCCCTCCTCGCGCAGGGTCAGGTCCGTCTCACAGCGGCCCAGGCCGCCCTGGCCGCCGAGCAGGTGCACCACCGCCAGCAGCAGCTGGCCACCGCCCGCCTCGAGATGCCGTCGCGCATCGTCCAGCAGGCCGAGCAGCAGCTGCACATGGTCCGGCCTACCCAGGTCACCCAGG
>DATGLW010000015.1:0-10531 GCA_035293965.1 Acidimicrobiales bacterium
GAGATCGGTCACTGCGGGCTCACCTCGACCACGACCTTCACGTCGTCGGGCCCCCGCTCGAGGGCCTCAGGCCACCGCTCGAGGGGCACCCGGCGGCTGACGACGCGCTCGAGCCAGGCCCGGTCCGCCTCGGCCAGGGCGCGGGCCGCCTGCTCGTAGTGGCGGCGGTTGGCGTTGACCGACCCCACGACCGACTCGTTGGAAAGGACCATGGTCCGGTTGAGGGCGCCCTCGTCCACCTGCACGGTCCGGCCGCCCGACGACACGCCGGTCAGGCACACGACCCCGCCCGGGCCGATGTGCTCCATCGCGTCGAGGACGAGCGAGGCGACGCCCGTGCACTCGACCACGACGTCGGGATCCGGGCAGGCCTCGGCGATCGTCCCCGTGTGGTACCGGGCGCCGAGTGCGGCCACCAGGTCGGGTTTCACGCCCGACTCCATCTGGTCGATGACGTGGACCTCGAGACCTCGCCGGACCCCGAGCAGCGCCGCCAGCTGCCCGATCGGCCCGGCACCGGTCACCACGGCCGTCCGCGGCTCCCAGTGGGCGCGGCCGCCCACGAGGTCCACCTGCTCCCAGGCCTTGGCCACCACGCTCGCCGGTTCGAGCAGCACGCCGAGGAGCCCGAGGCCGGGATCGACCTTCACCACGTACTGGGGCTCGATCCTGTACCGCTCCGACAGGTAGCCGTCGAGCTCTTTGATGCCCCGCTCCGTGTACCGCCCGTTCCGGCAGAAGTCCCACTCCCCGACGGCGCAGCTGCTGCACGGCACGGGGTCCGGGCGGCGGACGATCCCGACGACGAGGTCTCCCCGCTCGACACCCGCGCCCTCGGGTGCCTCGAGCACCCGTCCCAGCGACTCGTGGCCGATCACCAACCGCTCGCGCCCGGGCGGGGCCCACCCGTAGGAGCCTGAGAGGATCTCGGCGTCGGTCCCGCAGATGCCCACGGCGATCGTCTCGACCAGGACCGGGCCGTCGCCCTCGGGCGGCTCGTCGACCTCCGAGAGGTCGGCGCTGTTCGCCTGGCGCGGCACGACCGACAGCGCCTTCATCGCCGCCCCCGCGGATGCCGGCCGCCCCTGCCCACCGGCCCGGCCCGTCGCCACACCGCGGCCAGCCCCCGGCTCCGGCGCTGCAGCGGCGCTGCACCGAGCGAGCCACCCAGGTTGTCGGCCAGGCGCCGGCGCAGCCTCGCGGCCGTCTCGGCGTGGTCGGGAGCCGGTGCTCCCTCACCGCTCAGGCGGCACGCGGAATTGACCAGCGACACATGGGAGAACGCCTGGGGAAAGTTGCCCACGAGGCGCCGGGCGACCGGGTCGTACTCCTCGGCAAGCAGGCCGACGTCGTTGCGCAGCGACAGCAGCCTCTCGAAGAGGGCCCGCGCGTCGGCCTCCCGGCCGATCATGTGGAGGCAGTCGACCAGCCAGAACGAGCACGCGAGGAAGGCTCCCTCGCGTCCGCTCAGGCCGTCGACGGCACCGTCGTCCGTGGTCCGGTACCGGCGCACGAAGCCGTCGGCCACCAGCTCGCGCTCGATGGCCTCCACCGTCGACACCACGCGCGGGTCGCTCGGGGGCAGGAACCCGACCAGGGGGATCATGAGCAGGCTGGCGTCGAGCTCGTCGGAGCCGTAGTACTGCGTGAACGCCCGCTTGCCGGCGTGGTACCCCTTGGCACAGATCTCCTCGTGGATCTCCTCGCGCAGCTTGCGCCAGCGGTCGAGCGGGCCCTCGAGCTCGGGCCAGGTCTCGAGGGTCCGGACCGCCCGGTCCACTGCCACCCACGCCATAACCTTCGAGTGGGTGAAGTGGCGCCGGGGCCCCCGTACTTCCCAGATGCCGTCGTCGGGGAGCTTCCACCCCTCCTCGAGGAACTCGATCAGCTTCTGCTGGAACCCCCAGATGGCATGGCTGTGGACCCCGTCGGTCTGGGCGGCGCTGTAGAGCGCCGACATCACCTCGCCGTACACGTCGAGCTGGTACTGCCCGGCGGCGGCATTGCCGATCCGCACCGGGGCGGACCCTTCGTAGCCGGGGAGCCACCCCGCTTCCCACTCGTCGAGGCGCCGCTCCCCCGAGGGGCCGTACATGATCTGCAGCCTGGACACGTCGCCGGCTGCGGCCCTCAGCAGCCAGTCCCGCCACGCCATGGCCTCCTCGTGGTATCCCCCGCGCATGAGGGACTCGAGGGTCAAGGTGGCGTCGCGCAGCCAGCAGTACCGGTAGTCCCAGTTGCGCCCGCCGCCGAGCGCCTCGGGCAGCGAGGTGGTCGGTGCGGCCACGATGCCACCCGTCGGCTCGTAGGTGAGGGCCTTCAGGGTGATGAGGGAGCGCACGACCTCGTCGCGGTAGTCGCCCTCGTAGGTGCACGCGGCGGTCCACGCCTGCCACCATCGCTCGGTCGTCTCGATGGCGAACCATGGGTCGATGGGGCGCGGCGGCGGTTCGTGCGACCGGAACCACGTGAGCACGAAGGGGAACTGCTGGCCCTCGTGGATCGTGAACTCGGCCACGGTGCGCATGTCCTGGCCGCGCGTGGGAACCCGCGTCCACAGCGCCACGGCGTCGGGCCCGGCAGTGGCCGTGAGCAGCCGGCCGTTGCGCGTCACCCAGGGGAGCGACTCGCCGTAGCCGAAGCGGATGACCAACTCCATCCGGACCGGCACCGCGCCGTGCAGGCACTCGACGAGCCTGACCACCTGTGGGTTCTCCTCGCGGATGGGCATGCAGTCGGTCACGAGGATGGTCCCGGACTCGGTGTCGAACTCGCTCTCGAGCACGAGCGTCCCCTCGCGGTAGCGACGGCGGGTTGCTGACACCGGCTCGCCGCCTCCGCCGGGATAGAAGCTCCAGTGGCCGTGGTCCTCGGTGCCGAGCAGGCGTGTGAAGCACGAGCCCGAGTCGAATCGAGGGAGGCACAGCCAGTCGATCGAGCTGTCGCGCCCGACCAGCGCGGCCGTGTGGAGGTCGCCGATGAGCGCGTAGTCCTCGATCGGCAAGGCCATGACGCTCATTCTTCCAGCCCCCGGTGCCATCCGCATGCTGCCCACCGGCGGGGTGCGTCAGCCCCCGGGGGTGCACGCCCCCGTGTCCACCGGCGCGCTGTGGCGCTCGGCCTCGAGCACCCGCGAGAGCACTCCCGGCGACGTCAGCGCGTAACCGACGCCGGGATCGACGGTGGAGCGCGAGAAGACGACTCCCATGACCTCGCCGTCGAGGGAAAGGAGCGGTCCCCCGGAGTTCCCGGGCTCCACTCGGGCCTCGAGCTGGTACACGTCGCGGACCACCACGCCCTGCCCGTAGATGTCGCGCCCCTCCGCGGTGAGCCGGGTCGCCACGCCCGCCGGGCTCACCGCGAGCGGCCCGTTCTCGGGGTAGCCGAGGACGGCGCCCTGGGAGCCCCGCCCGACCTCCCCGGCAAGGATCTGCAGCGGGGGGCCCAGGGGGGCGGCCGTGCGCAGCACGGCGAGGTCGAAGGACGGATCGAACAGCACCGCCGTCGCCCGGTAGCCGGTGCCGCCGACCTCCACGTCGGTCGTGGCCTCGCCGGCGACCACGTGCGCGTTGGTGACCACGAGGCCGGGCGCGGCGACGAAGCCCGAGCCCTCCTGCACGTTGCCGCATGCCTCCCCGAGGACCTTGACCGTCGAGCCGGCGGCGTGGCGGACGGCACCTGCGATCGCCGCGGCCGACGGCAGCGTCACCGCCCCGGCCAGCGGCGGTGAGAGGTCGGCGAACACCGGCGGGAACCCCTCGCCGCTCAGGAAGGTGTTGACGCGGGCGAACACGGAGGGGACGGGAGGCAGCGCGTCGTCGACGGCACGCAGGATGTGCGACCGCTCCAGGGCGGAGGAGAACCACGGGTAGCGGCTCGAGGTCACGAGGTTGGCCAGGAGCCACGCCGACAGCAAGACGGCCACCACCGACACCACGGCACCCAGCCCGGCGTCGAGGGGTCCGAGCCGGTGGCGCCGCAGCACGCCGTTGCTCCAGGCGCCGAGCAGGTGGCCGCCCGTACCGAGCAGGACCGCCGGCCCGAGGACCAGCGCCAGGGCCACGGCGGCGCGCCCCGGCGACGGGCGCATCGAGCCGAGGACGGGCGCCGACACGAGCACGCCGAGGAGGAGCCCAAGCCAGAAGCCGCCGAACGACAGCACCTGCACGAGCGCGCCGAGCCGGTACCCGTGGACGGCCCCAGCGACCGCCAGCACGACCAAGACGATGTCGACTACCACCGCGGGGAGGGTAGACGCCGAAGCTGGCGGCTGCGCTTCGGTCAGGCCGGGGCGCCTGCGCGCCGCCTCGACCGGCGTCCGCCGCCCACAAGGGCTGCGCCGACCCCGAGCGCACCCAGGGCGAAGATGGTCGTGCCGGCGATGTCGGCCCCGGTGAACGCCAGGCCGGACGACCCCTGCGGCGCGGCGAGGGCAGAGGTCGCGGCGCCGCTGGCAGGGCCCGAGACCGGCTCGGCGGGCACAGCGGGCGCGCTGCAGCCGACGTCGCCGCAGACCTGGACGCCAGCCGCGCCGGCCACCGCGGAGACCGGCACCAAGGCAACCGCGCCCGCGCCGACCACGACTCCCGTCGCGCACACCAGAGCTCGGATCGCCCTCACAGATGCCCACCTCCCGGGCACAGGTTCCCACACCCGTCGTCCAACGAAGCGGATACCTCGGTGACATCATCGTACCCGGGCAGCAATCGTCGACACCTAGACTCGGACGTCCGCTCCCACCTCAGGACGGCCGGAGGCTTCCCGCCTCCGAGGTGGTCAGGCTCGGCGATTCAGGCCCGCCTGTGGGAGCGGCCGGGCTCGGCGCCCGGTGTGGCGGGCCCGCCCGGGGCTGCCGGCCGCCGCTTCACCACGCCCGGCCGGCCTGCCGCCGACCCGGCTGCGCCTGCCGCCGACCCGGCTGCGCCGGCCGCCGCGAACTCCCGCGTGAGCGCGGAGATGGCACTGGCGAAGAGCCGCTCGAGGTCGGGCTCGCCCTTCTGGTCCACCCAGAACTGCAGGACGGCCCGGCCGGCCGCCTCGACCGCGGCTGCCAGCACCTCTGCCTTGATATCGCTGGCGGGATCTGTGCCGAGGGCCCCGGCGATCAGCTCCTTGTAGGCCTCGCTCAAGACGAGGTGCTGCTCGCCGAGCGCGAGGGCGACGTACTCCGGTGCCGTCGCCGCGGCACGGGTCCACAGCAGCAGCGACCCGAGCTCGTCGCGGTACTGGGCGGCCAGCTCCATCCACACCTGCCACACCGAGCGCAGGACCGGCCGCTCGGCCGGATCGATCCGGCGCAGCGCCTGCAAGACGACCTCGATGCTCCGACGAGGCTTCGCGAGGAGGATGTCCATCTTGGCGGGGAAGTACCGGGCGACGGTGCGCGACGACACGTGGGAGGCGGCTGCGATCTCGTCGACCGTCACGTTCCGGAACCCGCTCTCGGCGAACAGGCGGAGCGCGACCTCCTCGATGTTGGCAGCGATGCGCCGCCGGCGACGCTCCCAGCCCCCCTCGCAAGCGGAAGCTCCTCCGTCCGGCAGCAGGACCCGCGCTCGCGGCAGCTCCACGTGTACAGCGTATCCCTTGCCGGCCTACACCGCCCGAGGTTCCCCGGGCTGGTCGACATCACCGGGGTGCTCACCCACCTGCACCGCCGACGGCGCAGGCCAGCGCCGCCGGGCCGACCCGGCACCAGCCCCCGATCCATCGGGGTACAAGGTCGGTCGCCCCCGGCCGCGGCCCCGCGAGCGCCGGGTCGAGCCGATCGCGGCCGGGACCGCGACCAAGACCCTGCTCGCGGGCTCTCAGGCGCCGGGTTCGGCCGCACGACGACGAGGCCGTGCAGGTCCGGGGCCCCGGAACCCTTCGGACGCCGCGTCCGGCGCGGCCGCGAGCGAGGTCTCCGCGGTACCCGGCAGCGTCAGGTCCGGCGGCAACGGCCGGAACAGGCTCTCTTGGATCATGGTGGCCCCGAGGACGCCGCCCTTCGAGTGGAGTGTCCCCCAGTAGAGCCCTCGATTGTGCGATGCCGAGATCGGCCGCATCGCGAACAGCACCCAGTCGTCCATCCTGATGTGGCGGTGGAACCAGACCGCGTGGTCGAGGCTCGGTCCCCCCGCTCGGTGCTGCACCTGCAGCTCGACGAGGCCGGAGCCGAGGTCCGACAGGTAGGTGAGGACGCAGGCGTGGAGCACGGGGTCGTCGGGCAACACCGATCTCGTGCGGGCCCAATACACGTCCGACAGCCCCGAAAGCCCGAGCGCGCCCCCCTTCCACACGTTGCGGATCTCGAAGAGGTCGAGCTGGCCGCGCCCCTGGCCGGCCACGGCGTCGAGGTCCTCGGGCAGCGGCACGCCGGTGGGGAGCGCCAGCTGCATGTCGGGGCCGTCCTCGGGAGCCTGGAACGACGCCGACAGGGTGAAGATCACGTCGCCGTCCTGGATGGCAGTCACCCGCCGGGCCGACACCGTTCGGCCGTCGCGGTCGCGATCGACCTGGAGCAGCGTGGGCATGTCGGTGCGGCCGGGGCGCAGGAAGTACCCGTGCATCGAGTGCGGCAGCCTGCCCGCGGGCGTGGTGAGGGTCGCCGCCCGCAGGGCCTGTGCCGCGACCTGGCCGCCGAACAGGCTCCCGCGCCGGTTGGCGTGGCTCGGGTTCCTGCCCCGGTACAGGTTCCGGTCCAGGACCTCGAGCTCGAGCAGGGCCAGCAGCTCGTCGGTCGACTCGGGGCGCTCCTCGCGCCGGCTCCTCTCGTCCGCCAGGTCCACGGGCGAAGGCTAGCCGGGCCCTCGGCACGCCCCGCCTGCCCGCGGGATGCCGGTGCGGGAAAGGGCGAGCTAGGGTCTGCGAGACCGGTCGCGGGGCGGCACCTGGGCCTCCCGTGCCGGCCGACGACTCGGACGGGGGTGCGATGCCACTTCGGGAACTGTTCCACTTCATGCAGATCGTCGACGACTTCGACGCTGCCGAGAGCTTCTACGACTCGCTGCTCGACCTCGAGACCTTCGGCCCCAAGCACTACTCCGACTTCGACAAGCGGTGGGCCTCCCTCAGCGTGGTCGGCCCCGATTTCGTGCTCGAGATCATGGAGCCGAGCGCGGCACCAGAGGACCAGGGCGCACCGCTCCCCAAGTTCCGGAGCCGCCACGGCCAGCACTGGCACTCCCTGTCGTGGTTCGTCGACGCCGACGCGATGGCCGGCCTCATCGAGCGCCTCCGCGGCCACGGGGTTCGGGTCATCTCGCCCTACCCCACGGACGAGGGCGTCCCCAACACCATCTTCACCCACCCGAAGGACACCTTCGGGCAGCTCGAGTTCCAGATCCGCCCCGAGGACGCCCAGCACCACCGCGACCCGCGCTTCGACGAGGGCTTCAGCGCCGCGAGGTGGCTCGAAGGCCCCTTGCACCTCGAACGGACCTCGCATCTCACGACCCTCGTCGGCGATCTCGACCGCGCCCGCGAGTTCTACGAGAAGTGCCTCGAGGCGGCCACGTTCCACACTGCCTCGACGAAGGACCGCGACAGCGCCTTCCTGCTCGTGGGGACGAACACCGTCGTCGAGCTGGCGAAGCCGACGCGGCCGGACTCACGGATCGGGCGAGACTTCGCCGAGCACGGCGAGATCCCCCACGCCGCCACCTTCAAGGTCCGCGACCTCGCTGGCGTGATCAGCCACGTCGAGCGGCTCGGGGTCGGCTTCGAGCGCGACGACGACGCGACGATCACCCTCGACCCGGCCCAGGCGTTCGGCGCCGTCGTTTCGTTCACCGAGGCTGCCCTACCGGGCGACCCCAGGGACTGACCGGCCTCCGGCAGCCATGACCCCGCCGGTGAGCATCGGGCTCAACATCGTCTGGGTGAAGCCCGAGCACCTGGCCACCTTCGCCCGGGCGGCCGAGGACCTCGGCTACGAGTCGCTGTGGTCGGGCGAGCACGTGTGCCTCCCCTCCGACGACCCTGGCTGGTGGCGGCGCTTCCCCGGTGCCGAGGCCCTGGGCGACGCCTTCACCGAGGAGATGGTGCCCTTCACGCCTGACTCGACCTTCCTCGATCCGATGGTCGTCCTGGCGCACCTGGCAACGGTGACCACCAGGGTGCGGCTGGGCATCGGGATCTTCATGCTCGCGTTGCGCGACCCCGTCCTGATCGGCAAGACGCTCGCCTCCCTCGACGTGCTCTCGGGCGGCAGGATCGACATGGCCGTGGGGCTGGGATGGGACGAAGCCGAGTACCGCTTCACCGGCAACGACTGGCACGTTCGGGGCAAGCGGATGAACGAGGCCATCCGGGCCCTGCGGGTGCTCTTCGACGAGGAGCATCCCGCATTCCATGGCGAGCTCTTCGACTTCGGCCCGCTCGGCTTCGAGCCCAAGCCGGTGCAGCGGCCCTTCCCGATCCACATCGGCGGCGGCGGCCCGCCGGCGATGCGCCGAGCAGGAGCGCTCGGCAACGGCTGGTACGGCACGCCGACCGCCATCCCCCAGGTCAACGAGGAGCGCAGGAAGGCCGGGCGAGCGGAGGAACCGTTCGAGTTCACCTCCTTGACCACGGCCGGCGGCGTCCCTCCCGGAGAGCTCGAGACCCTGGCGGCCATGGGTGTGCACCGGGTCGTGGTCACCCCCTGGCCAGGCAGGAAGGTCGCCGAGGTCGGCCTCGAGGGGATCGAGGAGATCGAGCAGTACGCACGCGAGGTCGGGCTCGGAGGCTGAGGGAGCGTCCTGAGGGATCCATGCCGCCACTCACGGGCATCGCCGCGTTCGCCCAGTCCACGCCGGACAAGGTCGCTCTCATCGACGGGCAGCGGTCGGTCACCTTCTCGCAGCTCGACCGGCGCACGAACCAGCTGGCGCGAGCGCTCCGCCACCGGGGCGTCGGCCCCGGTGATCGCATCGCGTCGGCGCTCCGCAACAGCATCGAGTGGTTCGAGGTCGCAGGAGCGGCCTCGAGGCTCGGCGTCACGATCGTGCCCGTGTCGTGGCGCAGCCAGCACGACGAAGTGGCGTACATGGTCGAGGACTCGGGGGCCAAGCTGGTCCTCGCCGAGCCCGACGCCACTGAGATCATGGCCGGCCTGCCGGCGGTGTTCGTCGGCGACAGCTACGAGGCGATGCTGCAGGGACAAGACCCCGCGCCCCTCGATGAGCCGGGCGAGCCGGCCCTCGTTCCGTTCCGCTACTACACCTCGGGCACGACCGGGCGCCCCAAGGCCATCGAGCGCGAGATCCCGTCCGATCCGGGCGCGCTCGCGGCGCTGCGGGCGATGATGGCACCCACCGTCACCGACGTCGAGCTCGGTCCCGACGGGAGACGCCCCCTCGGCCGGGGGCAGACCGAGGGGCTCGAGGCGCCCGACGAGGTCCATCTCCTCGTGGGGCCCGCCTACCACACGGCCCCCGGGGCGTTCGCGAGCCGGGCCCTCCAGCAGTTCGGCCAGACCGTCGTCATCATGCGCCACTTCGACGCGCGCGAGTGCCTCGCCCTCATCGAGGCGAACCGGGTCAGCTGGAGCCACATGGTGCCGATCAATTTCGTCCGCATCCTCGCCCTCCCCGAGGAGGTTCGACGCGCCTTCGACCTGTCGTCGGTTCGCCGGATCCTGCACGCGGCCGCTCCGTGCCCCGTGCAGGTCAAGCGGGCGATCATGGAGGTCTTCCCGCCAGGGTCGATCTACGAGTACTACGGCGCCACCGAAGGGCTCGTGACGCTGTGCCCGGCCGACGAGTGGCTGCAGAGGCCCGGCACCGTAGGGCGGGCCGCACCGGGCGTGACCGTCCGCATCTACGACGACGACGGCAACGAGCTTCCTCCCGGCGAGGTGGGAACCGTGTACTTCACGACGATGGCCCGCGTGAGCTACGCGGGGGCACCCGAGAAGACGGCGGCGGCCTGGCGCGGTGACTACTTCACGGTCGGCGATATGGGCTATCTCGACGAGGACGGCTACCTGTTCCTGACCGACCGCAAGATCGACATGATCATCTCCGGGGGAGCCAACGTGTACCCCGCGGAGGTCGAGAGCGTGCTGTTCACCCACCCTGCCGTCGGCGACGTCGCCGTCTTCGGCATACCCGATCCCGAATGGGGAGAGCGCGTCCACGCCGTGATCGAGCCGCAGGGGCCGGTCACCGAGGAGGAGGTGATCGCCTACTGCCGGGCGCGCCTTGCCCACTACAAGTGCCCGACATCCGTTGAGATCGTCGACGCGCTGCCGCGAGACCCGAATGGAAAGATTCGCAAGCGGCTGCTTCGCGATCGCTTCTGGCAGGCGTCGGACCGCAAGATATAGGGGCCTTTTCCGGCCGCGTTGCCCGACTTGGCCGGGCAACGGCCACGCTGCGCGGGGTGGCCCGAGCGGCGGGCGGGCCGCATCGATAGGATCGCTGGCACGCGGGCGGTCCCGGCAGCACGCATCCGCACCACGCCGACGACAACCACGCCGACAACGGGGAGGCATCTCCAGATGGAGATTCGGCACACGACGACCCCCAGGCTCGAGGCGTTGCGCGAGGAGGTGCGCACCTGGCTC
>DATGLW010000016.1:0-7216 GCA_035293965.1 Acidimicrobiales bacterium
GAAGAGCGCCCCCAGGTCGTCGGCGGCCGTGGGCACGAGGTGCCAGCGCGTGCGGGCGTACACGCGCTTGGCCAAGAACGAGGCCGCGATCGATCCCTCCACGGCGGCCACGAACGCCAGCTGGGTGCCGAGGCCCCGCTCGAGGGACGGGGACAGGAACGCCACGCCCACCAGCACGAGCAGGCAGGCCAGGACGTCGCTGGCGACCAGGATCTCGGCCGCCGACCGCCGGTCGACCGGGCGCGGGGCGTCCCGGCGGGGCGCAGTGTGCTCGGGGGCACCAGATGACCGCTGGTCGACGGGGCGGGGCCGCGAGGCCGGGGCGTCCGGAGCCCGCTCCGCTCGGTTCGGCGGAGGCGGCGCCTCGGCCCGAGCACGGCAACCGGTAGCGGGGCCCTCGGTTCGGCGTCGGACGTTCATGACCATGAGCAGGAGGATCGGAGGGAAAGTCGTGCCACGGGGAGAAGGTAGGGAGCGGCCGTCCGCCGGGCGTCCGCCGGGCGTCCCGATCGGCGCTGGACGCCCGAGGGACGCGGCGCTGCCGGCGCCCGCTCGGCGGCGTGCGCCGCCCGTCGCCGCCCAGCCCGGAACTGCCAGGCGATGTTCCTGGTGAGACCCCTCGGGACACGTGGCGGACGCTGGCGGGACCCGCCCCATCTACTGTTCGATCCATGACCTCTGGCACCACCGGCGACGAACAGCTCGTCGACGTCCTGCGCCTGGCGCGAGACCTGTGCATCGGCATCGGGGCCTTCTGCGTGTGGCCAGAGGGCCGGGTGGCGTTCGCGCTGTCGCCCGTTGCGACGATCCGCGACGTCGGGAACCGCATCGAGATGCTGGCCCGCGGCTGCCTGTCGCATCCGAGCGCCCGCTCGAAGGAATTGTTCTGGAACGCCGAGCTCACTGACGAAGGGGAGGCGCCCGAGGACTCGCTGGCGTGCGTGGCCATGCCGCTGTGGGCCGGAGACGAGTGGGTCGGCCTGCTCGGGGTGGTCGACACGTGGCTGCCCGAGCTCGACGACGAGCAGCGGTCCGGCCTGGCCCGCCTGGCCCGGCTGCTTGCCCGGCGGCTCGCCGGGGGAGGGGGGGCCGTGCCCGAGGGTGAGGGGGGTCCCGCCACCCCCTCATCCTCGGTGCCAACCGGGGCTGGCGCTGCCGCTGCACGTTCGAGCGCGGCAGAAGGCCGGACCGGTGCCTTCATCGAGGAATTGGCGGACAACCTGCCCGACGGGCTCGTGGTCTGCCGCGAGGACGGTACGATCATCTACGCCAACGGCACTCTCGCCGCGATGAGCGGCCTCGCCCCTGAGGAGATCCTCGGCGGCGACATCGCGGGACTCTTGACCCCCGACGAGGACCAGTTCTCAGTCGCTGAGACCGAGCCCGACTTCACCGAGTTCCTCCTCGGCAACCCCCCACCGGGGCGGCGCCTTCGCCTGGCTGCCACGACCGGTGAGGAGCTGCCGGTGGACGTCTGCGGCAGCCGGCTGCACAGCAGCATCGTGGGCGACTGCTTCGCCGCGCTGCTGCGCGACGCGCGGCGCCCCGTCGTCGGGCTGCCGCCCGCTGCCGCCCGCGACGAGATGTTCGGTCCTGTGCTCGACGCGCTGGACGAGGGGATCGTGGTCTGCGACAGCGAGGGCGTGGTGACCGTCGCCAACCGGGCGGCGAGGGAGCTGCAGGGGCTGGACCAGGAAGAGGAGCTCGTGGGCCACCCTTTTCCGGCCTCGACAGCGTTGTGCACCTCTGACGGGTCGCCACTCAGCCTGGCCCACCATCCGCTCACGCGCGCGCTGCACGGAACCGTCGTGCGGGCGGAGCAGCTGCTGCTCGGCAGCAGCGAAGGCTCCCGCCGGCACATCGTCGCGTCAGCGCGCCCACTCGAGGTGCGCGGGGGCCCCGGAGCCCTGCTCGTGCTTCGCGACGTCACGACCCAGCTCCAAGAAGAGGCGTGGCTCACCCATCTGGCGCTGCACGACCCCCTGACCGGGTTGGCCAACCGGTACCTCCTCTTGGACTACCTCCGGCGCATGCTGGGGGAGTTCAGGAGCCGGGGCGGGGCCGTGGCCCTCGTGTTCCTCGACCTCGACGACTTCAAGCAGGTCAACGACCTCTACGGCCACGACGTCGGCGACGAGGTCCTGATCGCGGTGAGCCGCCGGGTACAGGGCTCGGTCCGTTCGGGCGACATCGTGGCCCGCCTCGGCGGCGACGAGTTCGTCGTCGCCCATACGGCCGGCGACCCGGGCGAGATCGAGCTCGTCGTGTCGAGGATCCGCAAGTCGCTGGCCGCGCCCTACCAGGTGCACGGCCACAGCCTGATGGTGAGCGCCTCCATCGGCTGGGTGGTCGCCGACCCCCGCCACGAGGACCCGATGTCCCTCCTCGTCCGGGCGGACCGGGAGATGTACCGCCGCAAGAGCGCCCGCGCCCGCAACGGCGAGAGCGCCACCGGCACCTGACCGGCCCCTCACGGCCCGCTCACCGGGTCCGACCTCGGGCACGAGACGCGCGCGGGACGCCGGTGGGTTAGCCTTTCCACCGGCGGAAGTAGGCGAGCGTCGGAGCCGAACGTCCACGTGGCGCCCGGATCTCGGCGGCGGGACCGGCAGGCGTGCTCTCGCGCGTCGCTGCCGGGGAGAGAGGTAGGCGTGCAGTTCTCGATGACCGAGCAGGACACCCAGGATCGGGGCGCGCACGGCGGTGTCGTCAACCTGCTCAGAATGGCGAAGACCCAGTGCGGAGCCGCACTTGCCTTCGCCGCGCTCCGGAAGGCGGACGGCCATTTCGCCATCGCCACCTTCCCGGCCCTGACGCCCGACTCGGCCTGGGACATCGAGGCCATCGACGAGCTGGTGCACCAGGCGTGGTCCGACCCGCATCTCACCGGAGGAAAGGTGCTGGTCCGCAGCGGCCGAGTCGTGGCCGGCAGGTGGCCGGGTGACGGGGCTTTCGTCAAGTTGGCCGTGGCACCGCTCAGCGACCTCGGCAGCGTCGACCGTCCCTGGGGGCTCCTCTGCGTGGCAGACCCGCTGCTGGGTCACTTCGAGCAGGAGCGGTTGGACCTGCTCGGCACCATGGCGGTCCGCCTGACTTCCTACCTCCGGGCCCGCCAGGAGATCTTGGAGGAGCTCGACGCGACGCGTGACGCCGGGGGTTCCTCCCTCCAGGGGACGAGGCCGCCGACCTTCGAGGAGGAACTACCAGGCCGGGTGGCCACCGCGGCCGCACCGCCCTCCCCGCCTCCGGCTGGGCCCGGCCGCCAGGGCGAGGACCCCTTCGAGCTGCTCCTGCGGCGCAAGGCTGAGGTGATCGACGAGATCCTGAACAAGGGCTCGTTCGAGGCCGGACTCGGCACGCGCCCGGCCGACGTGCGGGCACCGGCGCCGGCAGGGCCCGGGGCCGGAGAGCCTGGCGGCACCGGGGCGCACCCCGACGGGGAACCGGAGGAGCAAGAGGTGCCGGTGAACCAGCCCACCACGGCGGACGCCGGGGAGCCTGTCGGCGCGCCCGCCGAGTGGCGGTCGGCAGCCCGAGCACCGGCCGGGGCCGGACCAGGGGCCAGGGGTTCCGAGGACCGAGGTTCCGAGGACCGAGGTTTCGAGGACGGGAGTCTCGAGGACCGGGGTCTCGAGGACGGGGGTCTCGAGGACGGGGGAACCCTGGCCACCAGCGAGCTCCTGGGGTCGATGCTGCGCCCGGACGCGGTCACCGGGCTGGTCGGCCTGCCGTCGGTGCTCGGACGCCTGGGCGAGGCCCTCGGGACGCTGAAGGGGTCGGGGGGGAGCGTGGCCGTGGTGCTCCTGGAGCTCGTGCCGGAGATTCGGGCACTTGTTCCCGATACGGTGCTCACCACGGTGGCCGACCGGCTCCGCGAGCACGTTCGGGGGAACGACGTGGTCGGCCGCGTCGGGCGAGCGACGTTCGCCGTCGTCGCCAGCCTCCGCACGGGACCGGTCGACGCCCCGGTCATCGAGCGGCGGCTCCTCGATGCCGTCGGCGGTGCCCTGGCGTCCCTTCCCGGCAATTTCCGGGTGCGCTCGGCGCTGGCGACGAGCACGCCCGACAGCACGACGGGGCCTGAGGACCTGCTCCGCCACGTGGCCGCCCAGCTCAGCTTCGCCTGATCCGACGGCTCTGCGGAGCAGCCGAGAGCCCCGAGGACAGGCAGCCGGTGCCCGGCGCGACCTGGCGACGGGGGCCCGGGATCGCTGGCCGCGTACAATGGCCGGGACCGCGGGGACGTAGCTCAGCTGGCGAGAGCACCTGCTTTGCAAGCAGGGGGTCGTGGGTTCGAGTCCCATCGTCTCCACAAGCAAAAGACCAGGTGATCCGGGGTTTATGGCCCCGGCTCTCCCGCGTCCGGGGGTCCGTCGGCGGCCTCCATCCCGCGAGCATCCCGCGAGACGAGCGGCACCACGTCCGCGGCGGGAGCGAGCGCGGCCATTCGCGGCAGCGAGAGTGCCGACCCACCTTGCAACGGGAATCGGCAGGCGAGGGATAGGCGAGCCACGGATAGGCCGCCGATCAGGAAGGACGCCGTACCGGGCTCTCGCTCGTCGCTGCCACGCCGTCGGGGTCGAAACCTGCGCTGAGCGACGGCACAGCGTCGGTGCCACGGCAGCACGGCGCACCCGCGCTACCCCACCCGGTCGATGCCCCGGGGCTTCAGAGACACCCTCATGGCACGATATTGACGTGTCACCGGGGCGTTTGGCGACGTTCTGCACGATTTGCGGCACTCGGCTGGAAAGCGGGCGCTGTCCAGTCCACCCCCTGCCCGCCCCGCGTAGAGCTCGGCGCTTTCACGGGAAGCAGCCTCTGGCTGCTCTGTCAGTCGGACTTGCGGTGCTCGGGGCGCTCGGAATGGGGATCGCGGGCCTCGTCAGCGCTTCCAGCGCCGAGCACCAGGCGGCCGGGGAAACGAGCAAGTTGAACCAGCTTCGAAGGGAATTGCGCGACGAGACCCTGGCCCTCAACGGCGTCTCGAAGTCGTTGAGCAGCATCGCGGCGAAAGTCAATGCCACCCCCAATCCGACCGAGATCGCCGCCACGGTGGGGCAGTCCGTCTTCACCGTCCAGACGAGTGTCAACGCCGCCCGAATCTTGACCCCTTTCGGACGGTTGAAAACTGACCCCCCTCGGGTGGCCATCGTCACGCTGCGTCGTCTGTGGGCACCCTCCCGAGGTCTCGGTCCTTCAGTCGGTAGCTGTCGCCCTTGAGGTTGACGACCTCGGCGTGGTGGACGAGGCGGTCGATCATCGCGGCGGCCACCACGGCGTCGCCGAAGACCTCGCCCCACCGCCCGAAGGGCTTGTTGGACGTGACGATGACGCTGGCCCGCTCGTAGCGAGAGCTGACCAGCTGGAAGAAGAGGTTGGCCGCCTCGGCCTCGAAGGGGATGTAGCCGACCTCATCGATCACGATCAGGGGGTAGCGCCCGAGACGGGTGAGCTCGGCGTGGAGACGTCCTGTGCCGTGGGCCTCGGCCAGACGGTCCACCCACTCGGCGGCGGTGGCGAACAGCACCCGGTGGCCGGCCTGGCAGGCCCGGAGGGAGAGGCCGATGGCGAGGTGGGTCTTGCCCGTGCCCGGCGGTCCGAGGAAGACGACGTTCTCCCTGGCCTCGACGAAGTCGAGCGCGCCGAGGTGGGCGACGACGTCCCGCTTGAGGCTGCGCTGATGGTCGAAGTCGAACTCCTCGATGGTCTTCCTCGCCGGGAAGTGTGCCGCCCGGATGCGGATCTCGCCGCCGTTGGACTGGCGGGCAGCCACCTCCCGCTCCAGACAGGCGGCCAAGAACTCCTCGTGGGTCCAGGTCTCGGCCCGGGCCCGTTCGGCCAACCGGTCGACGGCGGCCAGGAGGGACGGAGCTTTGATGGCCCGGCACAGGTAGGCCAGATCGGCGGCCTGCTGCCTGCTCGTCATCCGGCCACCCCCAAGGCGTCGTAGACGGCGAGGTCGCGTTCTTCGACCTCGGTCTCGAGCACCGGGCGGTCCTCCGCTTCGGCCCGCATGGCCCGCAGGATCATGGCGTGGGCCGGGTCGAGGAGGCTCTGGTGGGTGGCAAGGCACCGCCGGTGGCGGGCCACCTCGACCCGATCGGCCGTCACCACCACCGAGTCGAGATCGGCCCGGACGTCGACCAGGCGGCCCACGTAGCGGGGGTTGACCGAGTAGTCGTTCGTCTCGAAGCGCACGTAGTGGTCCCGGGGGAGCCGGGTCCTCGTGCGGAAGGACGGGTCGGGGAGGACCGCAGGAAGCGGCACCATGGCTCCCCGATCCTCGGAGAGCTGCTCAGCGGGGACGAGCCGGGTGGTGGCGTGCACCCGGCGGTTCGCCTTCACGAGCCAGGAGGTGAGCTGGGCGTTGAAGTCGGCAACGTCCTCGAAGCGCCGTCCGGGCAGGAACGAGGTCTCGTAGTAGCCGTTGGCCCGCTCGTTCATCCCTTTCGCCTCGGGGTCATTCGGCCTGCACAGCCGCACCCCGACCCCGAGGGTGCCCCGGAAGCGTTGGCACTCGGCCGTGAGCACCTGGCGGCCCTGGCGCCACTGGCCGATGCAGCCCTCGCCGTCCCAGACGAGGGTCCGGGGCACGGCCCCGAACTGGTTCAGGCAGACGAGCATGCCGCCGAGCACGTCGTGGGCGGCCCGGGAGGGGACCATCCAGGCGGCCATGAACCGGGAGAACCCACTGACCGCCGTGACCACCCACAGCTTCCTCTCCTGGCCGTGGCCGAGCGGGATGGGGCGGTCCGGCTGCCAGAGGTCGAACTGGGCGACCTCTCCGGGGCGGTAGTGGGTGCGCTGGGAGGGATCGGGGGGTCGGAACAACGGGCGCAGCTCGGCCACCCGCTCCTTCAAGATGGTCATCCCGTGGGCCCACTCGATCCGCTCGGCGATCACCGTCGCCGGCATGTCCGGGGTGTCTTTCAAAAGAGCCCGGATGTCGTCATCCACAGCGTCGACCAGCGAACCCCTCGATGGTCGGCGATAGGCCGGAGGGCGCTCCGACCGCACGGCGCTCCGCACGGTGTTGCGGGCCACACCCAGCCGACGGGCGATGGTCTTGATCCCCAGCTTCTCGGAGCAATACAGGCGACGGATCTCTGCCCAGTCGTCCACGTTGATCATGTCCTTCCTCCCTGGCCGCAGCTCCGGCCAGGGTCCGTGATCCAGCACTCTCCGTGGTGGACCACCAGGAAGGGGGGTCAAG
>DATGLW010000017.1:0-6826 GCA_035293965.1 Acidimicrobiales bacterium
TGCGGCGCGGCGCCACCAACGCTGCTGCCCGACGGCGGGCGTGGCGGCGGCGTCGCGCATCACCTGAGTCTGCCAGCGTCCGCCCCGGCGGCCGGAGTCAGCGCCCCCGGCGGCCCGCAGCAATCAGCACCCCCCGTGGGCCCGGCGTCAGCGTCTGCGCAAGAGGAGGGCACCGGTGGCCCACCCCACGACGGATGCTGCGAGCAGGCCGACGATGGCGCCGGCTGCCATGGGCCCGGTCGGGAACGTGGCGTGGATGACGAGCAGGGGGATGGTGAAGCCGATGCTGGCCATGGCTCCGGCGCCGAGGAGCCGGCGTCCGACCACCCCGTCGTCGTAGCCCGAGGTGAGAAGGCGGCTGGCGAGCGCCTTGACGACCATGATCCCGGTCGGCTTGCCGAGGAGGCGGGCGGCCAGCACGGCGGCCAGCACCCGCAGCGCTGGGCCCGATCCAAGACCCGAGCCGGCGAGCGGGACTCCCGCGTTGGCCAGGGCGAACACAGGGAGGACGACCGCGTTCACGAGCGGGTCCAGGCGGAGCTCCCAGTGCCGGGGCCCCTCGGTGCGCCGCCGTCCGGTGGAGTCGTCGCGCGAGACGGGCGGCGCCAGCACGCCGACGGCGACGCCGACCAGTGCCGCTTCGACGTTGGCGAAGACCATCGCCGCCAGGGCGGCGAGCCCGAGGAGCACCTGCAGGGGCGCTCGGCCGTCGGATGCCAGCCGCTGGCACACCATCACCGCGAGGAGGGCGGCACCCGCGGCGAGCCAGGCCACGTGGACATGGGCGCTGTAGAAGCAGACCAGCACCACGACCGAGCCGATGTCGTCGGCCACAGCCAGCGTCATGAGGAACACCCGCACGCGCGGCGAGGCCCGTGCCCCCACGAGCGCCAGCGCGCCGAGCGCGAAGGCGATGTCGGTTGCCATGGGCACACCCCAGCCCCGCATGCCGGGCGAGCCGGCGGTTGCAGCCGCATAGAGGACTGCCGGGAGCGCCATCCCACCGAGGGCGGCCAGCACGGGCACCGACGCGCGGCGCCAAGTGGCGAGCTCGCCGGCAAGGAACTCCCTCCGGAGCTCGAGCCCGATCACGACGAAGAACGGGGCGAGCAGGACCTGGTTGAACCAGTCGCGCACGCTCAGCTCGAGACCAAATGACCGCGACCAGGGCGCGACGGAGGTCCAGGCCTCGCCGTACGAGGAGCCCGACCAGTTCGCCCACACGAGGGCGGCCACCGTGCCGGCGAGCAGCGCGACGCCGCCGGTTCGGTCCGAGCGCAGGAGATGGCCCCAGTCGCGCCCTCCGGAATGGGGCAGTCGGTGCGAGCTGGCCACGGCGTCCTCCTTGCACGAACCTGCACGAGGTGTCGCCGACCAGGCTTCCCGGCACGCCGGTGCCGAGCGTACCGCTCCTTCGACGAGGGGCCCGCCGGTGCTCTTGGTTCTCCGGGCAACCCGTAGCCTGCGGTGGGGTGGCCGATCGGCAGCGCGGTCGATCCGCGGCGCGGCCGATCGGCGGGATGGCCGGACGGTCGTGGCGACCTTCGGTGGGCCTGCAGGGAAGCAGCGTGCCCGACCGGCTTCGGCGGATGCCGTAGTCAGGGAGCGGGGTGCCCGCTGGCAGGGTGCGGGGCGCCCGACGACAGGGAAAGAGTTGCCGCCGTCAGGGTGCAGGGTGCCCGAACGGACCGTCGCCGAGGAGGGCGAGGTCGCCCCGGCGGATGGGGAACGAGCACCCGCAGTTCGGGCAGCGGTAGTAGACGTAGCGCTCGGCGACTTCCACCTGGCCGCGATCAGGTGTGAACGTCGACCAGCACAACCGGCACCGGTCGGGGAACCCTTGGGCGTGGTAGCGGCGCTCGGTCGGCATCGACGACCCTCACGAGCTTGGCGAGCTGCTCGATCCTGCAATCGCAATTGTACCAGGCCTCGGGTGCTGGACGTGACCGGTGCGGGCAGACGACAGTGGGGGCCGTGGGGACGCCGGCGCGAGCGGGAGCGGGCCTGCTCGCTGCCGCGGGCGACCCGTGACCCTGGAGGTGCTCGTCGTGGTGGCCGTGGCGGCCGCCGTGGGCCTGGGCGGCAACGTCTGGCTCCTCGCCCAGGAGTCTCGGCGCCGGGTCCGGACCGGCCGCCACAACACCCGGGCACTCCGGTGGCTGGCCGTCACCTGCACGTTCGTGGTCCTCGGGACCCTCGTCGTCGCGCGGCCCTGGTACTGGGACCTAGTCGTCGCCGCGGGGGTGCTGGCCTCCCTGGGCGGCGTCCTCGGCTGCCTCCGGGCGTTGTGGCGCCGGCCGCGGCCCGCCCGATGGACATCGCTCGTGGTGGCGGCGGTCGCCGTGCTGTCGGGCGTGGTGCTGCTCGTGCTCGCCGGGGTCGCCGCCGTCCTCGATGGGGTGGCCCTGTCGGGTGACGAGCCCGTGCCCGCCTATCACGGCGGTGGGGTGCTGGCCCAGCCCGTCGTCTACCAGCTGTTCTGGGGCCCGAGCTGGCTGCGGCCCCAGCCGCGCCCCGCGCTCCGCGAGGCGGTGGCCTTCGCCCGCTCCCTGGCCTCCTCGCACTGGGCGGCCGCCATCGTGTCCGCCGGCTTCGGGGTGAGCTCGGTGACCTCGGGCGGCTGCTGGGTCGACGTCACGCCGGTCAGGCGTGTGGGCCGCCCGATCACGACCATGGCGTCGGGTGCCTTCCCCGCCGAGATCAAGGCGGCCCTGACCGGCCGGCACCGCCTGGTACCCTGCCCGGGCAGCACCGACGTCGTCCCGCCGCGGTCGTTGCCGCCCGGTGCCCTCGTGGCGCTGTGGCTCCCGACCGACGTGCCCTACCGCCTCGGGGGCGTGGCGGCGCACGGCGTCGTGGCGTGGCCAGGGCGGCCAGCCGGCCTGCCGGCCACCGGCCTGCCCGGCGCGTACGCCGACTGGGGGCTCGCGAACTGCGCCCACGAGCCGTCCTGTGCAGCCTTGCCCGCGTACGCGGCGCCCACCTACGCGCTGTCCCACGAAGTGGTCGAGACGATCACCGACCCCTACGGCCGCGGCTGGTTCGCAGACCCCCCGCTCGCCTGGACCGCACGCTACGTGCTCGCGCACGGCCCCCCGTCGCTGTTCGGCGTGCCGCCGGTGTACCAGGGCGAGGTGTCCGACCTGTGCCAGCCAGGGGAGCCGACTGCCCGCGGGCGCCGGCTGATCGGCAGGGACGGGCCCGGCGGCACGCCGGTGTCGCCGTTCTTCCGGCCCGGACGCGGCTGCGGCACCTGAGGGCACCTGAAGGGCGAGAAGAGACCGGAAGGGAACAGGGGTACCGGAAGGAACAGGGGAACCGGAAGGCACCCGCAGACGTTCCGGTCAGGGCAGGGTGACCCGGGTCGTGCCGGGGGGCGGCCGCCACTCGATCGCGTCGATAGAGCCCCTCGCGACGAGGACGCGCGCGCCGGGCAGCCGCTCGACACGCGCCACGGCCCGCCTGGCGGTGGCGGGTGTGACCTCGCCTCGCCCCTGGCCGGGGGCGAGCACGTACACGACGACGCGGCGGTCGACCGGGAAGGTCTTGTGCAGGGGGCCGTACGCGCGCACGTCGCTGCGGACGGCGAAACGGCCGACCACACCCCACGACGCGATGACCTCGGCCGAGGGCGGCACGCGGGCGTCGACTTGGGCCAGCTGGTCGGCGGCGACGGGGCTCACGGCCAGCCAGTAGGTGAACGCGTTGGGCAGGAGGCTGGCGGCGAGGACGGTCAGCGACGCGCCCCACGCCGCGGCCACAGCCACGCCGGCCCGGCGCAGACACGGCACGGCCGCGAGCCGGACCAGCACCATGACCGATCCCACGAGCACGAAGGGGAGCGCCGGCCAGGTCTGGAAGGACGCGTGCGGGTTGAGGAAGGCGGGGTTGGCGTTGAGGGCGCTCGGCAAGATCACCACCACCGCGACGGCACCACCCCAGGCCGAGCCCACGCCCACCAGGCCGGCCGCGAGGAGGAAGTCGAGGATGGGCAGCCACCGCGACGCCGCCATGCGGGCCGCGTCGACGGGGTGCTGGAGGACCCCGGCCGCCACGTCGAAGGCCGTCACCTGGCCGTGGTGAGGACCGACCAGGTACCCGTACCACTCGGCCAGGCTGTGCGCGAAGCCGTACTGGTTGCCCCCGGCCAGGCTGACGGCCACTGCCCAGGCGAGCCCGCCGGCCATGACCGCAGCCCCGGCCCGACGGGTCCGCCTGCCGGCTACCACTCCCGCCAGCCCGACACCGACGAGGTACAGCCCGGCGAGGCCGCTCGTGAGCAGCGCGAGCGGTACCCACAACCAGAGCCGGCGGGACCTGCCTGACCACAGGGCTCGTCCGCAGAGCACGACGAAGAGGGCTGCGAGCACCTCGGAATGGAAGTCGTAGGCGACGGCGTGGTAGGCGAAGGGGTTCGCGAGCACGGCCGCGAGCGACCCGAGGGAGATCGCCCGCCCCGCTCGCGAGCCCTGGAGCCCCGCCCGCGAGACGATCTCGAGCACCCAGCCGAAGGCGACGGCCTCGGTAGCCACGAGGGCGACGTCTTGCACCCACAGCAGGTCGATGGTGTGCGGGTAGACGTAGTACGCGAGGGCGAGCGGCCACACGATGAGCTCGGCGTCGTTGCGCCAGAAGGCCTTGCCAATGAGCGTGCCGAAGGGATCGAGGTGCCCGTGGGCGATCGCCACCCAGGCCTGCGCGTAGGTCCCGAAGCCCACGCTCAGGGCGAAGCGGTGGTACTCGACGGTGCTGAAGGCGAGCATGGCGGCAAGCTGCAGTGCCAGCGCGCTCCAGCCGATCCGCCGGAGCGCCAGGGGAGCCTCGGAAGCCGGCCGGCCCGGTTCGGCCGGGGGCCGCGCCGGTCGCTCCAGGAGGGCACGAAGGACCTTGGACGTCAGACGGCCGCGCCCGAGCTCGTCGACCTCGTCGGAAGACACAGGCTCGGCTCTTCCGACAAGTGGTGCGACGGCGGCCGTCACGGCAGCACCACGCGTCGGACGCCGGGCACCGGGCGCCACGCCAGCTCGGTCACGCCGTCGCGGCGCGACACGAGGTGACCGCCCAGACGATCGGTCACGAATGCCACCACCGCGTTCGCTTCGCGCAGGCTGATGGGCCCGAGCCCCTGCCCCGGCGTGAGGACCACGTAGACAGGTGCGCCGTGCACGGCGAAGCGGTGGTCGGACTCGTCGAGGTGGTAGGCGTACCGCCTCGTGGAGAAGCGGCCGACGACGCCCTCGGACGCGATCACCTCGGCATCGGCCGGGATGGACGCGGCGACCGTGGCGACCTGCGCACCGGTGGTGGCGCCGACCGCGAGGGCCGTCGCCGGCACGATCGGGAAGGCGGCCGCCGTCCTGCCGGCCGCCAGCGGGGCCCACAGCGCGAGGGCAGCGAGGCCGAGCCGCGGCGACCACCCACGCGAGGGGGCGGGCTCGTGCGTGGCGAGCCGGAGGAGGACCAACACGGTGCCGACGAGCACGAACGGAAGGGCGGGCCAGACCTGGAAGGCCGCCACCGGCCGGAAGAAGAGGAGGTTGCCGGCCAGCATGGCTGGCACGAAGGCTGCCAGGACCATGCCGACGCCCCAGGGAGAGGCGACGCCGATGAGACCGGCTGGCAGCAGGAAGTCGAGGGCCACCGCCCAGCGCGACGCGAGGTGGGAGACCACCGCGCCGGGATGCCCGAGGATGCCCAGCACGATGTCGAGGGCGTTGGCACGTGCCGGGTGGCCGCCGAGCAGGTACCCGTAGGCGGTCGCGGCGGTGTGCCCTCCGACGCCGGCGCCTCCGATCGCGCTCATGAGCGTGAACCAGGCGAGCCCGACCACCCCCAGGAGGACCGCTGGTCGGCGCGTGGTTCGACCTGCCAGGATGCCCGACAGGCCCACGCCTGCCACGTAGAGCCCACCGAGGGCGTCGGCGAGCAGGCACAGCGGCACCCACCACCACAGGCGCCGGGTCCGGCCTTGCCACAAGTCGTAGGCGGCGAGCAGGGCGAACAGCCCGGCGACCGGCTCGAAATGGACGTCGAAGGCGATCGTCTCCCACGCCCAGGGGTTGGCCACGAGCAGGACGGCCGTCCCCAACGTGATCACCGTTGCGAGCGGTCGGGCGAGGCCCCGTGCCCGGTCGAGCGCGGCGAGGACCCAGCGGAAGGCGACCACTTCGGTCAGGACGACGACGGCGTCTTGGATCCAGAGCAGGCCGGCGGGGTGCGGCACGACGGGGTAGGCGACGGCCAGCGGCCACAGGAGGAACTCCCCGTTGTTCTTCCACAATGCGACGTTCCACAGGGTGCTCCACGGATCGAGGTTCCCGTGGGCGATGGCCCACCAGCCTTGCGCGTAGCCCCCGAAGTCGTTGGTGAGCGCATCGCGCCCGTACTGGACCGTGCTCAGTGCGAGCATGCCCGCACCCTGCAGCGCGAGGGCGACCCATCCGACCCGGCGCGCCCAGCCCGCTGCGTCGATGCCCGCTTCGGTCCGGAGGGGCCCGGTCCCGGTGGCGGGCATTGCGAGCGTCACCTGCGCTGTCGAGTCCATCGGCCGATCCGTCAGAGGCTGCGTGCCGCGCGCCGGGTGCGGGCGCGGCCGGATGGGCGGGCGCCACCCGTGCACCTGCCCTCGGTTCGGGCTTGCGTACAGTATCGGCAGGGCAGGTGGGTCCGTCCATGGTCCCACCGACCCATTTGGCCGGCCCGCGACGGACCTCGCGCCTGGTGGCACGGCGGGCGGCGAGCGCGGGAGGAGCCGATGCGGCGAGCCGAGGTACCCCAGGCGGGCGTGCTCGGCCCGCCCGAGGGCCGGCTGCAGCGGGCGCGACGC
>DATGLW010000018.1:0-9089 GCA_035293965.1 Acidimicrobiales bacterium
CGACGAGGCTCGTGGCGCTCCCCCACGAGATCTGACCGTTCGACATGGTGGCCGGGCCGAAGAGGGTGTCCGACTGCGTGTCGAGGTACAGGTTGCCGGGCGCCCCCTGGGAGGTGGTCGGCGGACCGCTCCCGCTGATCAACTCGCCCGGGATGACCGGCACGCCGCCGAAGCCGCTCACCGAGTAGTTGAGGATGAGCGGAAACGCCGTCTGGCCGAGCAGCCAGGTGATGTCCTCGTCGAGCGACACGCAGGTACCACTCACGGTGCCGACGCACGTGGGGTACATGGCGAGCAGTGCGAACGCACAGGGGGAGAACCCGGGGGCGAACGTGTTCGGGACGTCCGGCAGGTTCGGGCTGAACTGGTTGATGGCCGGCTGGGAGATCGCGCTCGTGGAGAGGTTGGTGACGCCGATGCAAAGGGTGTAGATCGACGGGCCGTCTTGAATGACGTAGTTGAGCGCCGGGTACAGCGGGTCTGCTTCGGCCCGGCCGCCGCCTGCCGCCAGCACCGCTGCCAAGGCAAGGGCGGCGGCGACGGCGACGCGGACGATCCACCCACGGCGCCGCCGGTGCCGGACCCGGCTCCACGCGCTATGCCATGGACGAAGATTCTGGCGGCCCGCCACCACCTCCAGCCCTCCCGGTTGTCGAGGAGCACGCCCAGCGCCGCCTCGGCCCAGCCTCCAGGGTGACCTGGCCGGCGACACAGTCGAGGATCACATCCTGAACGTGCGAAGCGGAAACCCGCCGTTTGCCCTCCGCGCCCACTCCGTTGACGACGCGACATCGATCAAAGCTTCGCGGACGATATCAGTCGAATTGCAGGAGAGCAACGATCCCCGTTCTGGGATTCCCTCTGGGCCGGCCGAATGCCAATGGATCCACGCCCGGCAGGGCGGAGGGGGTCCGGACATCGGTCTTCGGACCGAAGAAGCGAAGCTTCCCATCGGACTGGCAATCGACGAAAAGTGGAACCTTCACCTCCCACGCGCGGCGCGGCGACGCCGCATCACGGGAGGGCAGCCACCTGGCTCCTCACCCAGCCAGGAAGTGCCACGGAGCGCAGAACCTCCGAGACGGAGCCGAGAGCCCGACCGCGGTCCGCCAACATGAAGCAGAACGTGCCTTCGGGAGCCCTGCAGCCGCTGCCGATACCAATCCCAGGCATACGGGGAACACGGCAAACAGCCGAGTCCTGGTCGTCTGCCCCAAGACTGTCGAAACCCACCTCAACGCCGCCTTCCGCAAACTCAACATCCGCAGCCGCCAAGATCTCCCCCACGTACTCGTCACCGGACAAGAGTGAGGGTGGGGAAGCTGCCTCCGCTCACCTGGAACACCTGCATCGGTCGGTTCGGATCGGAGAATCCCCCCAGCCTGTGCGAGCCGGGCTCGACGAGCTTCGGGCCAACGCACAGGCCAGCCGGCCACAGCCGAGGGAAGACGCCGCCGGCCGAGGCACAGGAGGCCCTACGGCCGGCGCGGCGAGGCCCAGACCGCGGGCGGCCCCAGCCGGCACGGGACGCCCCCCGGGACGAGCGACGTGGGAGAGGAACGATGCGATCGCGGCTGGCAAGATGGTCGCGTGCGATGCATGGTCACCGGGACCGGCGCCGACGGACGGTCCTGTGTCGTAGGAGAGGTCGAGATCGACCGAGGAGTGGGTCCGGTCGCCGTCCAGTCCTTGTACAAGACCGAGTCGAGCCCACCGCCCCGACCATCCGGACGTGCGGACACCCGGGACCTCGGGGTAGCTCCGGGCGCCACGGAATGGCTGGTTGTCGACTGGGCCCCGAACACGCAAGCCCCCATGCACCACACCGACACCCTCGACTTCGATTTTGTCATTGAGGGCAGCATCGAGGTGATCCTCGACGACGGCGCCCACCTGCTCGAAGTGGGCGACTGCGTCGTCGTTACCGGTGTCGACCACGCGTGGAGGGCGGGTCCGGCAGGCTGCCGGCTCTCGGTCGCCCTCGTCGGTACGCCTCCTCCCGCTCGCGCCTGAGTCTTAGCGTCGGATCAGGGTCGCTACGCGCGGCTCTCGATTGAAGGCCTCGGAACCCTCAGATTCAGAGCGGTCCTGCGGCTTCGATCCAGATGACCGACGGGCAGATCGAGATCGTCTGGCCCTCGAATTGCGGGTGATCGACGACGACCTGAGCAACCCCGCCAAACGAGATCCGAATGCTCGTGGGGACGAAGATAGGCCGGGGGCATTTGGCCGTCGGTCGAACCGACCACGTTCGGCGGCGTGGGCCAGAAGAGCGAGACGAACGCCAGTCCGAGGGATTGGCCGGGCTGGGCGACGACGGAGCCTGACGGGATCACGCCGTCGGCGCCGAGTGGGATCGGGGCTGGGAGGACCTTGGACGCGCTCATGCGGATCGTCCCGCTCCCGTCGAGCACATCCACCGTGATGCTCGGCTCCAGGGCGCACGGGGTTCCGGACATGTCGGCAATCCAGAACGCCGCCGCCACGTTGCCTGCAGCTCCCTGCACCCCTTCGAGGCTGGCTTCCAACTGGCTGCTCTGGCACGTCGCCGTCGGCACCGTGGTGGTGCTCGTGGTGCTCGCGGCTGCAGGCGCGCTCGTGGTGGATCCTGCAGGCGACGAGGCCACGGGGGTGCCGGTGATCGTGCTCGGGCCACAGGCGCACACGACGAGGCCGGCCAGCCCGATCAGGGTCCCGACGCCGAGCGCCTTCTTCACGGCGATCTCCATCGAGCTCGGTTCCTCCGTACTTCGTTCCGGTCGACCTTTGCCTCGATCGACCAATGTGGCACCTTCGTTCGTGCCTCGGGTTCCGGTGGCGGCCGCCGTCGGCGTCACGGGCATTGGCCGCTTCGCGTGCCGTCGTGATCGTCAACCGTTGCCGGGCGGAAGGGATCCCATCACTCGACCGGTCCGCCCGGGTGCGAGTCCGTCCTGCGGCCGGCCAGGTCGATGACGTGGGCATCCGGTCGCAGGTCTTCGACGCGGTCTTCGATCACCAGGCGCAGCCGCCAGCCCTCGAACGGCTCGAGGGCCCGTCCCAGATCGTCCCAAGTGAGCCGCCGCCCGTCGACGATCACGTCGTAAGAGGCCCCGATGTCGGATCCTTCGGAGCACGCCAGGCGCCCCACCAGCTCGTCGCCGGCCATCAGCCAACCCGCGCGGTGGGGGTTGGGCTCGAGCTGGCGTCGCCCTACCTCAGCCTCAGCCAGCCGCCGGACGTGGTCCAGCAGCTCTTCCACGTCGGCGTCGTGGGCGCCCAGCAGGCCGACGTGGAACCCCTCGCCCCGTGGACTGACCTCCTCGAGCTCCACCTCGATGCCCGAAGCTTGCCGAAGCAGGCGGTAGTGCAGGGTTCGGGGCTTCCCCTCGGCATCGGAGAGGGTAACCGGAGGAGGCGGGTCGGAAAGGGTGGGTCGACCGGTCAGCTCGGCCATTCGCCGATCAAGGCAACGGTCGCAGAGGGGCACCTCGTCCAGCCAGGTTCTCGGATCGGGGGCTCCGCACTCCTGGCAGGCAACCGGGGGCACGGTGTCCACCCTAGAGGCTGCCGGGGTGCGGAGCGGGCTCAGCACGGGAGGGCGGTGGCCGACCAAGCCCGCCGGCAGGACCGTGCTGCTGATCCCGTGATCCCGCGACCACAATCGGCCGCCCACCGAAGGTCGGGCCCTCATGGCACGTAATGATTTGTGTCTTGCACTATTGGGCCTACGGGTGGCACGGTCACCTGGTGAGGCCGATCCGGCTCATGCGGGGAGAGCGCAGCACCGAGTCGGGAAGACAAGTGCACCATCACGGCCTACGACGGGGGTCATCTCGGTGAAGGGCTCGCCCGAAGCCTCCGGCACCCTGCCCGACGTCGGTCGAGATCGTCCCCACAACCTGGCATACGCGGATCCTCCGCTACATCGTGGCGGAGGACTGCGCGAACATGAGCAACCCGCGGATGGAGGAGGACCCCGCCGGTGCCCTGCACCACGCCGTCGTAGATCTGACTTCGTCTACGACCCCGACGGCAACCCGCTCACCACCACGTTCATGGACTACCTGTTGCCGAGCACGACAGAGGTCCCCGAGATCGAAGTGGCCCACATGGACAGCGTCCATCGTCCACAAGCCGCCCAGGCCCGGTCGGCTTCGTCGGAACAGGGAGGTAGCCGAGTGATCCGTCGACTCGACCACATCATCGTCTGCGTGCACGACCGAAGCCAGTGGCTGCCACGCATCAACAGGGTCCTTGGCCTGACGGCGGGCCGGATGCTCGAAGGAGCCGGCGAGGGTGCCGGCGCGTTCAACAATGCCGAGTTCGCCATCGGTGACGGCTTTCTCGGTGTGGTGGAGCCATCAGGTGCCTCTTCGCAGCTCCACCGCTTCCTCGCCCGCGGCGGCGACGGCTTCTACGGCATGAGCATCGACGTCGGCGACGTGGCACAGACCACTGCCGGCTGGGACGCGCAGGAGGTGGACTACCGCGGCACGCCGGGGCAAGGGCTCGTCTGGCTGGGTCCGCGACGCACGCACGGTGTCCTGTACCAGGTCATCGACGGCATGCTGCTCGGACAGGGAGCGAACGCCAACTACCGCGGGCTCTCCTCGCTGACGATCGCGGTGTCGGACGCGGCGCGGGCGGCAGACGACTACGCGACGATGTTCGCCCTGGGCCCCCCCGATGAGGTCGTCGACGACGAGCACGGGGGCCGGGGCGTCTCGTTCCGGTGCGCCAACCCGCACCTCGGGCAGCGCATCTTCCTGCTCGAGCCGGCCGACGATAGCGGGGCGATCGCAGGTCGCCTCGCCGAACGGGGCGAAGGCATCCTCGCCTGCGGGATCGCCGTCGCGGACCTCGATGCAGAATTGGCCCGGCTGTCGCGCCTCGGCGTCGCCACACAGACCGGGCACGGGCCCACGGGAGCTCGCCGGGCGCGCATCGATCGGGAGGCGCTCGCGGGATTGCGGATCGAGCTCGACGCGGCGGCGCCATGAGCGCCCGTGGTCCCGCCGCGTTCCGTGGCGCCACGAGCGGCGTCGAGCGGCTCCCGGGCCCAGGAAGCTGGCGGGCCCCGCCCGGGTGGGGTCGCCGCGTAACCTCGGGCGCGTAAACCGCCGCTCCAGCCCCGACTCCGTCCTCGGCCGCGCGGTGCTCCCCCGCCGGCTCCGCCGCGCGCCGTGCGCCTCGGGGTTGGGGCCGACGATCGCCACGGTCGTCGCGGCGTTGTCCGTGCTGCTGGCCGGCTGCGGCGGGCCGGGGACCGCTGCCGGCAGGGGCCGGGCGACGACCGTGCCCCGACGCGCCGCCCCCTCGGAGCCGTCCACCCCGTCTGCGCCCTCCATCCCCGCGACCCAGGCCGGCTCCGCCTGGCTCACCTACCACCACGACGCGACCCGCTCAGGAGACAGCCCGGACGGGCCCGCTGCGGTCGGGCTGCGCGCTCTGTGGACGGCTCCGCTCGATGGGCAGGTCTACGCAGAGCCCCTCGTCGACGGCCAGCACGTGCTCGTCGCGACCGAGAACAACACCGTGTACTCGCTCAATGCCGCGACCGGGGCCATACAGTGGTCCGCGCACCTCGGCTCGCCGGTGCCCGCCAGCTCCCTCCCCTGCGGCGACATCGACCCCTCGGGGATCACCGGCACCCCCGTCATCGACGAGGGGGCAGACGTGCTGTGGGTCGTGGCCTTCGTCGAGCCCGGCATCCACCAGCTCGTCGCTCTGCGGGTGTCCGATGGGCAAGTCCTCAGCCGGCGCACCATTGACCTGAGCGGGGTCGACCCGCTGGCCGAGCAGCAACGCGGCGCCCTCGCCCTCGACGATGGACAGGTCGTCGTCGCCTTCGGAGGCCTCTTCGGCGACTGCGGCAACTACCGGGGCCTCCTCGTCGCCCTGCCGACCTCGGGTGGGGACGCCCAGGTGACCTTCGCGATCCCCACCGCTCGGGAAGGTGCCATCTGGGCGCCAGCAGGACCCGTCGTCGAGCCTGGCGGCGCGCTGCTCGTGGCGACGGGCAACAGCGCGTCGACCACGTCGTACGACGGGGGCAACTCGGTGCTCCGCCTCTCTGCAGCGCTGCAGCTCCAGGACTTCTTCGCGCCGTCGAACTGGGCGCAGCTCAACGAGTCGGACCTCGACCTCGGGTCGGTGTCGCCGACACTCGTCGGGACCGGCCTCGTCTTCCAGGTCGGCAAGGCCGGGGTGGGCTACCTGCTCGATGCCGGGCACCTCGGCGGCGTGGGGGGGCAGCTGGCCGAGGCGACCGTTTGCCGGGGTGGCGCCTTCGGGGGCACCGCCGTCGACGGGGCGACGGTCTTCGTCCCCTGCCGCAACGGGCTCACCGCCGTGGCCGTGGGGCCCGCCGACACCCTGGCACCCGAGTGGGTGGCCGGCCCACCGGCGCCCGGCCCGCCGGTCGTGTCGCGCGGGGTGGTCTGGGACGTCTCGCGCGGCGGGCAGCTCACCGGCTTCGACGGCGCCACGGGCCGCATCCTCGTCTCGCAAGCGGTGGACCCGTCGGCGACCTCCTTCCCTTCGCTCGCGGTCGGCGGTGGGCGGCTCTTCGTCCAGGCGGGGCGGGGCGTCACGGCCTTCGGCGACTGAGGCCGGACCCCGCCGAGACCCCCGACCACGGCGTCGAGCACGGCGCCGACGGTTTCGGCCACGTCGAGTCGGTGCGGCAGGGCGAACGCCGGGAGCAGGGCGTGGGTCACCCGACACGTCCGGCAACGCCCCCGTCGGACGAACACTCGCAGGCACCGGCCGGCCTCACGGACGAAGCGCCAATAGCCCGACCATCGGGCCAGCACCCGCTGGCACGACGGGCATGGGGTCTCGGGCACCTCCACGCTGCATCCGGCCGCCGCGTAGGTATCGACGGACAGCGGGGAGGGCCATACGATGGCCATGGGTGGCAACACCGCCTTGGACCCCTCCCGGCTCCAGCGACCAACTGTGCGGGAGGGGTCCCTCGCGTTCAGGGACCGGCCATCCTGCTGTCGGTCGCCCCCCTCGGGCCAACTCCACGCCCCGTCGGCGCGCAAAGAGCACAGCCAGACCAGGGCCGGGGGTGATCAGGAAGTCACGCCGCTCACAGCTGTCGGCCTCGGCTTGTCGCGCAACAGCGCAGCTTGTGCGGCCTACTGGCCAAGTCCCTCGGCCACTCAGACAAGGTGGGACCAGGGGCGACGCCGAGAGACGACTCGTTGGGTGCAATGCTGGGTGCCCGCTTCAGCGACCACTCGGATTTGTAGTACGAACTGGCGTGTGGACATCCTCGGGTCGGCGAATCGCCACGGCATCGACCCCTCCGATGTCGACCATGCTCTGCGGCATGCACTGGTCGTGGAAGAGGTTGGAGAAGACCCTCTCCGCTACCCCCTGCTCGGTCCCGATGCAGCTGGCAACATGCTGGACCTGGTCGTGATGGACCGCCCACAGGGTCCGGCCGTCATTCACGCGATGCAAATGCAGGCCCAGTACGAGCGCCTTCTCGGAAGAGGGAAGGCTTCACGATGACGGCCATACACGGCACTCGGGCAGACGGCAGCCCGATCGCCGACCGCGATGTCGAGGCCATGGCCGATGAAGCCGAGGCAGGCTACGACGTGGAGGAGATCCTCCGTCGGCGCCAAGGAGGTCGTCCCGCCCTGGGTCGTGGGCCCTCCACGGTCGAGTCCGTGCGGCTTGACCCCGATCTCAAGCGTGACCTGCTGCTTAAGCTTAAGGCAGCCGAGCAGCACATCAGCGTCTCAGAGCTGATCCGAAGGGCGGTGCGCACCTACTTGCGCGCGAGCTGACGCACAAGGAGGCTGCCAAAAGCCCGCTGAGGGCTGCGCTGTGTCAGCCAGCACAGCCGGCCGGGCCGGCCGGCGCGCTCGGAGGGATTCGAACCCCCAACCTTCTGATCCGTAGTCGCATACCGTCCGTCCACGCCGTGCGTCCCCGTCCATATGGGCAGCTCAGGTGGGTTGTCCAGTCCTTCCAGTGACCCGGAATCCGGCCCGTGAGCACCCGTTCATTCGCAAAGCAGTAGCAAGAAATCCGATCCGCCCGGGCGGGATTCCATTGTGCGTCAACAAGATCGGCTGCTCCGTGATCTCGTCATCGTTGACGATCCAATTCTCGCGATCTTCAGCGACACCGCCTACCTGCGCGGCGCGATCGTCAGGCACTCCCGCGTCGTCACGAAGCGGCCGGTCCCGAGTTCGACCCGCATACGGACCTCCTGAGGTCCTGCGGACTTGGCGAGCCCGACCGCGGCAGCGGCATCCACCGCCGCTTGGAGTGGCACCAGCTCCACGAACCACGTCTTGGCCTGGCCGTGGTCGAGTCGCGTATCCCTCGGCGGATTCGCCGGATGGGACGCCGGGTCGAATGCCATGCCGTTGCTGAACACCGCCGTGCACCGGACGACGTCGACAGCAAGTCGGCCGACATTGCTCACCTCTGCAGCGAGGCACGGAGTGCCATATCCCTGCTGGGCGAGCTGGCGAAGCATCTTCGACCAGTCACCCTTGACCGGCGCCGTCAGCGCGCCTCCGACGCCAAGCCCTCCGACTTTCAGGGTCGCCTTCACCCGGCTCCCCGAGAGCTTGAACGTGGCGACCTGCCACGTCAGCGACGCGGTCGCCACGACCGACCCCAAGGCGGCAAGGACGAACGCCGCCTCGGAGAGGGCAGAGGTACCGGCGCCAGACATCCCAACCACTATGCCGGATGGGTGTGACGTTGACTGTTTGCGAGCCCGCAGTCCCGTGGGCAGGATGGCGGCATGGCCGAGGAGAAGCCACCGGCGCTCGATCCGTCCGTCGAGGCGGTCGAGATCACGGTCTCGAACCCGAACTACTGGGCGTCGGAGCGGGAGGCCCTCCGGCTCGGGGTCGAGGAGGCACTCTTCGGCCTTCCCGAGCCGGAGCGAGGCATCGCCGTCTCGATGCCGCCGCGCCTCACGCTCACCGTCGAGGAGGCTGCCGCGACCCTCGGGATAAGCCGCGCGTTCGCCTACGAAGCCGTCCGCCGAGGCGACATTCCCTCGATCCGGATCGGGCGTCGCGTCCTGGTCCCGCAGGCGGCGCTATCGCGGATGCTTGGAGTGACCG
>DATGLW010000019.1:0-11744 GCA_035293965.1 Acidimicrobiales bacterium
GGGCGCTCCGTCTTGACCCGGAGGCCCCGTCGCCTGCCAGGCAGCAATCAGACGCCGAACCTCTGGTTCGGCGCGCCCAAAAACTCCTGGCGAAGCGGGGCGCCGCCACCACTTGACATTCCGTTCCACATCAGCCGAGGCGCTCGATGATGGTGGCGTTCGCCATGCCGCCACCCTCGCACATGGTGAGCAGCCCGTAGCGCCCGCCGGTGCGCTCCAGCTCGTTGAGGAGCGTCGCCAGCAGCTTGGTGCCGGAAGCTCCGAGAGGGTGCCCCAGGGCGATGGCGCCGCCGTTCACGTTGACGCGCGCCATGTCGGGGCGGTGCTCGCGCTCCCAGGCCAGCACCACCGAGGCGAAGGCCTCGTTGATCTCGATCAGGTCGATGTCGTCCAGCGTGAGCTTGGCGCGCTCGAGAACCTTCGCGGTGGCCGGGATGGGCCCGGTCAGCATCGTCACCGGGTCGACGCCCACGACGGCGAAGGCGTGGAACCGGGCTCGGGGGGTCAGGCCAAGGGAGGCGGCCCGCTCCTCGCTCATGACGAGGGCGGCCGAGGCGCCGTCGGTGATCTGCGACGAATTGCCCGCGGTGACCTTGCCACCCTCGGGGAGGAAGGCGGGCTTGAGGCGGGCGAGAGCCTCCATCGAGGTGTCGCGGCGGATGCCTTCGTCCGCGTCGAACCACTCATCGGTGTCGGCGCCGCTGTCGTCGCGCACGCGAAGGGCGACGATCTCGCGGCCGAAGCGGCCCTCGTCGGTGGCCCGAGCGGCGCGCTCGTGGCTGCGCAGCGAGAAGGCGTCGAGCTCATCGCGGCTGATCGCCCAGCGCTCGGCGATGAGCTCGGCCGCGATGCCCTGGTTGACCAGCCCCCCGCGGGATTCGTAGCGGGCTGCCACGCGTGGCCCGAAGGGGAACCCGAGCTCGCGGCTGGCCGCCGAGCCGAGGGGCACCCTGGTCATCGACTCGACGCCGCCGGCCACGACGACGTCGTACGCGCCGGCCATGACCCCCTGGGCGGCGAAATGGAGTGCCTGCTGGGAGGACCCGCACTGCCGGTCGATGGTCGTTGCCGGGACCGACTCGGGCCACCCGGCGGCGAGCACGGCACAGCGTCCGACGTTGCTCGACTGCTCCCCGACCTGGGTGACCGACCCCATGATGACGTCGTCGACGAGGGCTGGATCGAGATCGTTGCGCTCGGCGAGCGCCTTCAGCGGCTCCGAGGCCAGGTCGACCGCGTGCCAGTTGCGTAGCCTGCCGTTGCGCTTGCCGCCCGCGGTGCGGACGGCGTCGACGATCACCGCAGTGCCCATGACGGCGCTCCTTTCCTCCGGTGCCGTCCTCCGGCCCGCACTCCCGGGTACCGGACTTCCAGCCCCGGACCTCGGACGCCAAAGCTCCCTTGGGGCGACCCCGAAGCAGCCGATCCCATGCTAGCCAGCCGCTCCGCCGCGTCAGCTTTGGTCAGGCCGGGTGTGGGAAGGGACCGTTCGGTCGCATCGAGATCGAAGGGTCCCGACCGGCGCGGCACCTGCCCGACAGCCTCCGCCTGTGCCGGGGGCTGCCAGTGTCGAGCCCGGTCGCGTGCAGCGCCTGCTTCGGTCCCTGCCGACCGCGTGCGGCGCAGTGCTTCTGCTGCCGCACCGTTCGAGGGGCGCTCGGGATGCCCCTTGCCCCTGTGGTGCCGGCCAGCCTCTGCGAAGTCCCTGGCCCCCTCGCGCGGGTGCTGTCGGGCTACAAGGCTGCCCCGGTCACCGAGGCCCGCCACCGGTTCGCCGCCGCGGTCAGCGACATACTCGTCACCTTCCTCGCCCGTCATCAGGTGTGCCTCGAGCACCTCGCGGGCGGGCCGCTCGAGTTGGCAGTGGCAGTCCCGCCCACCCTCAGGCCCGGCGAGGCGCCGCTCCATCAGGTGCCGGGGCTCGGGGTTCGCAGGGGTGTGCTGGTCCGCGGACCCGCGCCCCTCGGGCACCTGCGGGCCAGCGTGCGCGGCTTCCAGGTGGCCGGCGCGATGCTGGAGGCGGTGGCCGGGCGGCGGGTCCTGGTCGTCGACGACATCTATACGACCGGGGCCCGTGCCCAGAGCGCGGCCGCTGCCCTGCGCCTCGCCGGCGCGGCGTCGGTCGTGGTGGTGGTCTGCGGCCGGGCGGTGCGGCGAGGTGCGTCGCCGTGGCGCCGTGCCTACTGGCTGGACGCCGACGCGTCGAGATGGGACGCCGAGCGATGCTGCCTCGTGCCCTGCCGTGCCGCGCGGTGACGGCGCTTCGGCCACGCCTGCGCGGCCCGGGGCCCGAGTCAGCTCCCGACGTGTTGGGCGGGGACCTGTCCCAGGCGACCGGCTCGGTAGTCCTCGAAGGCCTGGGCGAGCTCCTCCTTCGTGTTCATCACGAACGGCCCATAGGCTGCCACCGGCTCGGCGATGGGGGCACCGCCGAGGAGGAGCACGTCGAAGTTCGTAGCCCCCGGTCCCGCAGACGCGCCCCGCACCTCGACGGCGCCGCCGCCTCCCAGCACCGCCAGCTGACCCGACTCCATGGGCCGGGCATCGGGCCCGACCGATCCCCGCCCGCTCAATGCGTACACGAGAGAGCTCTGTTCGATCGGCCAGGGCACGACGAGGCGTGCGCCGGGGCTCACCGTGGCGTGCACCATGGTGATGGGCGTGTGCGTCACGCCCGGCCCTCTGTGCCCGGCCACCTCACCCGCGATGACCCGGACCAGCGCTCCGCCGTCGGTCGAGGAGAGGAGCACCGCCGCGCCGGCCTCGATGTCCTGGTACCGGGGCGGCACCCACTTGTCGGCTGCGGGAAGGTTCACCCAGAGCTGGATCCCGTGGAACAGGCCCCCGCTGGCCACGAGCTCGTCGGGCGGGCGCTCGATGTGAAGGATGCCGGCTCCCGCGGTCATCCACTGGGTCGCCCCGTCGGTGATCAACCCTCCGCCGCCGATCGAATCCTGGTGCTGGAAGGCGCCGTCGATCATGTAGGTGACGGTCTCGAAGCCCCGGTGCGGATGCCATGCCGTCCCCTTGGGCTCGCCGGGGCCGTAGTCGACCTCGCCCATCTGGTCCATGTGGACGAAGGGGTCCAGCTCGGCGAGGGGCACGCCGGCGAAGGCGCGCCGTACCGGGAAGCCCTCACCCTCGAACCCGGCCGGGGCAGTGGTCAGGCGCCTCACCGAGCGGATGGGGGTGAAGACGGGGTCGGGCTCAGGGATCCGCGGAAGGGTCAGCGGGTCGTCGACGGTCACAGCAGGCATCGGGGCCTCCTTCTCTCCCGGCGTCGCGGCCGGCAGCACCCTGCCAGGCGTGGGCGGCGCAGGGTGGTCAACAGCGTCGGGCCGCGCCGGCATTCCCGAGCGGCTCCTTCACCCTCGACGCCCTCGGCGTGGCCGGGTAGCGTCACACCCTGGTCCCCAACTGAAGGGTGCGAGCGATGATCGGTGTCTACATCCATCCGTCCGGCCTCACCGAGGAGGTGTACCGGAGCATCGACGAAGGGTTGCGCGCCGCGGGGGTCGAGCCCAAGGGCATCAAGATGCACAGCTGTTTCGGGGAGGGAGACGGGCTGGCCATCTTCGACGTGTGGGAGAGCGAGAAGGACTGGCAGACCTTCGCTGCCCACCTCGAGCCGATCGCGGCAGCAGCCGGGGTAGCCGTCACGTCGGAGATCGTCCCGATGGTCGCCTTCGACGTGCCCTGACGACCAGATCGGCCCGCACTGGCCGAGCCGGGGAAGGGGCCTGGGAGCCGTCAGCGTGTGCCGGGGAAGCGCAGGTCGATGTCGGTCGCCAGGCTCTCGGGCCACCGGCTCGTGACCACCTTGGTCCGGGTGTAGAAGCGGATGCCGTCGGGCCCGTACATGTGCGTGTCGCCGAACAGCGAGGACTTCCAGCCGCCGAAGCTGAACGATGCCACGGGCACGGGGATGCCGACGTTGATCCCCAGCATGCCCGCGCTGCACTCGACCTGGAAGCGACGCGCCGCAGCCCCGCTCCTCGTGAACAGAGCGGCGCCGTTGCCGAAGGGGTTGGCGTTGACGATGCGGAGCGCCTCGTCGTAGGAGCTGGCCCGGACCACGGAGAGGACCGGCCCGAAGATCTCGTCGCGGTAGACGGTCATGTCCGTGCTGACCCGATCGAGGAGGGTGGGACCGAGGTAGAAGCCGTTGCCCGGCACCTCGGCACGGCGCCCGTCGACCACCACTTCGGCCCCCTCCGCCGCACCGGCCTCGATGTAGCCGCACACTCGGTCGCGGTGCTCGGGGGTGATGAGCGGGCCGACATCGCTGGCTGGGTCGTCGCCGGGGCCCACCTTGAGCGCCGGCAGGCGGGACCGGATGGCTGCCACCAGAGGATCAGCCACCTCGCCCACAGCGACGACGACCGACACGGCCATGCATCGCTCTCCCGCTGATCCGTAACCGGCGGAGACGGCTGCGTCGGCGGCCAGGCCGACGTCGGCGTCGGGGAGCACCACCATGTGGTTCTTGGCCCCCCCCAGCGCCTGGACCCGCTTGCCGTGACGCGTGCCGGTGGCGTAGATCGAGCGGGCGACGGGGGTCGAGCCGACGAAGGACACTGCCTGCACGTCGGGGTGCTCGAGCAGGCGGTCGACGGCCGTCGCGTCGCCCTGGACGACCCCGAACACGCCGTCGGGCAGGCCGGCTTGCGCAAGGAGCTCCGCCAGCAACAGGGAGGGCGACGGATCGCGCTCTGAGGGCTTGAGCACGAAGCAGTTCCCGCAGGCGACGGCGTTGGCGAGCATCCACAGGGGCACCATGACCGGGAAATTGAAGGGGGTGATGCCGGCCACCACCCCCAGGGGCTGGAGCACCGAGTAGACGTCGACCCCGGTCGAAACCTGCTCGCTGAAGGCTCCGCGCAGCAGGTTCGGGATCCCGCAGGCGTACTCCACGTTCTCGATGCCCCGGGCGACCTCGCCCAGCGCGTCGCCCAGGGTCTTGCCGTGCTCGCGGGTGACGAGGGAGGCGAGGTCGCGCCGATGGGCGTCGAGCAGGTCGCGGAACCGGAACATGAGCTCCGCCCGCCTGGTGAGGGTGGACAGGCGCCAGGCCGGGAACGCCTCGACGGCCGTCGCCACCGCGGTATCGACCTCGCTCGCGTCGGCCAGCCCGACCTCGGCACGGACCGTGCCTGCGGCGGGGTCCCACACCGGCGCCACGCGACCCGACGACGACGGGACGGCCTTGCCCCCGACCCAGTGGGTGATCTGCTGCATCGTGGTCCCTCCTGCGGCAGCGCGCCCGTCGCTGGGGCGCCAGCCCCACCGTACCGTCCGCCTGGACGCCTCGGGCCCGCCAGCTCGGCCTCGTCAACGGGGCGCCTGGTCGGCGCACGTGGGACGAGGCGGGCCGGCCCGCGGAGGCCGCCGGCCAGTCCCGGGCCCGGAAGGGCCGGCTCTCCCCGCCTCCGGCGGACTCTGCTCTGCCCTGCGGGCGTCAGTCCCGGGGCCGTAGGGGCCGGCCGGTCCGCTGCGCCCAAGCGGTCACGACCCGGTCGAAGCGCGGCTGGTCGATGAGCTCGTCCTTGTCGGGGAACCCGAAGGCCTCCGGGGGCAGGTCGCCGTGCCGGCGCAGGTGGGACGCCCACTCGGCGTGGGCGCGCGCGGCGGCGGAGGTGCCCCAGCCGGTGAAGAGGCTGAAGGCCAGGCCGTCGACCAGCTTCCCGTAGCCGACGATGGGGAGGGGGACCTCGGCTGCGATCCGGGGGATCGCGTCAGCTGGAGCGAAGGTCGGGAGGTAGGCATCGGCGCCTGCCTCGGCGTATGCGACGCCGCGGCGGATCGCCTCGTCGAGCGAACCGCCGCCGCCACCCCCGTCGCTGTAGAGCTCGTCGCAGCGCGCGATGACGACGAAGTCGGGATCGTCGCGGGCATCGACCGCGGCGGCAATGCGTGCCTGCATGTCGGCAATGGCGAGGAGCGGGCCGTCGAAGGGCGAGTGCTTGGGCGTCATCTCGTCCTCGATGTGCACGCCGGCCACCCCCACGCGCTCGTAGCGGCGGATGCTGCGGTGGACGTCGGCCACCGACTCGCCTGCCTGGTCGGCATCGACGATCACCGGGATCGAGACCGCCTCGGCCACGCGTGCCGCCTGGTCGATCATCTCAGTGGGCGTCAGCACGCCGCAGTCGGGGATGGCGTAGTGCATCATGCCCGTGGCATGCCCGCCCATGTAGGCCGCCTCGAACCCCGCCCGCTCCACGATGCGTGCGGTGAGCGCGCTGTAGCAGTCGGCAGCGATGAAGGGCGGGCCGGACCCGATGAGGGACCGGAGCGCCCGGCGTGGCTCGGTCATGACGGTTGCCTTTCTCCTGGGTCGCGGGCGAGTCTCCGGGGTCGCGGGGCGAGGGTAGCCCGTGCGTGGGCCGGTTCGCGCCCCTGAGCGCCCCGTGCCCGTAGTTTGCGCCGGCCCCGACCGTGTTGCCACACTGCGCCGGCGATGGCCGGGGACCCTCTACAGCTCGAGGCACTGTTCGAGCGCCGGCGGGGCACCTTCCGCCCCACCCTGTACACCCAGGGTCCGTGGGACCCCGGTGCGCAGTTCGGTGGCGCGCCCTCGGCTCTGCTGGCCACGCTGGTCGAGGGAGTTGGCACCCTCACTCCGATGCGCATCGCCCGCCTCACGGTCGACCTCTTGCGCCCCGCGCCGCTCGCCCCGCTCTCACCCGTGGTGCAGGTCGTCCGCCAGGGCAAGCGGATCCAGATCGTGGCCGCCTCGCTGTTCGCGGGCGGCACCGAGGTGGCGCGCGCGTCGGCGCTGCGGATCCGCACTGCGGACCTCGGCGACGCGCCGCTCCCTACGGGCGAAGCCTCGGTCCCGCTGCCCGCCGAGCCGCGCGACGTGGAGGAGGAGCCTTTCCCCGGGCCCGTTCCTGCCCGGCCCGGATCGCGCCGGGCGGTCGAGTACCTCTTCGAGGGCCAGGGCGGGTACTTCAGGGACCCGGCCTGGGTGCGCCTGCGGGTGCCCGTCGTGCTCGGCCACCCGTCGCTTCCCGTGGCCAGGCTCGCCTATACGGCTGACCTCGCCAACGGCATCGGCCAGCCCAGGGCGTTGCCCGTGCGCGGCATCAACGCGGACGTCGCGCTCAACGTGCTGCGCTATCCCGAGGGCGAATGGCTCAGCCTGGCCGGCCGAAGTTGGATCGGCCGGACCGGGATCGGCCAGGTGCAGGCGACGATTTCGGATACGAGGGGCGTGGTCGCCACGGTGTCGATGACCCGCATCGTGGACCCGCTGGGCGTCCGCCCCGGCTGAGCGGGCCCGCCGCAGCCTCGGCCGGGATCAGTCCGTGCGGCGGCCGAGGAAGGCAGCCAGGCGGTCGGCGGCCGGCCGGGTGGACGCGCAGGGCTGCTCCTCGCCGAATGGGCGGCCTTCACCCCGGAAGGACGGGTCGATGCGTTCCCGCGACGCCGCGAGGAGCTCCTCAGCGAGCTCGCTGTCGAGGTCGGTCGGCTGGCCCGTCGCCTTGGCGAGGTCCCAGGCGTGCGTGAGGACGTCGGTCGTGCGGAGGCCGATGAAGACGCTGCCCGGCAGGGAACCGAAGGGAAGCACGTAGTCGCGCGTGAGGCCGTCTGGGGCCGCGAACGTGGCCTGTGCCTGCGCCGCAGAGGCGCCGTGCAGGGCCGCGAGGTCGTCGTCGGCAGGCGGGTCGGTGACCCCGGCCACCCTGAAGTTGCCGCCGATGATGTGCTCCGCCACGTCGCGTACGGTCCAGCGGGCGCACGGGGTCGGATCGCCGAACCGGTCGGGTCCGATGCCGGCGAGGACGCTGGCGAACGCCTTCTGCGCGCGCTCATGAGCGGTCAACGGGTCCATGTGCTCCTCCTCGGACTGCTCCCCCGATCGCCTGCCTGCCGATCGCGTGTGCGACCTGGCCTGCATCGTAGGTCGCGGACGAGCCGGGCCCGCACGCCTCCGGCAGGCCGGGCCGGCGAGGCCACGCAGCCCGGGCAAGTCAGGGGCGCCTGGCCGGGGCGGGCCGACCTGGAGAGTCGCGGGCAGCCGGCCAGCCGGCCCCTCGACGGCACCCCTATACTCGAGCCCCGGTGTACCTCAACGAGTTCGCGAGCGACCTGGCACCCCTGGACATGACGGCGTCGCCGGAGTTCGCGAGCTTGCTGCAGAGCGCGTCGGACCTCGGCATCCCCCACAGCCCCAACGTACGGTACGTGTCGCGCCACACGGTGGTCCGCAGCCTCCGGTTCCACTTCCTCGAGTGGGGCGAGCCAGGTGCGCCATGCGTGCTGTTGCTGCACGGGGGGAACCAATCGGCGCACTCGTGGGACCTCGTCAGCCTCCACCTCTCGGACCGTTACCACGTCTTCGCGCTCGACCAGCGCGGGCACGGCGACTCGGAGTGGACCCGCGACCAGGACTACTCGATCGAGGCCAAGGCGGCCGACGCGCTGGCCTTCATCGAGGACCAAGGATTGGGGCAGCCCGTGATTATGGGCCACTCGATGGGCGGGATCGTCACGATGCACCTCGCTCTCGCCCACCCGGGCGTGGGGCGCGGCCTCGTGCTCGTCGACGTGGGACCCGAGCTCAGCCCGCAGGGCACGAAGGTGGTCCACGACTTCGTGACCCGTAACGTCGAGTTCGACGATCTCGACGAGTTCCTCGACAACGTCGTCAAGTACGACCGCTTCCGGTCGCGCGAGCACATCGCCCGGACCGTCAAGTACAACATGCTGCGCCGGGTCGACGGCAAGTACGTGAGCAAAGTCGACCACCGGCGGGTGCCCGCTCCGTCGAGCACGCCCGTCGGCCTCGAGGACGTGAAGGGGCTGGCCTGCCCGGTGCTCGTGGTGCGAGGCTCGGAGTCGGACGTCTTCGAGGCCGACGCGGCCGAGCGCTTCGTCGCCGCGCTGCCCCAGGGAGAGCTGGTGACGGTCCCGCGCTGCGGTCACAACGTCCACTCCGGCAACACCCAGGGCTTCCTCGAAGCGGTCACCCCCTTCCTTGCCCGACTGGGGTGAGCACCCTGCCAGCCCAAGCTGGGCGCCGGTCAGCGTCGCCGTCATCGCCGTAGTCCCCGGTCCCCGGCGTGTGTGCCTCGTATGCTGAGGCCGTGCCACAGCAGGCGGCGGATGCCATGCGGCCGGCCGCAGGTACCCGCGTGCTGGAGCTGGGCCGGCACCTCGCGGTGGCCTCCGCCGGCCTGGTCCTGACCGCGCTCGGTGCCGACGTCGTGCAAGTCCGCGTTCGCGGCCGCCGGATGCCCGAACCCGAGGCGACGTACTACGACCGGGGCCGCCAGACGCTCGACGCGGACCAAGGCCCCGACCTCGGTGAGCTGGCCTCGCTGGCCGACGTCGTGCTCACCGATCTCGACGACGCCGAGCTGCTCGCCACGGGCGTGCCGAATGACGTTGCGGGACTGCGCGGAGGGCCGGAGGCACAGGTGCTGGTCGTGGTCCGCAGCCTCGGCCGAACAGGGCCCAACAGCGGGTTCGCCATGACCGATCTGACCGAGTGGGCGTCGACCGGGTTGGCGAACATCACCCGCCGGCCTCACCGCGACGTGGCGCGCTACGTGCCCGTGCTCCCGCCCGGCTGTCAGCCGCAGGCTCTGGCCGGCCTCGCGGCGTCCACGGCGGCGCTGGTGGGCCGCCGTTGGGCTCGGGCGCGCCGCGAGGCGGTGGCGGCCGACGTGTCGGTCCAGGAGGTGGGAGCGGCGCTTCTCCACGGCGTCTTTCCGGTCTTCGTGTGGAGCGGCATCGTCGTCGGCCACCCGAGCACGGCGTCGACTGCGCTCGGCATGATCCTTCCCGCCGCCGATGGCGACGTCTACCTGCGGACGCTGGACCCGCGGCAATGGGAGGCGTTGACCGCGTGGGTGGGCGACGACGCGGTGCGTGAGCTCGGGGCAGACCCCGACATCCGGCTCGCCAACAACGACGCGCTCACCCTGCTGCTCTCCCAGTGGGCAGCCAGATGGCGCCGCCTGGAGCTCCTGGAAGAAGGGCAACGCCGCCGGATCCCGATCGCGCTCCCTCGCTCGCTCGACGACGTGCTCGCCTGGCAGCAGCTCCGGGCCCGCGGCGTCTGGCGCCACGTCGAGATCGCGGGCATCCCGGCCGAGGCGCCGAGGCTGCCGTTGCTCGAGCCACCCGGATGGCCGGTGACGAGGCCTACGCAGGCCGACGTCGTTGCCGCCCGGTGGCGGCAGGCGACATGAGCGAGGCACCGCTCGCGGGCGTCCGGGTGCTGGACCTCGGCTGGACCTGGGCCGGCCCCTACTGCGCGATGGTCCTTGCCGACCTCGGTGCCGACGTCATCAAGGTGGAGAGCAGCCGCCGGCTCGACATGCTGCGCTTGTCGGGCGCATTCGCCGACGGCGTGCGCCATCACGAGCGCAGCGGCTGGTACGGCGCCACCAACCGCGGAAAGCGCTCGGTGACCGTCGACCTGAAGCATCCCGAGGGCCGCCGGCTCGTGCTGGAGCTGGCCGCGATCAGCGACGTCGTCATCGAGAACTTCTCGCCACGGGTGCTGCCCCGCCTCGGTCTCGGTTGGGACGACCTCTCGGCGGTCAACCCGAAGATCGTCCTGCTCTCGTTGTCGGCGTACGGCGCGACCGGCCCTGAGAGCGAGTACGTGGCCTACGGCGACCACCTCGGGTACGCCTCTGGCCTGGCGTCGGTCATCGGGCACCCCGACGACGGTCCCACGCCGATCAACATCTTCTATGGCGATCCGGTTGGCGGCCTGTTCGGCGCGCTGGCGATCGTCGCCGCGCTCGACGAGCGTGACCGCACCGGCGTCGGCCGTCATCTCGAGTACTCGCAGGTCGAGGGCCTGCTCGCGATGATCGCCGGCCCGATCATCACCCGTTCAGCCGGGTGGGTCGTGCCCCGCCTCGTCGACAAGTCGCCGGACATGGCGCCGCACGGCTTCTACCGGTGTGCCGGCGACGACGCCTGGGTGGCGATCGCCGTGGACGGCGACCCGGCGTGGGCCGCCCTGCGCGCTGTGCTGGACGCCGCCGGCGTGGAAGTCGGGGAGCTGGCGACCCTCGAGGAGCGCCAGGAACGAGAAGCTGCGCTGGACGCCGCCATCGGCACGTGGACGGCCGGCCTGTCGCCGTGGCAGGTCACGACGGCCTGCCAGTCGGTGGGGGTTGCGGCCTACCCCCTCATGACTGCAGCCCGACTGGCATGGGACGCGCACCTCCACGAACGGGGGTTCTTCGAATGGGTTACGCACCCGGTGACCGGTCCCGCACCGCTCCCCGGTGTGGTCTTCCGCATCGGCGACGGTGGTGCCCGGGTTCGCGGGCCGGCACCGGTCATGGGCCAGTACAACGAGGAGGTGTTCATGGGCCTCCTCGGCTTGAGCCGGGCCCGCTACGAGGAGCTCGTTGCCACAGGAGCGATCGTGTGAAGTGACGGCTCCCACGCGCGGCACCGAGCTCGGGCTGTCCGGTCGGCAGGCGCCAATCTGGCCGCGCCAGCGTGTCACGGATTGCGGAACGGGATCGAATGTTGCAGGCGGGGCCCGAGTACGGTGTACACTCCCCCTGCCGGCGGCCAGCCACCGGTCGCAGGGGAGCCGGGCAGGCGCCGGGCTGCACGAACAGGAGGGGAGGGGGCCATGGTCCGCAAGAGGATCACGTTCGCCGCGGCGGCGGCGCTGGGGGCGGTCATGTCGGCTCCGGTGGTGCTGGCGGCAGGGCCGGCGGGTGCCAGCGCCCCCGGGGTGACCTCCAAGACCATCACCC
>DATGLW010000020.1:0-7825 GCA_035293965.1 Acidimicrobiales bacterium
TAGCGGCGCAGCAGGAGCCGGTCGACGTCACCGGGGCCCCGGGCCGAGCCGCGCTCGGCCCATCGGATGAAGTCGGCCAGGTCGCTCACGTAGGCACGCGCGGTGGCAGGTGAGCGCCCGGCCAGCCACTCGCCGAACGCCTCGGCACGCCAGCCGCCGGCGATCGGCGGCCCGGGTGTCTCCACGGCGATCAACGGTAGCGGCAGGGGCGGTCCCACCTGGGCCACCGCGCGCTCGTGCCCCCAGCACCCTGTGGCAAGATGGCGCGGTACCTGGCCGACGGGGAAGGCCAGCCGCTGGTCCATCCCCCACAGCCGACTCAACCGGGACCGCCGGGGCTCGCCCCGCCCGGCCCCAAGGCAAGGTGGACCGATCGCCATGAGCAACCGCATCCTCGTCGTCGAGGACGACGAGCGGATCCGGTCGTCGATAGCCCTGGCGCTCGAAGGCGAGGGCCACGAGGTCGACGAGGCGGCCAGCGGCGAGGACGCGCTCGACCACTTCGCGGCACAACCCTCCGACGTGGTGCTCATCGACCTGATGCTGCCGGGCATGGACGGCTTCGAGTGCACCCGGGCCCTCCGCCGCCAGAGCGCGGTCCCCATCATCATCGTGACCGCCCGCACCGACACCCACGACGTGGTGGCGGGCCTCGAGGCGGGCGCCGACGACTACGTCACCAAGCCCTTCGTGGCCAAAGAGCTCGGGGCCCGGATCCGTGCGCTGCTGCGTCGAGCCAGGCCGACCCAGGGCGAGCCCAACGTCCACACCTTCGGCGACCTCGAGCTCATGCCCGAGCAGGGCCTGCTCCGGCGGCGCGACGGCACCGAGGTGCACTGCACCCGGACGGAGTTCCGGTTGCTGTGCGAGCTGGCCGCCAACGCCAACAAGGTCCTGAGCCGCGAGCAGCTCCTCGACCGAGTGTGGGGCTACGACTACTTCGGCGACGGTCGCCTGGTGGACGTGCACATCCGGCGCCTGCGCACGAAGGTCGAGCCCGACCCGGCCCTGCCACGGCACATCCTGACCGTCCGCGGAATGGGCTACAAGCTGGTCCCGTGAGGTGACCCCCCGCGGGGCTCCCGTCTCCCGCGGCCGCGGTCGGCTGTGGCGGCGCCCCAGGTTGTGGTCGCGCCTCGGGCTCCGGGGACGGGTGACCCTGCTGTTCACCCTGGGCGCGTTCTGCCTGTCGGTGCTGATGGGCAGCATCTCCTACTTCACGGCGCGCCACTACCTCGTCGGTGGCCGGGTGTCGACGTCGGTGCAGCAGGCGTACTCCAACGCCCAGGTCGTGCGGACCACACTGGCCGCGTCGTCGCCAGACCCCAACGCGGTGCTCGACTCCCCTGCGATCCGGGTGTCGGCTCCCAACTCGGTGCTCGTGGTCGACGGCGTGCCCGCCTCCACGTCGCTGCTCGTGCAGGAGAGCACGATCCCAGCGGCGCTGCGCGCCCTGGTGGGCAGCGGCACGCCCGGCTCCGAGACCTTCCTGCTCGCCGGCCAGCCGGCGATCGCCGTCGGGGTGCCCATCATCGTGCCTGGCAGGCACGCCTCCTACTTCGAGGTCTTCGACCTGAGCGACCTCCAGCACACCCTGTCGGTGCTCGCGCTGGCGCTCGTGGCCGCCGGTCTCATCACGACCGTCCTCGGCGCGCTGGTAGGCCGGCGCGCGAGCCTCCGCTCGCTCCGTCCCCTCGTCGGGGTGTCCAGGGCGGCAGTGGCGATCGCCAACGGCAGGCTGGACACGCGCCTGCCGGCCGCCGTCGACGACCCCGACCTGGTGGGGCTCACGAGCTCCTTCAACCGGATGGTCGACCAGCTCCAGGAGCGGATCCAGCGCGAGACCCGCTTCACCTCCGACGTGAGCCATGAGCTCCGGTCCCCCCTCACCACGCTGTCGGCGACCCTCGAGGTCCTCGAGGCCCACCGAGACGAGCTGTCGGGACGGGCCCGCCAGGCGCTGTCGCTGCTCGGCGACGACCTCCGCCGCTTCCAGCGGATGGTGTCCGAGCTCCTCGAGATCTCGCGCTCGGACACCGGCTCGGTCGACGTGGTGCTCGAAGAGGTGGAGGTCGGCGAGCTCGTCCAACGGGCCGTCGAGGCGGGCGCCCGCTCGGTGCCGGGCCTCACCCGCCCGCCCCCCGTCGACATCGACGGCGCGGTTCGCCACGCCCGCCTGCAGGTCGACAAGCGGCGCTTCGAGCGGGTGATGGCCAACCTGCTCGAGAACGCCGCCCTCTACGGAGGCGGGCCCACCCGCGTGACCGTGGGCCCCGCTCGCGCGGCGCGCAACGACGCGCGCCCGCGGTCGGCCGACCCGGTGCCCCCGATCGGCGACGCCAGCGGCCGGCCGGCGCAGAACCGGCTTGCCGCTGGCGGGCCGGCGGTCCGGATCGCGGTGGAAGACCGCGGTCCCGGGGTGCCCGAGACCGAGCGCGACCGCGTCTTCGAGCGCTTCTACCGCGGCCAGGCGGCGGGCCGGCGCGGGCGGGGGACCGGCACGGGGCTCGGGCTGTCGCTGGTGGCCGAGCACGTACGGGTCTGCGGGGGAGCCGTCTGGGTGGAGGAGGCCGAAGGGGGCGGGGCCCGCTTCGTGATCGAGCTGCCCCTCGGCGACGAGCCGGTCGCGCTGCAGGGCCCACCGGGCTCTGACGAGCCAGGCCGGTCCGAGGAGCCCGGGGGCTTCACGGATGGCCGCCGGAACGTCCGGGAAGGGGCCGGGCCGTGAGCCGGGCCGTGAGCGGCGCGAACCGCCACCAGCCCTGGCACGCCGTGCTCGCGGTGGCGGGCGCGCTCCTCGCCGGGTCGGCCGTCGCCGCCTGCGGGATCCCGAGCGGAGCCCCCGAGGTGCTCTCGAAGAGCGGTCCGCTGTTCTCGCCCATCCCGCCGACGACGCTTCCCCAGGTCGGCGTGCAGGTCGACGTCTACCTCCTCGACGCCTGCCAGGTCCTCCGGCCCGTCCCGCGCACCGTCGGGGTGCACAGCAACAACCTGGCGACCGTGCTGGCGGCCCTCGTCGCGGGCCCGTCCGCCAACGAGCCCCTCACGACCGCCATCCCGGTTGGCACCTCGGTGCTGTCGGCCGACGCCCAGGACAACACGGCCACCGTCGATCTCAGCTCCGCCTTCGGCCTGGTCGGCGGGAGCAGCCGGGTGCAGGCCGTGGAGCAGGTCGTCTGGACGGTGGAGACATGGTTGAAGCACCCCGAGGTGCAGGTGGCCTTCGAGATCGAAGGGGTGCCGGTTGCCGTCCCGACCCAGGTGCCGGGGACCTACCAGGCCACGGTGTCGGTCGCCAACTACCCGCTCGCGCCGACCTCGGCACAGATGGGGTGCGAGCAGGGCTCGAGTTGAGCCCGGTGCCCGCCCGCGTCCGATGCGACAGAGCCTGCCCGACCGGGCACGCCCCTCAAGGAGCGGCCCGAACCGCGCCGTGCCAGGCAAGGCGGGGGGCTCTCGACCAGAGGTGCTCGAGGTCGTAGTACCGGCGGCTCTCGTCGAAGAAGACGTGGACGACGACGTCGCCGTAGTCCATCAGGACCCACGAGGCGTCCTGCAACCCTTCGATGGACGCGGGCGGGAGACCGAGGCGCTGCTTGAGGCGTCGCTCGATCTCCTCGACGAGCGTCCGCACCTGGCGAGGGTTGCGGCCGCTCGTGATCACGAAGGCGTCGACCAGCCCCAGCAGCTCACCCATGGCCAACACGACCGTGTCACGCCCGAGCTTCTCGTCGGCCACCTCGGCCGCCAGGAGGGCAGCAGGGGGCACCGGGGGGCGTCCGGGGCCGCCTGCCGGGGGACGCTCGGCGGCCGGGGACGTCACCGGCGGGTCACCGGACCATGCCCAGCACTGCCACGGTCGCCCCGGACGACGCGCCGAGGACCGCCAGCCCGAGAAGGGCCCACGCCCGCTGCCGCCGAAGGGCCAGCCGCCGCTCGGCGAGCAGTGCCGCCCGGGGGCGCGCCACGTGCCCCGGGGCGAGCACGACCTCGGCGGGCGACGCGGGCGCCACTGCACTCGAAACGGTCATCCGGCCACAGCGTACAGACGCCGCCGGCGGATGCAACGCACCACGGCATCGGGCACGAGCCCTGACACGTCGCGACCCTCGGCCAGCATCGCCCGGAGCTCTGAGCTCGAGACGTCGACTCGCGGCCCGTCGACGATCTCGGCCTGCCAGCCAGGCGGCGCGGCCGCGGTGGGGCTTCTCGGCCGGCTGACCACCACCAGGGTCACGAGCTGCCGGAGGTCCCCGACACGCTCCCACGTGTGCAGCGTGGGCACCAGGTCGGCGCCGACGATCAGGTAGAGGGCGGGCGGTGGCAGACCGGTGGCCACCGCCCGAGCCCGCAGCTCCTCGACGGTGTCGACGGTGTAGCTCGGGCCGCCGCGGTCGATCTCGAGGCGGCTCGCCTCGAGCCCGTGCTCGGCTGCCACGAGCGCCTCGACCATCCGGTAGCGGTCCTCGGCGGGCGTCACGGGGCGGTGGGGAGACTTCTGCCAGGGATCGTTCGCCACCACGAAGAGCACCCGGTCGAGCGCCAGCGCGTCGCGGCAGGAGCGTGCGGCCGCCAGGTGTCCTGCATGGGGCGGGTCGAAGGTCCCCCCGAGGAGCCCGACCCGCTCGGCACGCACGAGCACCGAGCCTACGCCGTGGCCTCGTCCCCGCCGTGCTGCCGACGCCCTACGCTGGTGCCATGCCCGACGGCCCCGCAGGCAGGAGCACCCCTGTGACGGGGCCCGGCGCGCCCGCCGGAGCGGGCCGGCCGCTCTCGCCGTGGCACGCCGCCTCGTGGCGCAGCCGCCCTGCGGTCCAGCAACCCGAATGGCCCGACGAGGAAGCCCTGAAGCGGGTCGAGGCCACGTTGGCCGCGCTCCCCCCGCTCGTGGTGGCCGGCGAGGCGCGGAGGCTGACCGCCTCGCTGGCCGAGGTCGCCCACGGGCGCGCCTTCCTCCTGCAGGCTGGCGACTGCGCGGAGTCCTTCGCCGAGTTCTCCGCCAACGCCATCCGCGACAAGCTCAAGGTGATCCTGCAGATGGCGGTCGCCCTGACGTACGCCGCGGGCGTGCCGGTCGTGAAGGTCGGGCGGATCGCCGGCCAGTTCGCCAAGCCGCGCTCCTCCCCGACCGAACGGGTGGGCGACACGGAGCTCGACGCATTCCGGGGCCACATGGTCAACGACGACGCGTTCGACCCCGAGGCGCGCCGGCCCGACCCGACGCGCCTCGTGGCCGCCTACCACCAGTCGGCGGCCACCCTCAACCTGCTCCGGGCCTTCACCAAGGGGGGGTTCGCCGACCTCTCGCTCGTGCACGCGTGGAACCAGGAGTTCGTGGCGTCCTCTGCCGAGGGTCGACGCTACGAGCGCATCGCCAACGAGATCGACCGAGCCCTGCGGTTCATGGCCGCGTGCGGCATCGACCTCGAGGCCGAGGCCAGCCTGCACCAGGTGGACTTCTGGACGAGCCACGAAGCCCTCATCTTGAACTACGAGGAGGCCCTGACCCGTCAGGACTCGCTCACCGGCGACTGGGTGGACTGCTCGGCCCACATGATCTGGGTGGGCGAGCGGACCCGGCAGATCGACGGGGCTCACGTGGAGTTCCTCTCGGGCGTCTGCAATCCCGTGGGCTGCAAGGTCGGCCCCCGGGCGACGCCCGACGACGTGCTGGCGCTCTGCGAGCGCCTCAACCCGCGCCGGGTCCCGGGGCGCCTCACGCTCATCACCCGCTTCGGCGCCGGTCGGCTCACCGAGGCGCTGCCGCCGCTGCTGCGCGCCGTACGCGACGCCGGCCATCCCGTGGTGTGGGCGTGCGACCCCATGCACGGCAACACGTTCGTGAGCGACCGGGGCCGCAAGACGCGGCGGTTCGACGACATCATGACCGAGCTCCGCGAGTTCTTCGCCGTCCATCGGGCCGAGGGCACGTGGCCAGGCGGCGTCCATGTCGAGCTGACCGGCGACGACGTCACCGAATGCCTGGGCGGCGCCGAGGAGATCCTCGAAGACCACCTCGACCAGCGCTACACCACCGCCTGCGACCCCCGTCTCAACGCACGCCAGTCGCTCGACCTTGCCTTCGGCGTGGCAGAGCTGCTGCAGGGGCAGTAACGGGGCGGGACGGGTGGGCCCGCGGCACGGAGCGGGCCGGACAGCGGGCACGGCGGCGGGCCCGGTCTGAACCACGGCGGCGGGCCCAGCGGGCCGGGCGCACGCGGCGGACACGGTCTGAACCACGGCGGCGGGCCCAGCGGGCCGGGCGCAGGCGGCGGGCACGGCGCAGGCCGGGCGAGGCCATGTTCAACCCCACTTGCTGGCCAGGCCCCAACGGGTCGAGTAGCCTCACGTGGCGGCGTGTCTCGATCGGCGGAGTCCACCCGGACAATTCGTGGCGCAGCCGCGCGCAAGCCCGTGGCACGGCGGGCAGCCCGTGGCCTCGCCGTGCTGGTCCTCCTGCTCGCCGCGCTGGTCGCCGTGGAGCTCCCTGGGGGCCGCCCGGCCAAGGCCTCGACGACCTCGACCGCCTACTGGCTGGCGGCAGCAGACGGCGGCGTGTTCGCCTTCGGGGGCGCCCCGTTCTACGGCTCGATGGGGGGTCGACCCCTCAACCGTCCGATCGTGGGGATGGCAGGGACCCACGACTCCCTGGGGTACTGGCTGGTTGCCTCCGACGGGGGGATCTTCGCCTTCGGCGACGCCCCGTTCGACGGCTCGATGGGGGGTCGGCCCCTCAACCGTCCGATCGTGGGGATGGCGGTGGACCCGGCCACCGGCGGGTATTGGCTCGTGGCCTCCGACGGCGGGATCTTCGCCTTCGGCGCCCCCTTCGAGGGCTCCACCGGGAACCTCGTGCTCAACAAGCCCATCGTGGGGATGGCAGCCACGCCGGACGGGCAGGGGTACTGGCTCGTGGCCTCCGACGGGGGGATCTTCGCCTTCGGCGACGCCCCGTTCGACGGCTCGATGGGGGGCGTGCCGCTCCGGCACCCCATCGTCGGGATGGCCGCGACCCCGAGCGGGCAGGGCTACTGGTTCACCGACAGCAACGGCGCCGTGTCCGCCTTCGGCGACGCCGGGTACTGGGGCTCGGCCCCCCAGGTGCTCAACAGCCCGGTGGTGAGCATCGCGCCGGCCAGGGGCACCGGGGCCATCTCGGGGTTCTTCTTCCAATCCGGCGCCTACGGCAACGACGTGTCCAACTGGGATTGCGGCATGGCCCTGCCCGGCCACGCGATCGGCGTCGTCGAGGTGGTGGGCTGGGCGTTCGGGAGCGTCAATCCCTGCCTGGCCCAGCAGGCGGCGTGGGCCGGGGCCGGGCTCAACTTGTACGTGTTCCTCTCGTTCGGCAAGCAGGCGTCGTCGGCCGACGGCAACTGCGCCACCTTCTCCCCAGCCGATCCCGGCGCCGCGCCGGCGTGCAACTTCGGCTTCGACGCGGCCCAGGACGCCTTCGCCAAGGCCCAGGCGGCCGGCGTCGACACCGGCGTCGCCTGGTGGCTCGACGTGGAGCCGGCGAACTGGTCCGGCGACGTCACGGCCAACGCGGCAGAGGTGCAGGGCGCGCTCGACGGCCTGCGGGCCGAGGGGCTGAACAACGTGGGGATCTACACGGCCCCGGGCACCTGGGCCGGCATCGTGGGCCCCTCCTACTCGCCGGCGGTGCCGGTGTGGCTGGCGTGGTGGACCGGCAACCCCCAGTCGAACTGCACCAACGGGCGCTCCTATGCCGCCAGCCTCGGCGCCAGCCTGCCGACTGGTCCCATCGTCCTCACCCAGTACACCGACAGCATCAGCTACCTGGGCCACACCTTCGACGGCGACT
>DATGLW010000021.1:0-11372 GCA_035293965.1 Acidimicrobiales bacterium
CAGCACTCTCTGTCCCACAGCAGCAGGCCGAAGGCATCAACTGCGGGGCGTGACGCATCTCGGGGGGCCGGTCAGGTGACAGCTCCGAGCTTGTCGATCCCGGCACTGGCGAAGTGGCCGCGGACCTTGCGGCACAGCCAGTCCGGGCACAGGGTCGTCCCCCTCGATGAGACGAACAGGTGGTCGGTGAGGCGTTCGCCGACGAAGGTCGGGCGGACCAGCTCGAGAGTGGCAAACCCAGAAGAGAGCCCCTTCGCCCACTTGCCGCTCCGCACGAAGAGGGTGGCCCGCTCGAAGTCGACAACTCGGACCCACACGGGGATGACCTCCCCTCGGTGCACGACCGACTCCTTCACGACGCCCGACCGGAGGGCTGTTGCGGAGCTCGATCCCGTCAACGTCCGGGTGTTCGGGAGCGTCGCCCGGGGGGAGGACCGCTGCGACAGCGACGTCGACCTCCTCGTCGACCTGGCCCCGGGGACCGGACTGGTCACCCTCGGAACACTCGAGCGAGAGCTCGGCGAGGTGCTGGGCCCCCCGGTCGACGTCGTTCCGGCCGACAGCCTCCGGGCCGGCGTGAGAGCCGAGGCCGAGCGGGAGGCGATCCCTCTGTGAGCCGACGGGACGAGGAGAGGCTGGGTGACATTGCCGGCGCCCTCGACGCCATCAGGAGGCACCTGCAGCGTGGAGGCTTCGGGGACGGGCCGGTGCTCCTCGGCCAGGCAGACGCCACTTCGCGTGGCCACGATGAAGCGGCGCCGTGCGCTCGGCGACGAGCGGGGGAGGGGATCGATCCGAACGTGCCCCGTTCCAGGGTCGGACCGCCGCCCGGGCGGCCGCGTTGGGGCCGCCTCGCCGGTCTCGATCACTCGGAGGCGGACGGCGTCGAAGACACGCCGGTTCCAGCCTGTCGCGTATGGCCCGAGCTCAGAACACCGCACGGCGCCAGGAGCTCGGATCCGACGAACGAGCGCGGGATGGGCGACCCGCGATGTTGTATGCGTGCTGGAGGGTGTGCGGGCCGATCGGCTTGTTGATGGGCGCATGTCGAGCGACCTGTAGGACGATCCGTCCTGCCCCGTGGCCGTCGAGTCGACGCCTGTCCACAGCGACTGAGACCGGTCCGTTGGCGCGTTCGCCCAAGGCGTGCTCGACGGTGCGAGGCCGTGCGAAGTCCGAGCGGAATCGGCGAGATCTCGGTCGTGGACGACAGCGCCGGTCGATGGGCTGATGGTCATGGCTACCCGCGACGGTGGAGCCGCGCCAGGCCGTCGTGCGACATCGATGACAGCGCACTACCGTCGATCACGACCTCGCCGCTGGTCGGCTCTTCGAGGCTGCCGGCAATCGTGAGCAACGTCGACTTGCCCGACCCCGACGGTCCCATCACCGCGACAAGCGACCCACGCTCGCCTGCGAGCTCGACGTTGGAGAGCGCGTGCACCCGGGTGACGCCGGTCCCGTAGCGCTTCGACACACGGCGCAGCTCGAGGTAGCTCATCGGCGGGCGACCAACCTCCGCCGGATGAGCGGGCCGGACTTCTCCGGGGGAGCCGCGAGCGCGGCGCCAGCGGACGACTGAATCCAGCCGGAAGAGCTCGGCGTCCGCGACGAGAACGAATGAGGTCGTAGTCCGCCTCGTCCTCTTTGAGCCGCGTCCACTGCTGCATCAGCTCGACGAGGTACCGGCGGTGGATCTGGATCACATCGTGGACCGAGACGCCGGGGACGCGGAGGGTGGCCAACACCTTGTTCACGAGCTCGTCACGGGGTGGCTCGGTCATGTCCGGTGGCGTGCTCAACCATGTGTCGAGCTCCTTTCGGCCGGCCTCGGTGATGCGGAACATCTTCCGGGACCCGGCTTCCTCCCCGCGGTCGTCGGACTCGATCAGCTCGTCACGCTCGAGGCGCTGGAGCGTCGTATAGACCTGCCCGACGTTGAGGGGCCACGCCTCGCCGTCCGATGTCTCATGATCCCGTGGCCTCGAAGACCCGACCGGTGACTCCTACCTCAATCTGGCGTCTTGGAGACGGGATGCAACGGCGCCGGGCGGCGACTGAACGTCAGATGCGTTACGCCGCTCGGGGAACTGACCGACTCCGCGTCGAAGCGTTCTTCGAGCTCCTCGAACCCGTCCCAGAGACGCTCCCCGCGTCCAAGCAGTACGGGCACGACGACGACGTGTAGGTGATCGATGAGGTCCGCCGCGAGGAATTGCCGGATGGTCGAGGCCCCCCCGCCGATGCGGACGTCAAGGCCATCGGCCGCCTCCCGAGCCGCCTGAAGAGCTTCGTCGGGGGTGGCATCGAGGAAGTGGAACGTCGTGCCACCGGCCATCTCGATCGACGAACGAGGGTAATGGGAGAGCACGAACACCGGGGAGTGGAAGGGCGGATTGTCACCCCACCAGCCCCTCCACTCGTCATCGATCCACGGACCGCGCTGGGGTCCGAACTTGTTCCGTCCCATGATCTCGGTCCCAACGCCCGACGCCCACTGGCTGGCGAAGGCGTCGTCGACCCCGGTACTTCCCCCCGGTTCGCCTTGCATCTCGCGAAAGGTTCTCGTCGGGAAGAACCACTCGTGGAGCCGCGTTCCGGCATGTCCGAAGGGTGTTTCGAGGCTCTGGCCATCGCCGGTGCCATATCCGTCGAGCGAGACGGAGAAGTTGTGAACGCGAACTCGTGACATGGGGACTCCTTAGCGCGTGGCGGGCTCATGGTGACGCGCCGACCGGGAGGGCAATCCGTTCGGGAAGCCGAGCCCGTTGACCGTTGTCGGCTCCGATCCCCCTCGACGTGTTCGCTTCACAGCTCCAACGTAGACCGTTGGTTCGTGCAGCGGGTGCCGGAATGCGGTCTCCCGGACGGGACAGATCGGCGGCGTTCGTCGCGCTCACCCGGCCCACGCATGTGGCCGTTTGACGCCCCTTTTCGGGGCAAGCGCCTCCCGTCGCAGCACTCGGGGGACGAGGCTCTCCCTCCCTCCTTCTCGGCCCGATCGAGAAGGGTGAGGCGGTCCTGTCCTCGATGGTGGCTACGGCCTGATGCGGTAGAGCACCCCTGCCGGCGAGGCCGCACCGGTGGCGTCGAGGACGAACACGAAGCCGCCAGCCACGGCAAGTTGCGAGCCGCCTTCGGTCAGGCAGGGCTCGATGGGTGACCTGAGGGTGGTGACGGCCACGGACCTCCCCGTCGTGCCGTCGACCCGCCACAGGCGCTGGGGACCGGCGCAGGTGGTCCCGGCACCGACCGTCCACAGGGTGTGCCCGGATCCGGCCACGAGCGAGCTGCCGAGCCCTTCCGGAGGCGTCTCGAGCACCATGCGACCGGAGGAGCCGAAGGCCAGCAGCCGGGTCCGGACGGTGCGGCCCTCGTCGGCATAGGTCGCGACATCCGCCCACACCCGGCCCGGCGTGGCTGCCAGCCACAGGATCGAGGCGGAGCCCGGGGCGACGAACACCGTCGAAGGGGCCTTCGATCCCGGGACGAGCCGTTTCAGGGTCGGACCGCCGCCGGGCCCCTCGGCCAGCCAGACCCCACTTCGCGTGGCGACGATCGACGGATGGCCCCCGCTCGTCACCGAGCGCTCGCTGACAGAGCCCGTCACGGCGCCGGTCGACGCCGAGATCCTCCACAGCTGGTCGTTCCAGGAGTCCAGCCAAAGCGAACCCAGCCCGTAGGCGAAGGCCATGTGGGCCAAGCCGCTCCCGACCACTGTCGTGATGACCGACGGGTCGAGCGTGGTCTGGCCCGTCGTCGTGTCGACGGTCTCGAGGTGGAGGTCCTCGCCGTTGCTCCCCGCGACGTAGCGGACCGCCACCACGTAGAGATGGCTGTCGCCGGCCGCCAGGTACGGGCCGCATTCGGGCAGCGGGTACGTCGGACCTCGAAGGGTCTCCGGGTCGAGCCGCTCGACGGCACAGCGGTTGGGGTCGGTCGATCCCATGGTCCCCAACACCCACAGCGAGCCCCCGGTCGACACGATCTGCTGGGGCAGGAACGGGCCGGGGAACGACCGCGAGCGAACGGCGAGGTGCCGGCCGGGTGGGCGGCCTGTGCCGGTCGCCGATCCGTTCGAGCAGGCGGCGAGGGCCAGTACCGGCAGGAGCAGCACCGAGAGCTCCTTTCGCCTCCCCCGGGGGCGGTGCCGGCGTCCGAGCAGCATCGGCTGGAGACTATGGCTCCTGGGTGCCGAGCGCTCGGCCGGCTTGGGGAGCCCAGCGGTCGGAGCCCCTCCGAGAGCGGTCGGCCGCGGGCTCATCGGGCGCGATGGGCGCCGGTTGGTGTCCCGCCGGTGCCAGGGGCCTACGTACCGAAGCACGCCTTCGGTGGCGTCATCGCCACGACCCCGCCTGAGGAGGGTACGGCGTAGAGGAGGCCGCCGCTGGCGATCGGATCGGAGAGACCGTCGGAACCAGCAAGTGCCTCGCTGGCCCGCACGGCGCCTGTGGCGGGGTCGGCACAGGTGAGACCGGTGGCACTCGTGAGCCACAGGACGCCGTCGCTCACGCTGGACCAGACGCCCATGATCTGAGCGAAGGTGCCGAACGAATTTCCGGAACCGGGCGGCGGGGCGATCGTGGCGAGGTCGGCGCTCGACAGCTCCTGCGCTCCCCCGGCCATCCCGGAGCGATACGACACCCACACCCCGCCATCGGTGGCGGCGACCGTCCCGGCGGCGACGGCGTCCTCCTGGTCGGAGTGGTCCAGCTGCCTGCCCGTGCGAGCGTCGTACTCGGTCACGATCATGCCCGACCGGCTGGGTGGATCGCCCCCCGTGTACAGCAGCGCCCCGCTCGGATCGGTCGACAGCGAGGTGATCTCGTCCCCGGCATCGAGCTCGGTCTCGACGGTGCCGGTGGAGGGGTCCAGGGCCCACAGATCCTCCCCGTCGGCCACCCACAGGGGACCGCCGACGGTGGCGGTGAGAAGCGGCCGGGGCCCGGGTCCGAGCGTGTCGTTCACCACGAGGGTTCGCTGGGCGTGGACGGTCAGGGTGGTGGGATCGAGCTGCTCGACCAGTGCCTCGCCGCCGACCCCTCTCACGACCCATACCCAGCCGGCCGTGACGGTGAGGGCGGGACTGCCCACCACGCCGGGCACCGACGGTCCGTCGACGACCTGACCCGTGGCCAGGTCGTCGCGGACAGGCGTGACGGTCGAAGGGCTCCCCGGCGTCGAACCCGGGAGAGCCAGCCAGTAGAGCGCCGAGCCGACGGGAGTGACGTCCTGGTCCGACCCCGTGCTGGTGATGGTCCTCAGCGGCCAGGTTACCGATGACGGCCCCGGTGCCGCCGCGGGCGTGGTGGTCGTGAGCGTGGACGGGAGCGTGGACGTTGTGCCGTCGCCAGCAGGCGGATTCATCGACGTGGAGGTCGACGTCGGTGAACGACGGGCGGCGACGGTCCCCGGCGAGGAGCACGCCGCCAAGGTGACCGCGGCGGCGAGGAGCGCCACACGACCCAGGCTCGATTGCCGGCCGGCACGGTTCATGACCCGAGGTCCCTCCGAGGCGTGCCGGCGACGCCCTTTGGTGACGGAGGGGCGCTCCTGGCGGCCGATGGGCGGTCGTCGCCGAAGGACGCGCCTCCTCGGGGAGGATGGGTCAGTGAACGACGTTGCACCCTTGTTTCACGTCCCAGGGCCCCGAGGGGTTGCCCGGGGAGGGCCTCGGGTGGCCATCGGTGGCCGGAGCCCGCCGGCGGATCCGACGACGGCGGGGAGGTCGGGTGCCATTTCCGTTCGCCACGAGGTGCCGCAGGGAGGCTGAGCCACGTGGGGAGCTCCCTCGTTCCGACACGGCCGGGCCGTCAGGCCCGGCACCGCCCGCCGGAGGCGGCGGCGCAGCCGCCGGCCGACGGCGGGCGGCTTGAATGAGTAGAGAAGATCTAATCGAGATCCTCCCTCTGCCCGGTCGAGCCGGTCCTGGCCGATCGGACCCGAACCGGTTCCACGCCGTCTGGCTCGGGGCAGGACGAGGCGCCAAGGGAGCCAAGCACGCGGCGGCTCACCCATGGCCGAGGCGCTGACCGCCGTCAGCACCGGCTCCGTCGGCAGGGTCACCGTGCCCGCCACTCGAGTTGACCCCGGTTGACCGGTGTCGTCCCCTTTTGACCCGCCCGAAGATTCGCGACCCGTTCGGCGCTCCTCGCTGACCTCTTTCCAAGTGGGGGGACGGACGGTCCGGCTTCGGGAAGGGAGATCATGCGAGGACTCGCCGAGACCAGCGCCGGGGGTCGTGCCGGGGTCCGGAGACGGCTCCTGCTGACCGTGGAGGAGACGGCGATCATGCTCGGGGTCGGCCGCACCACCTTGTTCCGGGCCGTCCGCCACGGGAGGGTGCCGTTCCCCGTCTACAGGATCGGCGGGTGCACCTACGTCCCCCGGGTGGCCGTGGAGCGCCTGCTCGCCGGCGAGCTGCCATCGGCTCCCCGTTGCGTTCCCGTGCCGGAGGCTCCCGCCGCCGGGGCGTCCGGTGGCGGACCCTGAGCCTCACCGTCGAGGAGGGCGCCGATGTGGTTGGCGGCCCGCCGGTCCTCGGACGAGAGGGCGTCGGTGTAGTGGCGGGCCATGTGGACCGTCGACCAGCCCAGCCGGGCCTGCTTCTGACGCTCTGGGACCACCGTGTCGATCGAGGTGGCCTGGAAGTGCCGGAGGGAGTGGAGGTGGAGGTCGGCGGGGAGGCCCGCCGCCTTCCGGGCCTTGCTGAACGCCCGGCTGAAGGTGTCCGGGAACGGGGGGACCTCTCCCCCGGGCGCCGAGGAGAACACGAACCCGTCGTCGTCCAACGTGGTGCCGCACGCCGTGGCCAGGGTTCGCTGAGTCTCGTGGAGGGTGCGAAGGTCGTGCAGCGTGGAGGGGTCGACGGCCAGGCGCCGGATGCTGGCCCGGGTCTTGGGAGCTTTGACCACCGCCCCGCCGTGGGCCGACACGACGGCCTCGTCGACGGTCAGCGTGGCGCCCTCCCAGTCGACGTCCGACCACCGCAGGGCACAGGCCTCGCCCCGCCGCATGCCCGTGGCCGCCAGGACCCGAAGGGCCACGGCGTAGCGCAGGTCCTGGCCGGCGGTGGCAGCGATGACGGCCCGCACCTCCTCGACGGTGGGCGCCCGCACGGGTCCCGGACGGTCGTCCAGTCCCCAGGACGGCAGCTCGGTGTCGGTGACCGGGTTGTGGAGCTGGTTCCCGCTCCACTTGCGGGCCAGGCGGCAGGCCCGGTGGAGGACCGAGCGGACGTAGCGCACGGTCTCACGCCCGGCGCCCTTGGCCTTCAGACGGCGGAAGTACTGCTCGACGTCGTAGGGGCTGAGCGAGGCGATCCGGCGGGTCCCGATGGCGTCGGCGATGTGGACCTTCCAGATGTTCTCGTACCGCCGGGCGGTCACCGGCGAGAGGTCGTCCCATCCGTTGGCCTCCCACCCGGCGATGGCGTCGTTGACGGTCGTCGTCGGGCCCCACGTCCGGCTGGCCTCGTCGGGGACCACCTCGGGCCGTTCGTCCTGGGCCAGGACCAGGCGGGCCAGCTCCTTCTCGGCCGCTCGCTTGGACCCCCGGAACAGGCGGCTGCGGTGGCGCACGCGTCCTCGAGCGTCCCGGCCCAGGAACACCCGGAGCTCCCAGACGTCGGGGCCGCGGTCCCCTCGCCGGCGCAGGCTGCCCGCCACCGGCCCGGCTCCCTTCTCCGCCTTGGCGGGTCAGCGTGTCCCAACACCTGTTGGGACAACTGTTGGGACACGAGGGTAGCGGCTTGGGGCCCAGGAAGTCAATGGCCGTGTGAGCTGGTCAATTTCTGGAGCCTGGGAGGGGACTCGAACCCCTGACCTGCGCATTACGAGTGCGCTGCTCTACCGGCTGAGCTACCCAGGCGACGGACCCGACAGGCTACCGGACCGGTCCGAGGCCAGGCGCCGGGTCATCCGTCGGTGGCCGGGGCGCAACCGCTCGATCACGTTCCTACAGCGCCGAGGCGCACCAACAGCGACTCGAGCAGCAGCAGCTCGTTGGGATTGTGGTGAAGGGCTGCGGCGGCAGCCGAGATGTGCGCCACCGCCGTCTCGAACCGCTGCGCCTCCACCGGGTCTGGCGTGGCGCGGCTGCCGACCACGTCGGCGAGGCGGTCCCGGTATGCACGTGCCAAGACGCCAAGTCCGTGGCGCAGCTCGTCGACCCGGTAGCGCCGCTCCTCCCGATGCTGGCGGTCGACGATTTGCTTGCGTCCGGCCACCCCACGCTCGCCGAGCTCCTTCGCCTCCTCGGCGAGCGCCTCGAGCTGGGCCCGGTGCGCGTCGCGGAGAGGGACCAGGGCCTGCTCCGTGGCGTCGAGCAGGCTCCGAGCAAGCTCACCGGCAATGCTCCCGCTGCCGTCGAGACGCGACGGAACGGAGCGCCACAGCTCGACGCGGCCCAGGTAGCTCTCATCGGCCGCCAGCAGCTTCGCCCGATCGAGGTCGCCCCCGCATCCTTCTGCCACGAGCACCGCTCGGTCGTGGTCGACACCTCGGCCGACCAGCCACTCGACCACCGTGCGGAGGGCAACCGGCGGGAACCGCACCTCCACGCAGCGGCTGGCCACCGTCGCCAGCTCCGGGGGGACGTCCTCGGCAAGGAGCACGAACACGGTGGCTGGTGGGGGCTCCTCGACCGTCTTGAGCAACGCCGGCACGGACCGGGCAGCAAGGTGCACGTCCGCGACCACGAGCACCTGGCGGCTCGCCTCGAGAGGGCGGCGCTGGGCCAGGAGCACGAGCCGGCGGGCCTCGTCGATCCCGAGGAACGGCCCGCTTCGTTCCACGAGCACCACGTCGGGATGCGAGCCGGTCGCGACGCGCCGGCACTCGGCGCAGGCTCCGCATCCGCCCGCTCGGCACAGCAGGGCGGCCGCGAACGCCTGGGCCGCCGCCCGCGTGGACGAGCCCGAGCCACGGAAGAGGTAGGCGTGGACCGGGTGCCGCGCCGCAGCAACCAGCGCCGCCACTGCGGTCGGCTGGCCGACGATCTCGGCGAAGACGGGGGGCGTCCCGACGATGCCGGTGCCCGCCGTGTCCTGCCCGGTCATCGGTGGAGACGCTGGCACGTCGATCGCCTGAGGCTCCCGCCCATCGATTCGCGCGCCCTCGTACCGAGGCTCATACCGGTTCACCGGCAGGCCGATCACCGGCTGAGCGGGGCCAGCCAACCCGGTCCTGCACCGCCCGGCGCACGGCGCCGGCGACTGCTTCGACGCTCCCGCTGCCATCGACCAGCACCCACCCAACGGGGTCGGCAGCCGCCTGGGCATGGAAGCCGTCGCGCACCCGCTCGAAGAAGGAGCCCTCGAGCCGCTCGAGGCGATCGGGGGCCTGATGGGCGATGCGGCTTCGGGCCACCTCCGGGCTGACCTCTATCAGGACCGTCAGGTCTGGAACCAGCCCACCGGTCGCCCATTCGGTGAGGTGGCGGAGGAAGGCCACGTCGAGCCCCCGACCCCACCCCTGGTAGGCGAGGGTCGAACCGGCGTAGCGGTCGCTGACCACCCACTGGCCCCTGCGGAGCGCCGGCTCGATCACCTCCGCCACGTGCTGGGCGCGGTCGGCACTCAGAAGGAGCGCTTCAGCCGGCGGCACCGGGGGGCGCCTGGTGGTGTCGAGCAGGAGCTGGCGCAGCGCCACGCCGAGCTCGGTGGCACCCGGTTCGAAGGTGAGAAGCCCTCCGAGAGCTGCTGCGAGCAGCCGAGCCTGGGTCGACTTCCCGCAACCATCAAGACCCTCCAGGGCCACGAGTCGGCCCCGCTCGCGCCCACCGACGCCAGGGCCGCGTGCCGGGCTCACCTGGGTCCCACCGGACCACGCACCGATCGGAACGGGGGACCCGCCCAACCCGTCAACCCGAGGGGTCAGCACCGCCGCTGCCGCTGGCTCCCCCCGGAGCCCTTCTGGACGCCGCAGCCCGCGTTGGCGCCTTGGCCGCCTTGGCCGCCCTGGTCGCCTTCGCCGCCTTCGAAGCCCTGGGCGCGCTCCCTGCCTGGATCGCCCTGGTCGCCTTCGCCGCCTTCGAAGCCCTGGTCGCCTTCGCCCCTTTCGCCGCACTGGTCGCCTTGGCCGGCTTCGGGGCCTTCGATGCTCTCGCCGCCTTCGGGGTCTTCGACGCCCTGGGCGCCCTCCCCCTGCGCGCGGGGCCGGCGGATCTGCGGTCCGCCAGGAGCTCGGCGGCACGCTCCGCGGTCAGGGTCTCGACGAGGTCGCCAGCCCGGAGCGAGGCGTTGGTGGTGCCGTCGGTGACGTAGGGACCGAAGCGACCCTCGCGCAGCACCATCGGGAGCCCGGTGTCGGGGTCGGGACCGAGCTCCCGCAACGGGCCCTTGGCCGTGCGCCCCCGCCTGGTCTTCGGCTGCTCGAACAGCGCCCTCGCGGCACCGAGGTCGATGGTGAGCAGCTCCTCCTCGCTGGCCAGGCTCCGCGTGTCCGACCCCCGCTTGACATAGGGGCCGTACCGGCCGTTGTAGGCGACGACCTCCTCGCCCGTGCCAGGATCGACACCGAGGCTGCGCGGGATCTGCAGGAGCTCGAGCGCCTGCTCCAGCGTGACCGTCGACGGCGACATCGACGCGAAGAGCGACGAGGTGCGCGGCTTGGGGTCGGCATCGGTCACCTCACCCAGCTGGACGTAGGGACCGTACCGGCCAGCCCGCACGTACACGGGCAGGCCCGTTGCAGGGTCGGTGCCGAGGCACCGGTCACCCGAGGGAGTGGCCAGCAGCTCGAGTGCCCGCTCGACGGTGAGCTCGTCGGGGCACAGGCCCTCGGGGACCGAGACCCGGTCCTCACCACGTTGCAGGTAGGGACCGTAGCGGCCGACCCGGACCACGATCTCTCGTCCCTGGTCGTCGGTGCCGATCGGGATGGAGTTGATCTCGCGGGCGTCGATCTCCCCCAGGTGCAGGGCGACAGCCTGCTTCAGGCCCAGCCGGCCGGTGTCACCGACCGAGCCCCGCCCGTCGGCTGCCGAACCGTTGCCGGCCGTTGAACGGCCATTGCCCCGGCGGGCTTCCCCTCCCGGCTCCGCACCGAAGTAGAAGCGGGTCAGCCACGGCAGGGCCTCCTCACGGCCGTTTGCGATCTCGTCCAGGTCGTCTTCCATCGCCGCCGTGAAGCCGTAGTCGACCAGGTCGCCGAAGTACCGCTCGAGCAGGCCCACCACGGCGAAAGCCGTGAAGCTCGGCACGAGCGCGGTCCCCTTCTTCCAGACGTAGCCCCGGTCGAGGATGGTGCCGATGACGCTGGCGTACGTCGACGGGCGGCCGACCCCGAGCTCCTCCATGGCCTTCACGAGGGAGGCTTCCGTGTAGCGGGCAGGCGGCTGGGTCGTGTGCGGGCCGGGCTCGAGGGACACGG